>JAWOEJ010000048.1:0-11932 GCA_046482845.1 Desulfobacteraceae bacterium | reverse complement strand
ATACTCGGTTATCAAGTTTTTATGGAAGGACCGATTAAGAGCCCCCAGCGGTTGCCTGTCAGGAACATTGAGAACCAAAGGAGATCAGACTTTTTCCCTGCCAGGCTAAAAATCAAGAACTGCGGCCACTGGTCCTCAAACAGCTTGATTTTCTTAACGCCTGGCAGGGAAAAAGTCTGATCTCCTTTGGTTCTCAATGTTCCTGACAGGCAACCGCTGGGGGCTCTTAATCGGTCCTTCCATAAAAACTTGATAACCGAGTATTAAATTTATTTTCAGTCGGATATGCTATAGGAAGAGATGGGTTTTGCCTGATCCTCTATCTACCCTCTCCGTTAAGATGAAAGTATCACTCATCCCTGCCCTTGTCAAGCATGTCAAGCAGATGCGCGCTTTATCTGCCAGGCCCCTGGCTGAATACAGCCTGGGGCTGATTATTTTATCGATAAAATAACAAGTCTGTAATTAAAAATCTAAATATATTACAGAAATGTTTTTTATTTGATTTGTTTGATGCAGGTCATTATTAATTTAATATGCTGTATTTACAGGTTATAAATTATATTTTAATCCTGTGGCATGCTCTTTGCCCTTTTGGCATTCATGAAAAACTTTCATGTAAAAAATGTGTTTGGTTTTTTTCAGACAAGGGACCAGTTCATAAAAAGGGTAAAAATTAATAAAAAGGGTAAAAACTGCAAAATGATAACAGCTGAAAAAAAACAGGATACTCCCTGCACCGCACTTTCAGGAAAACGAACGGATTTGATTGCCCGGTTTTTAGAGGGTAAAGCCCCTGATTTTACGGAAAAACACGCTTTGCTCCTGGATGAATATTTCCAGAAAAGCTATGAGCAGAGCAGAATTGGCCCTCAGATTAAACTTGCAAAAAATCCATATGCAGTGATTGCTCTGGGCGGGTACGGTCGAAAAGAGCAGTGCCTGCTGTCCGATGTGGATTTGATGATTCTGTTTGAAAAAAAGGTGTTGAACTGGGCAGACAGGCTGATCAGGGAGAAAGTGTATCCCCTGTGGGATCTGGGTCTGGATGTTGCCCATGCCACCCGGTCCGTCAAGGAATGTGTGGAGCTTGCCAGAAAAGATATTTCAGTTCTGACATCTATTCTGGATGCACGGTTTGTGTGCGGGATGTCAAATGTATATGTAAATCTGATTGCCCAGATTCGGCGCAGGGTTTTAAACGGCAGTTCAGGCAAGCTCATTTTTTCTCTTCTTGAATCCAATGAAAAACGCCGTGCGTATTTCGGCGATTCCAGTTATCGTCTGGAGCCCAACCTTAAGGAAGGATTGGGCGGATTAAGGGATTATCATACCATGTTGTGGATTGCCCGTATCAAATCCAATATCAGAAGCATTAGAGACCTGGAATATGAAGGGTTTTTATCCCATGAAGAATATGCCCGGTTGAAAAAAGCCCTGTCATTTATTTTTATGGTGCGCAGCTGGCTGCACAAGTTGACCCAGAGGAAGGACGACCGCCTTTATTTTGAATATCAGATCAGGATAGCCCAGGCCCTGGGGTTTAAAGATCAGAACGGGCAAAAAGGGGTGGAGCGGTTCCTGGGAAAACTCCATGGTGAAATGGAATTTATCAAACACTTATACCGGGTGTTTTTACATGAGCAGGGATTTGGCGGTGCTCATAACCAGAGGAAAAGGACGGTTAAAAAGACCCGTGTCCAGGGACTGGAAATCAACCGGGGGATGATCGGTTTTACAGATTCTGAAGCCATTCTGAACAAACCCGCTCTGATCATGGAAATATTCAGTGAGAGCGATAGTCATCAACTGCCGTTAAATGCCGAGGCCAAAAGACTGGTTCGTGAGTTTTCTTTTCTGGTAAACACACCCTTGCTGAAAGATACGAAAATAAAAGATACGAAAATGGATAAATTATTCGAGCACATCCTGGTTCAGGGAAATCCCTCATGCAATAGTTTGGACGAAATGCGCAGCACTGGCATCTTAAACCGGTTGATTCCGGAATGGGACGGTATTGTCAACCGGATTCAGTTTAACGAATATCATCTCTATCCCGTGGATAAGCATTCCCTTTATGCTGTTAAGATACTTCACAGATGGCGGGAAAAAGAGGAAAAATCCAATGAACCCATGTGCTGTGAGGTCTATAAATCGCTGTCAAATCCCAGGCTCCTGCACTGGGCAGTGCTGCTCCATGACATTGGCAAAGGGCAGGCAGACGCAGATCATTCCCGGGCCGGTGCAGAAATGGTCACAGACATTCTGGAAAGATTCAGATTCAGCACAGAAGACATCCAAACCGTGGCGTTTCTGGTCAAAGAGCATCTGCTGCTGATCAAGACTGCCACACGGCGGGATATTAATGATGAGGAAACCTGTATTTTCTGTGCCCGCTGCATCAGGGATCTGGATCGGCTGAAAATGCTTTATCTGCTCACCATTGCCGATTCAATATCCACCGGCCCCAATGCATGGAATGAATGGACGTCATCTCTGTTAAGAAACCTGTTTGTAAACGTCCATAAGATTATAGAAAAAGGGGAGCTGGCTTCAGAGGCGGCTGTTCAGACCATTCAAGAGAAAAAAAAGGCTGTGAAAAAAGCCCTTTTGGAAAGAAAGGGAAACTCGGCTGAGGAAAACACGGACGGAGCCACCTTTCTGAATTTTCTGTCTCCCAGGTATCTGCTGGCCGTTGATACAGAAGAGATTATGGATCACATGGCATTGAATGATCAGCTGACATTGAATGAGCAGCTAAAGGATCAGGCAGTGGTCTGGCAGATCAGGAAAAATCCGGAATCCAACTCCAGAACCGTCACCATCTGCGCCAGAGATGCACCGGGCCTGTTTTCAGATATAGCCGGGGTGTTTACCTTGAATAATATTGATATCCTCAATGCCCAGGTGTTTACCTGGAGAAATTTAACTGCTTTGGATATTTTTGAAGTCAGGCCGCCGCCTGATCCCATGTTTGAACAGGAAAAATGGGACAGGGTTTTTCAGGATCTTAAAGCCGTGATCAAAGGGGATCTGGATATCAAACCCATATTAAAAGAAAAGATTGCTGTTTACAGAATTTCAAGGGCAAAAATTCAGGACTGCTCCTGCCAGGTGAAGGTGGATAATGAGGCCTCAAGTTTTTTTACGATTATTGACGTCTTTGCATATGATTTCCCCGGGCTGCTGTTTAATATCACCCACACTTTGTTTGCCCTGGGTCTGGATGTCTGGGTGGCCAAAATTGCCACAAAAATCGATCAGGTGGTGGATGTCTTTTATGTCCGGGATTTTGACGGTCAAAAAATTGATTCAGAGGCGAAGGTGGGTCGGCTCAAAAAAGAGATCGCCGCTGTTATCCTGGGGCCCAGTTACCGGTCAGTTTGATTTGAGGACCAGTGGCCCCAGGTCGCCGATTTTTAGCCTGGCAGGGGAAAAGACATCCGTCGTTTTTGTCCCTGACAGGGAACCTCTGGGGGCGGTGCTGTTCAAAAAAGTTGATGATTGAGTTTTAGGAAGTGGAATACATAAATCAGTTAAAAAATCAGTAAAAATCAGTAAAAAAAGGAGAACAAAGCAATGATGAAACGTATTTTGATTACATTCATGTGGATGCTGAGCTGGCCGGTTTCTTCGGCATTGGGGGCGGACGGGGTGTTGGATTCAGGGGATACGGCCTGGATGATTGTATCCACAGCACTGGTCATGATGATGACCCCGGCGGGCCTGGCCCTTTTTTACGGGGGCATGTCCCGGTATAAAAATTTGCTGAACACCACGGCCATGACCTTTGTTTCCTATTGTCTGGCCAGTGTGATCTGGGTCATGTGGGGATATACCCTTTCCTTTGGGACAGATATCGGTGGTGTCATCGGTGGCTTTGACCATCTTTTTCTAAAAGGCATTACCGTTGACAGCATGTCCGGCACCATCCCTGAATTTGTATTTGTCCTGTTTCAGATGACCTTTGCCGGCATCACTGTGGCCCTGGTGCTGGGGGCAGTGGTGGACCGGATGAAATTTTCATCCTGGATTGTGTTTGCTGTTTTGTGGGTGACCTTTATTTATTGTCCCGTTGCCCACTGGGCATGGGGTGGCGGCTGGATGGGCAATATGGGGGCGCTTGATTTTGCAGGCGGCAACGTGGTGCATATCAATGCCGGTGTTGCCGGGCTTATTGCTGCACTGATGGTGGGTAAAAGAAAAGGATACGGCAAAGATGCCATGATCCCGTCAAGTATTACCCTTACATCCCTGGGGGCGGCCCTGCTGTGGTTCGGATGGTTCGGGTTTAACGCGGGCAGCCAGCTGGCGGCGGACGGGCTGGCTGGATCGGCGTTTCTGGTCACCAATACATCCGCATCCATTGGGGCCCTGGCCTGGATGTCTGCCGAATGGATGGTCAATAAAAAACCCACGGTCCTGGGTCTGGCGTCGGGTATTGTGGCCGGTCTGGTGGCCATTACACCGGCGGCGGGTTTTGTCAACCTTTCAGGTGCGCTGGTGATCGGTCTGGTTGCCGGTGTTTTTGGATTCTACAGTGTGGCAGTGTTAAAGCACAAGCTCGGATATGATGACTCCCTGGATGCCTTTGGGGTTCACGGCATGTGCGGGCTGTGGGGGGCCCTGGCCACTGGCATATTTGCCGATCCAGCGGTCAATGCCGCCGGTACCGGTCTGTTATACGGCAATCCCGGACAATTGGTCATTCAGATCGTCTCCATTGTGGGTACGATTGCGTTTACAGCCATTGGTACCATTCTCATTCTCTGGATTACCCGAGGCGTTACCGGCGGCCTGCGTGTGGAAAGAAGCGATGAACTCAGGGGCCTGGACAATTCCATTCATGGTGAACGGGCATTTGAAATTGAATAAGAATAAGTTTGCTGGGCATATGCAATGTGTGTCAGCAAAAGGAGAGATCATATGAAAAAAATAGAGGCCATCATCAAACCATTTAAACTCGATGATGTTAAAGATGCACTGGGTAAAATCGGTGTTCAGGGCATGACCGTCTCCGAAGTCAAAGGATATGGCCGGCAGAAAGGCCATAAGGAAATTTACCGGGGTGCGGAATATGTTGTGGACTTTATTCCTAAAATCAAAATTGAAATTGTGGTGGACGATTCTTTGACCGATCAGGTAATGGATAAAATCCGTGAATCTGCAAAAACCGGAAAAATCGGTGATGGAAAGATATTTGTGCTTCACGTGGAAGAGGCCGTACGGGTCAGGACCAATGAGAAAGGCAGGGATGCCATATAACCGTAATGGCTGGACCATGATTATCGATCCGGCCATAATAAAGCATGAAAACTGTTAGCTGAATTTTTCAATAATCCATTCTCTAATTAATTCATCATGTTTGTTACTGCCTGGAAAAGTGTTACACCTTTTCCCAGACAAACTGGGTGACATTGCGTTGTTCACTGGAAAATTCAACCCCCACAAGGGTAACATTTTCACCTGCAAACTGCTCTGCATACCCTCTGGCTTTGATCTGCTCCAGGGCTTTTCCCGGTCCGCACTGCTCAACCACTTTAAATTCGATGAGATAGACACGCCCCTGAAAGCGCACCACCAGATCCAGCCGTCCCTTGTTGGAATGTACCTCCGGCCGGACATCAATGCCGGTGGCAGCAAAATAGCAGTAGACAATGGAAGCGTAATACGCCTCATACCTGGCGGTTTGCTGGGCTTTATACCATTCACTGGGAATGGATGCAAAAAAAGCGTGAAAAAGCTGGTGGAGCCGGTTTAAATCATCGGCCTCCAGGGCTTCATACAGGGCAAAGGCGTTGTTCTGCTGGGCCACAGGGGTCTGGGTAAAGTATCCAAGAATATAATCCGCCAGACTCTGACGTACCTCCTGGTTGGGATACCCCAGGGTATAGCGGCGCATCCCACCCATCACTTTTAACCCATGAATGGTCAGGTAGCCGGTTTGAAACAGCAGGGTTTCCACCTCAATCCGGTCCACATCAAAACTGCCGAGAATCGCTTCTCCGACTTGCAGAACATTCAGATCCGGTACCCGGTATTTCCGGGTCAGCAGTAATTTTATCAAAAAAGTGGGGGTGGCGCTCTCAAACCAGTAATTGGAAAAAACGCCTTTTTTTAAAAAGAGCAAAATATCAAAGGGGTTGTATACCATCTCCCCCAGCCAGGCGTACCCATTGTACCAGGTGCGCACGTCATCCAGGTTGTGACCGGTCAGATACGCTTTGAAAACCGATTCCAGCTCCTCCTGGGTATAACCGCAGAGGGCGGAAAACTCAGAAGACACCGTAATATCCTCCAGATTGTTCAGTCCGCTGAACAAGGAGACCTTGCTGAATTTTGAAACACCGGTGATGAATACAAACCGGATACAGGCATCGCTGTCCTTGATAACGGAATAGTAGTTTTTCAGCTCCTCCCGTATCTCCACAGCCAGTTCGGTGTTGTGGATACTGTCCAGAATGGGTTTGTCATATTCATCCACAAGGACGACTGTTTTTTGACCTGTTTTTAGATACAGCAGTTTAATGAGCTGTGAAAACAGTTCCCGCAGATCCTGTTTGCTGGTTTTTACATCATAAGCTTCGATATGATCTTCAAGGATAGACTCAAAACGAATTTTCAAATCCGCCACTGACCGCATCACCCCTGATCCAAAACTGATATGAATCACCGGATGGATCTGATCCCAGTCCCAGTTGTCCTCAAGATACAGCCCTTTGAACAGCTTGCGTTTCCCCTCAAAAGCGGCTTTCAGGGTGCTGAGGAACAGGCTTTTGCCAAACCGGCGCGGGCGGGATAGAAAATAATATTTACCTTGCGATGCCAGCTCTTTCACAAACCGGGTTTTGTCCACATAGGCAAACCCTTCCTGGATCAGGTTTTCAAATGTTTGAATGCCGATGGGCAGTTTTTTCATGATCTCACATCCTATGATTTTTTTGCTTTTGATCTCTCCTTATGAAAGAGCATGGTTATGTTTCGATTCCGTCCCTTATTTCTTTCTAATCTTTCTGATTCTTTTTTTCTGATTTTTATAAAGATCGGTTCCTGTACGTCTTTAAAAATTACTTTTAAAAAGAAAGTATAAGTGTCATCGATATTTCCCATTGAATTTTATCCCTTAACAATTTGAACAGTTCAATGCTTTGTTGCCGACATAACAAGTAATTGTGCAGTTTTTTCTGCATAAGGCCAAAAATATCATTACTGCTTTATATCATTGCTGATCAAGGCCCTTTTTCATCTGTTTCCTTTACTACGGCCGCCATGTTGACTACCTTGGCCTTTCCGGTTTTCTCTGTTGCCATTTTGTTTCGCAGGTGAAAGATTCTGCCATCGCTGATACTCGGTTATCAAGTTTTTATGGAAGGGGGGGCGGTATTCAAAAAACTTGATGATCGAGTATTATCCGTTTCATACGTTCCGTCGATTTCATAAATCCGCCAAACTTTTTTTTGCACCCTGCACCTGGGCACATTCTTACGCATGATACATCACAGGGAAAACCGGGTCAAGCCAGCTGTATTTTTATTTTTTCAAAATAAAGTGAAACTTTTTTTCCATTCCGGGTTTAAGGTAGCAAGTTGAAATAAGTTGTGCATATTGCGCCGAATTTTTATTTGTTTTCAAGGCGGGACAAGGTGCGCATAACGAGCTATGTAAACCTTGTCCCAACGAAGAAAACAGATAAAAAGGCAAGCAGGATGTATAAGTTATTTTAACTTGCTGCCTAAGTGTTTAAACATGAATAATCATGCTGGGTGATATAATCACTGAGGGGCCGGTTTTTTTTGGGATGCCGCAGGAATTGCAAAACCTGCCATGGGGGAAGCAATTACAGTTAATGGCTACGAGATTGCCCTGTCCGACGGAACATTTAAAATTATTGTCATGAGTGTTGTGTTCGGGGCGGAAGAAATTGTTCTGCGTGATTCTGAAACAGGAGCTCCTTTATGGAGGGGGACTAAGGGCTTCCTGCAGGTATGCTTGTGTGACATCAATATCCTGGGGAACATTGAGTGGTTTTTTTTCATTTACTGAAGAAAGTTTTGGATTAAACGGGTTGTTTCAAAGGGTTTGTCCTCAAACAGATAATGCCCGGCATCTTCAAAAAGGTGGACTTTTGCCTTTGGAAAGCGTTTTTTCCATTCATTGAAAAATGTAAGGTCAAACACAAAATCCTTTTTTCCCCATAAAATCAGAAGGGGCAGGGTGGTCAGTCTGTGGAGGGTGTCATCAACGTATCTTACGGCGCTGAAGGATCTGTCCGTTTCTGAAAGGGGAATATCCTGAACAAATTTCAATGTGGCGATTCTGTTTTTCCAGGAATTATAAGGCGCTGTCAGCCCTGTTTGAACGTCTTTGGTCAGTTTTTTCTCTGCAGCCATGAAAAGAGCGGCTTTTGAAAACAGGTTCAGGCCGAGGACACAGGGTACCGCAAAGGGGGTCAGGTATTTAATCAGCCACAGCCGGAACGGAAATCTTTTGTTTTTTGGCAGGGCAAACCCTGAGGTGTTGGTGATCACAATTTTTTCAATTCTGTGAATATGCTTCAGAGCAAAATAAAGGCCGATCATCCCGCCCCAGTCATGGACGATCAAGGTGATTTTTTCTTTGAGATCAAGTTTTTCAATAAGCCTTTCCAGGTCATGGGTACGCTGTTCAAGGGTGTAGTCATAGTGTCTGCTGTCGGGCTTGTCTGAAAACCCGCAGCCAATATGATCCATGGCAATGGTGCGGTGGGTTTTTGACAACACTCTGACCAGGTGCCGGAAATAAAAGGACCAGGTGGGATTTCCATGGATCATGACCACGGGTTTTCCCTTTCCCTCATCAAGATAATGCATGAGATGGCCGTTGATATCCATAAAACGGGGTTTAAAATTGTACAGATGGGCATATCCCTTTGTAGACAGGGTTTTATTGTTGATTTTGCGTTTCATTACCATTTTACTCCCAGCATCAGACAGTTCAGCCCGGAGCCGATGCCGAGAAACCCCACATCGTCTCCCTGTTCGAGAAATCCGCGCTCATCTGCCAGGGCAGCAGTGATGGGAAGAGAAACCGTGCCGATGTTGCCGAGAAAGGGAAAGGTGGCATAATCCTTTGCCGGGTCAATATCCATGGCTTTGTGGAACATCATCTGGTGGGTGGCGCCCACCTGATGGCAGATGTATTTGTCAGGTTTGTCTTGTGAAAGCTGTAATTCGGCTTTAAACCGGTCAAAGGTCTGCCTTGCCAGAACAAGACCGTGTTCCAGCACTGCCTGGGCATTGGTTCGCATCTGAATTGCGGCATGGGTGGGCATTCCCTTTTCACTGAAGGTCCAGCGGCAGAGTTCGTGATGTTCATTGGCGTGCTGTACCACTCCCCCTTCAATCCGGTGCTGTGCAGGAATATGATCAAAGGTGCCGTTGGTCAGCAGCACAGCCACGGCTCCGGACCCCCCGGTCATGGTGGCAATGGTTTTTTTGTAGAAATCAACACTTTTTCGTTGGTTGATTTCCCTGATGGTGGAGTCAACAATCTGCCTGGCCGTTTCCGAGGAGACCACAAGGCCTGCTTTTATATTGCCCAGTTCAATTTCGTTGGCCACCTGCACCATGCCGGTAATTACCCCGAGACACGCATTGGACACATCATATACATGGGCATTTCTGCCAATTTTTAGTTCGTCTGCCACCGCGCAGGCCGTTGCAGGTTCAAACCCGTCCTGGCCCACACCGCAGAACACCAGGACACCAATGTCTTCCGGTGACATTTTTGAGGATGCAAGGGCTTTTTTCCCGGCCTTGGCTGCGCCCTGGGCCAGGGTATGGTCAATGTCCCAGAACCGTCTCTCGCGCACACCGGTTATGACCTCCAGCTGGCCGGGTTTAAAGCCCGTTGCCTCGTAAAACGGCTTGAGTGCATCTTCAATTTCTTCAGAAGTCACCACATGGGGGGCAAGTTCGTAGCTGATCTGGCTGATATATACATTTGAATATTTCATTGTCTGTCTCCGAAATGGTTATCTCTGAAATCTTTCATCTCCTCTGAAGGAATGCCTGATATTTTCATTCCCATATTTTTGTAAAGCACAATTCTCAGATCGTCTGAAAACATGTGGGCATCTGCTGTAATACAGGGCTCAGGGGTGTATTTGATGTCTTTTATTTCAATATAATACCGGGCCTTCCGGGTCTTGGGGGTAACCGGTCCCCTGCATTTCAGGTCACTTTCCAGGCCCGGAATAATATCATAATGCACCCGATCATCCTGAAACACCCAACCCAGCCGCTGGGTGAAAATCCTCAAAGCATGGGCGCAGCATTCATACATCAATGTCCCGGGCATGACCATGTCATCGATAAAATGGCAGGTCAGAAACCATGCATCAGGCCTGATATCTGCTTCCGCCGTAATGGCCCCTTTATGATATCTTCCCCCGGTCAAGTCAAGTGAAAGGACCCTGTCAATCAGGTGCATTCTCCCGCCGGGCAGTCGTAGTTCCTTACCCAGGGTGACGTCCTTAAACTCTGGTCCAAAACACAGATCAAGACGTCCCTTTCGCAGGGCAGCGATTTTTTCATCTGAATAGGATTCCCCGGCAGGTTCTTGTCCGGGTTTGTTTTTTTCAGCAGAAAAAATGTCCGCCTGGGCAGATGTCATCTCCTCTTTTTTAAGTATGATCCCCCCTGAAGCAGTGACTTCCCTGTCCGTAAAAAAACCGGCGCATCCGTCCCTCATGGATATGAAAAGCGCGTTGCTGATATATCCCCTGTAGTGAAAAAAGAACAGATAGACATCTCCCTGTTTAAGAAATCGGTCAATTTTGATGTGATACTCTATGGTTTCGTCAGGTTCAGGCAGGGTGCGGTGAAACGTGACCTTTGCATCCAGAAGCCGGTATTTGCGTTTTCCCTTTACTCGATGGTCAATCCCCAGAAAGGAGGAAAGAAAAAGGTCAGCCTGGCCGGCTTCAATGGAAATGCACACCGGTGCTTTGCCGCCGTCAAGATACCAGGCACTTTGCGTGACATCATGCTGGGTGACAATTTCCCCTGATGTTAAAGACAGCATCTCTCCTTTAATACTCATGATCCGGTCCACAAGCATGAGCGGGGCATTGGGAAGCCTGACCCTGACAGGGTATGAATCTACAATTTCAAAGGATTGGCCAAGCACATTGGCGGCTTTTCCTGTTGCAAACTCCATACACATTTCTCTTGTAAACAGAGGCTCTTTTCTGCGGGATGAAGGGGTGTCGGTACAGGAAGGCCTGTTTGCACTGGAAGGTGATTCTGCAGGGAGAGGCGTATATGCACTAGAAGGTGTGTCTGTATTAAAAGAGGTTTCTGTGCACTGATTCCCCAGGTGAACCAGTGTTTTAAATTGTTTTTCAAAGGCAGTGGTGTTTTTTTGGGAAAATTCCAGAAATGCGCTGTGAGTCTCAGCATTGGCAACGGCAGTGCTATGGAATTGGCGGATAATGGAAGACAAATCGTCAGGGGACGTGGTTTCATTGTTTTTTTTAAGAGCGGCTTTATTTTCCGGACCGGCTGGGAAATCTGGTTTCTGATCCGCAGGGGGAACAGCTGCTTGACGGGCTGAAAACAAAGAGTGTTGATGCGCAGTGAGAACAGATTTTGGATCAATTGTCGGAACAGATTCCCGGGGGGCTGAAGAACCAGGTGTCAGCCCGGCGGCCTGAACAGACAGGGTGTTGATGAGGTCTTTATTAACAGGGCATCTGCCGGGTTTTATAAAAATTTCAGGCGTATCCGGGCGGACAGATTGACGGACGGGAGGTTGTTTTCTGCCCCTGTGGCGACCTGTATGACCGCCTTCAAGGATCACATGGGCACAGGCACCGTCGCAGGTAACAGCAGCAGTACAGGCATAGCAATGTTTGTTTCCAGGTCCCGGGTTCCAGGGGCGGGGATTTCTG
>JAWOEJ010000381.1:0-3058 GCA_046482845.1 Desulfobacteraceae bacterium | reverse complement strand
ATCAGTTCAACAAAGGCGTTCCTGATATGTATGGCATGCTCTTTGAGGGTTTCATTTGCAAAATCAATGGTTTCAATTTTTTCTGCCACCCTGGTCAGGATGTTTTTATCATTGATGATCTTGTGGGTGTGCAGTTCGTTTTTGAAATCATTTACCAGTTCCGGCGTAATTTTTTCTACCGGGATTCCCGCCTGTATCAGGGAGTTGGCAAGAATTTGTGCTGTGACCTCATCCTTGTTGAAATCCATGCTCTCATTGAAATCGCTCTGCAGGGTTTCGGCAAAATGATCATAATGGTCATTGGCTATAACGGTCAATTCGTTGATTGTTTCATCTTTGATCCGTTTTCCGTGAATATCCACGGGCAGGCGCAGTCCCCGGCCGATCTCCTGTTTTTTGGCAATCTCGCTGGCACTGACTTTCAGGGTGCAGAGGGTAAAAATATTGGGGTTGTCCCATCCTTCCCGCAATGCGGAATGGGAAAAGATAAAGGCCAGGCGGATCTGAATGCGGACCGCCTCCTCCTGGGTGACTTCCTTGTTGCTGGTATTTTCATTCAATTCAAAAGAGCCGCTGGATGTGGCAATTTTCAAGGATTTCAGTTTATGGGGATTTTCCGCGATACGCATATGGGTATATTGGTCCAGCTGTCCGGAAAGATCAAACAAAGAATTTCCGCCCAGCTGATAAGATGCAAATATTGTAACGGTTGATATAAACGAACGACCAACTGTTTTTAAGAGTATTTTATTTAAAAACAGCACGTTAAAAAAAGTTGCCATTTTGAGAATGTTTAGAAATAATGTAACGCTATTTTGATTTTCTCTATTTTGAGCCATATCACCTTGGTTTGTTCGATTCTGGCTTTAAATCGCCCTTTAAATCTTTCTGATTTTTTGACGGTTTTTCATAAAAAAAGCCACACCCTCTGATAAGACAGACGATGTGGCCTTTGATAATTGTGCCAAGTTGTATTTTAATGTAACGCCTTGCTCAGAAATAATGTAACGTTTTTTCAGGTACAGCGATCGCTTTTCTGATGAGCAAATCCCCGCATTACAGGCGTTTTGAGGTTTTTACTGATGCCGGCGAGTGCTGTTACATTATTTCTCCACACAGGCTTTTATAAATCGTTACATTATTTCTTGCTTGTGGTTTACAAAATTATTGGCAGATCATTGATGAATTCCAGGGCAAGATTCAGATCAACAAACGTGTATTTCAACTCCTTTGCCCTGTCCATGCAATCCACACATATTTCCTCAAATTTTCTCATGTCCCCGTTCACAGCCATATAAATCTGCTCAATAGCTTCAGAGCTGATTTTTTTCTTGTATTCAAGGATCAAATCTTCCACTATAATGGGGTAAAGAAGCAGGACTTTCAAACGACTGAGGATATCGGGGTGTTCAGCGGCAAGAAAGGCCCTGACTTTTGGCAGGCCGGCCAAGATCACGGGGACCTCGGCATCAATGATTCTTTTGAGGAAGGGCCAGATTCTGGGAGACAGATCGTTTGCCTCATCAATAACAATGATATGGCTTTTCAGATTGCAGACTCGCTCCAGGTACTCAGGGGTCCGCCGGTATGTTGGCTTGACATCATGGCTTAATTTTTTAAGGATAGATGCCAGGGTCTCGTGGACGTTAAAAAGGGATTCTACTTGGATCACCTGACGTTTTTTGGGTTTAATGAGTTTGAGAAAACGAGTTTTCCCCACCCCGTAGTCGCCTTCGATCAAAACGCCCTTTCCCCGATAAATGCGGCTATGGACTGCGCTGAGGTAGGAACGACGCCTGTCGTCATTAATGAACAACTCTTTTCTTGTCAGCATGGTTATCACTCCTTAAAGGTTGCGTAGGGTGCAACATGGGTGTCTTGATGATGCCGGTCATAATCCACAAGAAAGGCGGTGAAGAGAGCCTTTCCAATGACTGCATCCGGATGATTGACTGTTTTGACATAACTTTCATATCTGTTATGGTTCCTTTGGTATATTGCCTTGGCCTTATCCAGGGTCAGCCCTTTTTTGCGGGCACTGGCCAATGCGGCCGGATCAACCAGGAACCCCTTGTTATCCAGAAAATCTGCAATCTGTTCAACTTCGTTTTTGGGAATGGCTGAGTTTTCCGGCAAAGCACAGGCTTCATATCTTTTCTGAGCAACGGCTTCTCCAAGAAAGACTCCGTCTGGCCTGTCTTCAAAAATCAACAGTTTGTCGTTTACCCTGGAGATTTTTACGGTTGTGCTTTTGTGACTGCTGAAATGCTCAATGCCTTCGGCCACATAAAAATCCTGTTTATCAAAACGGATTTTTCGCTGGGCGGTCACCGTTGCTTTCACTTTATCAAAACCATATTTCATGAAACCGTTTACCTGATCTGCGGTAAATGAAAATGTTTCGACTTGAGACATAAAATCATTGAACTTCTCACTGGGTATCCATGACCGTGTCATGCCTTTTTCAGAGAACGTGTGTTTGCTTTCGTTATGCTTTTTTTGATAAGCATCAATAACACCGCTGGTTTTCAGTTCATCAAGATCTATGTCCAGCAGGGTGACCGTTATTGTTTCCGCTCTTCCGTTCTTGTAAATTATTCCCAGTTCTCTTCCAGCGATTCTGTCTTCAAAGGCTTTGATGATTCTGGCTTCAAAAAAGTGCAGACTTCTGTGGGAAGATTCCAGGTGGGCTTTCTGTTTTGGTGCGCGGCTTTGGGCAAAATCTGGCTTCATGTGAAAACCGTCAGGCAAGGAGTGTTTTAAATTGATCTCCTGGAGTGGACGTTTCAAGTTCAAAAAACCGCCTGCATTATCAGGTCTGATGCTGATGGTCTTGCAGGGGAAAGGGGTGATTAAAAGAAACTGGGTGAACAGATCCACGGAATTCAGACTGCTTTCAGAAAAAAAGACATCCAGCACAAACATATACCTGGAACCTGTATCAAAGAACTCTATGACCTGGGGCTTTTGCCATTCGCCTTTATCGTTGCGTATTTTAAAATAACAAAAATTGCAGCCATCCATCTGTATCAGATCAAACACGGATCGTATTTCAAAA
>JAWOEJ010000373.1:0-5203 GCA_046482845.1 Desulfobacteraceae bacterium | reverse complement strand
GCGGTGATATTGTCTTGCTGCCCTTCCAGGGTGGAGACCACTGTCATGGGGGATTTAAAGTCAATGACCAGGGTTTTGTTTTTAAAGTCATAGATGTATGAACCCACCAGGGAAGCTTTTTTTATGTAGTCCATGTCCCGGGACAGATCTTTTGACAGGGGCTGCTCTGATATTTTAGACACGGGATAGATGAAAGTTTTAATGTCGGCAAAGGCCTCTGTATACACCATGGATGCAAGTTTTGATACAAAAGCCGAGGTTCCGGCCGATGCTCTGCAGGTCAAATCACAGGGCAGGTAATAGATTTGCTGGTTTTTTACCGCACTGACATCCCTCCATCCGGGCTGGGAGAAAAAACGCCGGGCTACAACCCGGTCCGGGGGACAGCCGTAAATCACTTCAGGGTCAAAGGCCTGCCACTGCGCAAGGCTGACGTCAACGATCTTGCCCGGTGGGGTAAAATCCGGGGGAATCCCGCCAGCGGCCCGGATCATATCATTCTGGAAACTGTCCCTTCCCGGTGTCATTACCCGGTCCCGGCCCATGAGGCGGATCACCCGTAAAGGGTTAACATCTGCTTTTTTCAGTTTGGCTGTTATGTGCGCCAGCCCGTCTTTGTTTGTTTTAATCAGGTTTTCTGCAGCTTCTTCATGTCCTGTGATTTTACCAAGGCAGGCCATAAGTTCCCAGGCATCGGCCAGCCTGCGGGTATCATAATAAAAGATGGGAATGTCCTTTGATATTGCCTCTTCAACCCTTTGCTGATGAATGGGGGAAACAATTAAAAAATCAGGCTCCAGTTTTTTGATATAAAGAAATGAAGGATTGAAAAAGCCTCCGAGAATTTTTCTTTCTGCCGATCCTTTCAGGGCAGCATCGTGGGATGTCACTCCGGCAAGCTTTTTACCGGCTCCGATTTCCACCAGGATTTCAGAGGCGGACGGCACCAGGCTGACAATTTTCCCGGGCGGTTGAGATAGTTCAATAAAACGTCCCAGGCTGTCCTGAACCTCAAATCCGTCTGCCTGAACAGGGAGGGTCATGCATCCCAGCACCATAAGTGTGAACAGGCAGATAATTCTCCATGCGTATTTTCCAGGCAAATCACCCGGGTTTCGCTTCAGCCGGGGAAGGGTCAGGGCTCCGGCCGGAAGGCTGTTGAAAAACATGTTCATTATTATTTCCTTTATCCTTGTTGTTCTTTTTATTGCTGCAGCTGTCAGAACTTGGATGTTTTATATGAAAGCCGTCAGCCGTCAGTACTCAGCTAACAGCTAAAGGCTAACAGCTTTCATGCTTCGTTGCGTCCGCCAGGACATGTGGGTTTATAAGAAACCTGCAACAAGATACAAAAAACAAGACACGGCAAAATTCAAGTTTCATGGGTTGTTGTGATTCATGGCATGGCATCATGGGGGTTATTTAAAATCTGTAAAAAAATGTCAAGCAAAAACTGGTTTTGATATTATTATGGCGCCGTTCATATGACTTGAACTACAGTATTAACATGGAAAAAAGGCTTGGTTTAAGAAAAAAATATAACTTAGGAAAAGTTAATTTCAGTCTTGACATTTGGTCCACTTTAGGAGAAAGGTAAAATTTAAAAGGAAAGTTATTTCTGAACTGATTCTTGATCCTTTTGAAACCTATGAAATTCATAATGAAATTTATCGTGATGGATGGATCAGGCTCGTGAATTGTCTTGAAGAATATGGCGAAGATCTTCCCCAGGTTTTGTAGCGTATTAATGACTTCCTGGTGCAGCTGAATCAATTTTTCGAATGGAATGGTTCAGATGCATGGACAGGTATTAATGACTTTCTGGTTCCACGGAATCATTTGTTGAAACAGGCAGTGAAAATATGCAGATTTTTATCAGCACCCTGATCAGTATTGTAATAATCATCCTTGCGGCCAGGGCAACAGCAAAGAAACTGCCTTTTGCAGCCGGTCTTATCGGCCTTATGCTGGTAACAGGTGCGCCGGTGCTGTGTTGTTGTGCCCATGCAGGAAGTCCTGCATTACAAAAGGCTTTGGTTTACACCGGCAAGGAAGATGTCCAGGGATGGGTTATGAGCGAGAAGCTTGACGGCATCCGGGGATACTGGACCGGTACCCGGCTTCTGACCCGCAGGGGGCTGCCTTTGAATCCGCCGCCGTGGTTCCTGGAAAACTTTCCCCCCTTTGAACTGGACGGTGAGTTGTGGAGCAGCAGAGGAGCGTATGAGTTTATCCAGTCAGTGGTGCTGGATGCCGTACCCGGGGAGGATTGGAAAAAGATTACCTACAATATATTTGAAGTGCCCCATCAGAAAGGAGGGTTTTTCTCCCGGCTTCAAAAGGCAAAGCAGTGGTTTGCCGCCCATCCCAATCCAGGTGTCAGGGTCATTGCCCAGAAGCAGATCAGCCACAGGTCAGACCTTGACCGGTTTTTCAAGGAAGTGGCATCAAAAGGCGGGGAAGGTGTTATTGTAAAAGATCCTGCCCTGCCGTACCATACCGGTCGGAGCGCCCATGTACTCAAGGTAAAAAAGGCCAGTGACATGGAAGGAACCGTTATTGCCATCAACCCGGGTAAAGGCAAATACACCGGTGCCATGGGATCTCTGACCCTGGAGCTTGCCAGCGGGCTCCGGTTTAAACTCGGTACCGGGTTTACAGATGCCATGCGCAGAAATCCACCTGCCTCCGGGACCGTCGTTACATTCAAATACTATGGTTTCACCAGAAATGGGATTCCCAGGTTTGCAAGTTTCTTAAGGGTGAGGCGTGATTAAAAGAGAATCTGCTTGAACGTTGCTAATTTATGCCTGTGCGGCACCGCTCAACGCATCTCGTACCTTAACTCCCAATTCCTTGAGGGCATATATTGATTCTGATTACACAGCTGCCGTGGAACACTTTTGAATGAAGCAGGGGTTGTTTTTTAAAAAATTTGAAAAGAAATAAGATTTTTTCAGGCTATCCTGTGGCTGAAATTTTGCCGATTATTTTTTTGTTCAACGGTATTTGGTGTTTTTCTGAAAAATCGACAACATCGTTCCATGATTTGCTCAAAAGCTGAAATATATCCCTGGAAAACATATTCAAACAATTTATGAGTTCCCTCAGCCTTATTTTATGCAGATCGTCAAGCACTCCTCCAGAAAACGCACACAATTCGCTGGAACAGAAAGGAAGGTTGATCATCAGATTTTCTTTGCTTTCTCCCAAATAGTTAAAATAACAAACCCGAAGACTCTCAATGGTTAAAAAAGGAAACTGCCATTTTCTTGCAAAATGAATACCGATATTATCATAGGTGGTCCCAAGAATTTTACGACTTGCCTTTCTTTTGCTGTATTTTTTTTGTTCAATGAGTTTTTTAATTTTAAAGTAGGCTTCCGGGTAGTAATAGAGAACAATGAGCTGCCCCATATTGTGAATCATGGAACATATCATAATCTCCTCGATATCTTGATTTTTATATTTTTGGGCAAAATGTTTGGTGATGACTTTTCCCATGTAGGAACTCAAATACGCATACTTTAACTCACGTTTCTGGTCTCCCTCGAGAAGATCCTCCATGGATTTAAACCCGTTCACAATCCCCTTGACTCTTTCATGTCCAAGAAAAATGACGCCATGGGATACAGTGCTGAGGGATCTATGGGATTTTCTATCGTTAACATTTTTTAAGAAGTTAATCGTCATCCCCACATCATCTAAAATCACCTGGGTGAGATCGGATAAGGCAGTGTAACAGGTGTTTATGTTTTTTTTCAGGATTTTGTTGTTTAAAGGTAAAGCCGGTAAATCACCAAGTTCCTTCATCTGTGTATCAATATGCTGAAGCGTTTTGTTTCTCTGAACAGCCCTTGTGTAGAAAATTGATGTAAAAGCTTCTCTCTGGTCATGGGTAACCGGGGGATTTTCAGTGACCAGTTTATTTATTTCAAATTCTTTTCCAATAAATAGCCCTTTAAGATCAACGCGCACTCCCTGCTGCTTTAAAGTTTTGTCTACCTGGTCCACTGCATCCTGGAGTGTTTTTCTGTTGGAGGACACCTCTTCAATGGTTTGGTTGAAATAGGCGATCAGCAGCAGTCCCTTCATGGTGGGATAGACAAGATCAAAAATATAGGTAAGCATGTTGGACATTTTTTTAGAATAATATTGATCATGCTCATCCACTGAAACAAATTTTTCCGCCTCTATTTTAGACAGTATCTTTCCGTACTCCTGGTCAACCTTTAGCCCCGTATCCAGTAGTTCATCCA
Source organism: Desulfobacteraceae bacterium (assembly GCA_046482845.1). GTDB lineage: Bacteria > Desulfobacterota > Desulfobacteria > Desulfobacterales > Desulfobacteraceae > DATFJZ01. The sequence continues at coordinate 944 of JAWOEJ010000373.1, read as the reverse complement.
AAAGTGTCTCACTGGTAAATCTTTTAACAGGATAGTTTGCCCTGGCAGTAAGGGCATCTTCGCGCTCCAGAATCAGTAAAATGCAGGCCAGTTTGGCTACACTGATTTGAAAACCACCCACATCCCTTGATACACCTAAGAAATCAAGGGTATTGTTACGAAGCGCTTTATCTAATTGTTTGACAATCATAGTCCTTTAACCTTTGCTGATATTATCCATTTTATATTTTAGGAAACCATTTTTGTCAACAAAAGTATATTTCGATGATTAAATTTTTAATTCAAACCTTTATCTGAAGTTGTAAGACTCGATCATCAAGTTTTTTGAATACCGCCGCTCGACCCTTCCATAAAAACTTGATAATCGAGTAAGAACAGTGGCATTTGATAAAATTCAGGCAGGGTTGCTTTTTTGATAAGCTGTTTTTTCCGGGTTTTTAAAACCATTTGCAGCATCATGATCCAATAAAATCAGGTTTGTTCGTTTATGCCCAGTGCTTTGGCACGTTCCATCCACAAATTCCGGGCAAAGGCACGCATATCTTCAACCTTGTCGATTTCGTCCATGATTTCCACGCCGATTAAGGTTTCAATCAGATCTTCAAGGGTGACCAGTCCTCTCATCCTGCCGTGTTCATCAACCACCATGGCAATATGCTGCCTGTGCTTGAGGAAACGTTCCAGCAGACTTGAGACCAGAACTGTTCCTGGAATGATGAGGATGTCGCGTTTAAAGGATTTTAAAAAAGCGCTGTTCTGGTCCCGGGCTTTTTTCAATAAAATATCGTCTCTTAAAACAAAACCGGTGATATTGTCAATATCTGTTTTGAACACAGGTATTCTTGAGAACGGCTTTTGGGTAATTTTTTCTATTGCATCTGATATTCTCGTGTCTTCTGAAATGGCATGGACAACAGTAATGGGGGTCATGACATCAGATACCC
>JAWOEJ010000357.1:0-7141 GCA_046482845.1 Desulfobacteraceae bacterium | reverse complement strand
AAAAAACGGGGACAGACCACGTTTATTTCCCGTTGGATGTCAATTGTTCCGATATGCCTGAAAACCCTTGCCGAATCCAGCCTGCCGAATCCAGCCAGAAATAGCTGCGGCTGAAGGTATCATGGCAGGGGCCTCAAAAACGCGGTATAGTCCCGGAAGGTGTTCAGCGCGTTCAGGTTGGCCGGCTGAAGCAGCAGGCACGATTTTTCTCAGCCGGGACCACCCCTTGATACGGTTTGGAATTGAAACTCTTTTTGCCATACCAGACCCGACCGTCCGATGTCAACCGGAAAAAACCTGGTCTGTCCCCATTTTTTGCGCCATTTTTTTCCTTTTTTTAAAATGAATTGCACAAAAACCTGGATATGATAAAGTCATTTCCGATGATGATGACAGACTTTCAAAAAAAGCAAAGACATCAAATGGAGTCGGGATTGAAACAAAATAAAAATATGGAGACCGGGTTTGTTCTGTCGCTGGTTGTTCCGGTGTTCAACGAAGCCGAGGCTGTTGGGTTGTTTGTCGACAAAGTGATAGAAGTCTTTACTGCTGAACCGAATACTGAAATTGAATTTGTTTTTGTAAATGACGGAAGCAGCGATAACACGCTGGATGTTCTTTTGCAATTACAACAAAGGTGCCAAAATCTAAAAATTGTCGATTTGAGCCGCAACTTTGGAAAGGAAGCTGCCCTGACAGCTGGATTGGATGCAGCTGCGGGAAATGTTGTGGTTCCGATAGATGTTGACCTGCAGGATCCGCCTGAGCTGATTTTGGAAATGATCAATAAATGGCGGGAGGGCTACGAGGTCGTGCTTGGAAGACGTATCAACCGTGATACGGACTCATTGCTTAAACGTGTGTCAGCCAATTGGTTCTATCGCATACATAACATAATGGCACATCCAAGGCTGCCGAAGAATGTTGGGGATTTTCGTTTGATGGACCGCTCCATTGTAGAGGCCATAAAGCAGCTTCCTGAGTCACGCCGGTTCATGAAGGGTCTCTTTACCTGGGTTGGCTTTCGCACAACTTATGTTGATTACGTCAGACCCAATAGAGCTGCCGGCACAACCAAATTCAATGGCTGGAAATTATGGAATTTTGCATTGGAGGGAATTACCAGCTTTTCAACGGCACCGCTTCGGATTTGGGCGTATCTGGGGTTTACCGTATCACTTGTTTCTTTTGTTTTTGCCGTATTTATTGCATTAAAAGTATTAATGCACGGGGTGGATGTTCCGGGCTATGCATCACTTATGGTGGCTGTGACATTTCTTGGCGGATTGCAGCTTATCGGTATCGGCGTAATTGGAGAATATCTTGGAAGGGTATACATCGAATCAAAACGCCGTCCTACCTACCTGGTTCGGCGCGTATTTGAATCAGAGGACAAGCATGGATCTTAAAGAAACAGATATTCTTGGTGAAAACATAGGAAATCATTGGTATTACCGCTCAAAAGCCAAAGCCCTGAAAAGGCTTCTGGGAGATGCTGCAATTCAAAACATTCTGGATGTGGGAGCCGGCTCCGGTTTTTTTTCCAAATATCTTCTGTCTGTTACAAATGCAAAAACAGCGCTTTGTGTGGACATCAGTTATGATGCGGAGTTTGATGACACTGCGGCCGGCAAACCGATACATTACCGGCGGTCAATTGATACGTCAGATGATATGTCAGATGTTGCGTCAGATGATACATCAGATGCTGACATAGTTCTTTTAATGGATGTTTTGGAGCATGTTGACGATGATATTGGCCTGCTGCAGGGTTATGCAGAAAAGGTTTCCAAAGGAACGCTTTTTCTCATATCGGTTCCGGCTTTTGGATTTCTTTGGAGTGGACATGATGTTTATTTAGCGCACAAACGGCGGTATACATTAACACAAGTTGAAAATGTAGTTGAATGTGCCGGTTTAACTGTCAAGAGCAGTGTGTATTATTTTGGTGCAGTGTTTCCCATTGCGGCTTTCCTGCGGATGTCGGAAAATTTCTTCAACGGGCATAAACAGCAGCATAAACAGCAGCCTCAATCACAGCTGAAACAGCACTGCCTTATTGTAAATGAACTGCTTGCCGGTTTGTCTCATATGGAACTCAATTTGCTGAAATATAACCGTCTGGCTGGTCTTACGGTGTTCTGTCTGGCTGAGGTGAAATGACAAAGGGGCCTTATGGTTCGGCATACCTTCGGACCGTTAAAAAGAGGATCAAGCAAGAGGCGGTAGTCGTAACCCGCTACGGCCTGGTAGGAATTGCAGCAACGGTTGTTCATATGCTGACCGTTTCAGCCCTGGTGTTACTGACGCCGATGCATACGCTGCTGGCAAATACCATTGCATTTTGTGCGGCCTTTGCAGTGACATTTGCAGGCAATTATCTCTGGACGTTTCAGTCTCCAGGCAATCTCTGGAGGGCAATACGTCGGCTCCTCTTGATTTCAACAGCTGCTTTTTCAGTAAATACAGTGGTGCTGTCTGCAATTATCAGCCAAAAATGGCTTCCTGACGTTGGCGCTGCCTTTATTTCTGCTGCAGTAGTTCCTTTGATCACTTTTATTATCATCCGCTTATGGGGATTCCAGAATGCTTCCACCGGCAATATTCAAAAAGAATAACTCTTCAAAGACCATAAATAATGTAATTACTCCTGGAATAATAGGCGCTTTGACAGTAATCCAGGTTCTATTGTTTTTGACAGGGTATCGTTTGACCGCTGATGATGTGCTTTTCCATAAAGTTATGATGCAGGGGTGGGAGGCATCGTGGAACTTTATTAAAGAAACAGCAATTGGTCAGGGGAGAATAGTCCACTTTGTAGATTTGCCATTTACGCTGGCTGGTTCCTATTATGCAGACAATATTTATTTTCGGACTTTTTATACGGGGCTGTATTTTTCCAATTTTCTTTTGGCAGGCATGTATGTTGAGCGATTGTTAAAGGTAAAAATTACATACCTTGTTATATTGATTCTGCTTTCATTTCATCCGCTGGACTACTTTCATCTGGCACCCAACGCATATCCTTTCCGTATTTCCCTGCCTCTTTTCCTGATTCTGATATCAAGAATAAAATTGGTGGATATCAGATCAAGTGATGGGGCAAATCATAGCGCACTTTCTAAAATGAAAGAATTTTTATATTTGTGTTTATGCTTTTCAGGAATGTCCTTTAGCGAATATGGATTTCTTGTCGGGTTTGCACTTATATTGACAGAAGCCTCAATAAACAGCAAATCTGTTTTTAAAACAAACAATGCATTATACAAAAAAATAAAAAACCTGATTTTAAAAAGAGAGATAAGAAATGATTTATGCCTTATTCTGCTCTTTTTTATAATCTACATTGGTTTTGGTCTGATCTATCCATCATATTATCCAGGAAACAAAATATCAAACGATGTACAGGTTTTTCAAGTTGTTAAAACACTATTCGGCCACATCTATGGGGGCACCTCATTTTCTTCTTTTTTCAGGTATTCAAAAGAAATTGCCGCGTTTTTTTTCACCCTGGGAAATGGGGAAATGGTTTTGTCTTTTCTGGTTTTTTCCGGTACCTGTTTTCTTGCCATCAGGGTACTGACCCAAATTGTAAACAATACAAACCTGCCCATGTTGAAGAACGCTTCAGTACCGCTGATTTTTTACGGGCTTTTTTTCTCGTTTATAGTAACCATCCCTGTGGCCTTAACGCAAAAATATCAAAGCTGGTGTGTGAATGTAAACGCATGCCTCTTCCTGGACAGCCGCCTGTCTTATTTCGGATTTGCCGTTTTCGCTTCCGGGGTGCTTCTTTACGTTCTAACCCGGGGTTTTTTGCTTTTTAAAAAGAAAACAGTGATTTTTTTGGCGCTGATAATATCGGTTTTTTCCGTATTCACCCATATCAACAATTTGCGCATTGAAAAAGATATGAAAAAGTATGTTGCCGGCTGGGATCGGGCGAGAGTTATATCAAATTGTGCTGCAGAAGAAGAACTGCCCGGATTTAAATATAAGCATATTATTGATCCATATGGAAGGATCAGTTTTCATCCAGGTTTTGACATAGAAAATTATTGGGCGCTTTATATTCAAGACCTGAAAAGCAGAAACAATTCTGACTGCATTGACAACAGTGCTTTTCGTGATTTGCTCCCCATGATTACTCCTGCTGAAAGACTGGATGTTCGCTCATCCGGCAACATCACCCGGTTTTTAATTAAGGGTTGGTCACATCTTGAAGAATGGGGTGTATGGTCTGAAGGTAATTATGCCCGGATCCAATTGCCGGCCAATGACAGGATAGAGAAAATCAATTTTGAACTGTTGCCGTTTGTACCGAATGACTTGGTGCAAAATTTGACAATTCAGTCCGGGGAAGAAGTGCTTAAAACTGTATTGCTGGACACTGCAATCCCAAGAACAATTGCGGTTTTGATTCCAGAGGAAATTGCTGTTAAAGCTCTCCGAAAAGGTTTTATTGAAATTGATTTTTTCCTGCCGGACGCTTCTTCTCCGCTGGAACAGGGGATAAATACCGACACCAGAAAAATCGCTATCGGATTGATTGCTCTGACCATTTTTAACCAGGAGCCCCAAAAAAACTGAGAACAATATCTATGCGCTATGCATTTACACATAACAGCCTGACAGACATTTCAATCTCCTGCCATCTCTCCTCTCTGGTTATTTTCAGATCGTACGCCTGTGGGGGTTCATCCAGAACTCAGCTGAAAAAAAACGTGGTCTGTCCCCATTTTTTCCCCATTTTTTCCCCGATTAATTCCTGTAAAAAAACGTGGTCTGTCCCCAATTAATTTGGTCTGTCCCCATTTTTTCTAAAGTTGACTTCAGGGCCGCTATGTCTTATAAGCTTTCCCATGATTCAGGTACGGCACATCAGCAAAACATACAAGCGGTATCACCGCAAATACGGCCGCATTGCCGAATGGCTGGGACTGGGAAGCCACCATGATCCGGTCACGGTACTGCAGGATATCTCTTTTGATGTGGCCAAAGGCCAGTCCGTGGGGATCACCGGGGTAAACGGGGCCGGCAAAAGCACGCTGTTGAAAATCATCACCGGCACCACCCGGCCCTCTTCAGGGGATGTGAAGGTCAACGGGCCCGTGTCCGCCCTGCTGGAGCTGGGCATGGGGTTTCACCCGGAATTCACCGGGCGGCAGAACTGCTACATGTCCGGCCAGGTCCATGGATTCAGGACAAAAGAGATAGGGGACATGATCCCGGAAATTGCCGATTTTGCGGAAATCGGTGACTATTTCGACCAGCCGGTGCGCACCTATTCCAGCGGCATGCAGGTCCGGCTGGCATTTGCCCTGGCCACGGCCAGCCGCCCGGCCATTTTGATCGTGGATGAAGCATTGTCTGTGGGGGATGCGTATTTTCAGCACAAAAGCTTTGACCGAATCCGGCAATTCCGGGCAGAGGGCACCACCATCCTGTTCGTGTCCCATGACAAGTCTGCGGTGCAGTCTCTGTGCGACCGGGCCATCCTCCTGGACAACGGCATGGTGTTAAAGGATGGCAACCCGGAAGAGGTCACCGACTTTTACAATGCCCTGATCGCGAAAAAAGAAAACACCCGGGTGTCGGTAACGGAAATGGCCGACGGCAGAAAACAGACCGTGTCCGGCACCGGCCAGGCAGTGGTGACCCGGATCACCCTTTTCAACAGCAGGGGCGAACCTGCCGAATATGTGGGGGTGGGAGAGCAGGCGGCCCTGCACATAAAGATCCGGGTCAACGATGACCTGGACACCCTGGTGCTGGGGTACGGCATCAAGGACCGCCTGGGGCAGTTCATGTTCGGCACCAACACCTGGTACACCGGGCAGGTCATTGAAAAACCGGCCAAAGGAACTGAATATCTGTTTTGTATCTCGTTTCCGGTCCTTTTGGGGGTGGGCAACTACTCCATTGTCACGGCCCTCACGGACCGGGAAACCCATTTGAGCACCAATTATGAATGGCGGGACCTGGCACTGGTGTTTCATGTGATCAATGTGGACAAGCAGCCCTTTGTGGGCTGTGCATGGATCGCACCGGTCATCACCGTGTCCGGCCCGTAAACCCCCTATCTTAAGGATATAAGCAATGGAGCAGCAGACCGCACCGATAACGGCCCGGGAGATTCTGGAACGTGTCCGGCAGGAAGCGGAACGGCGCAAAGCCGCAGAAACCGCGCCCCGGTCCGGGGCACCCGGCAGCAGCCTGGCCGGCATTTCCCTGAGGCTTCCCCGCCGGGACCAGCCCGAATACGGCCCGGAATACGGCCCGGAAAACGATCGTACCCTGCACATCAACGATCTTCTGCAGTACCACGACCGGGCGTTTGTATCCGCTGCCTACCAGGCCATTCTCCAGCGGTATCCGGACGGGGCCGGCAGTGAGCATTTCCTTGACAGGCTGCGCAAAGGAGATCTGGACAGGGTGGAACTTATCGGCCGGCTGCGGTTCTCGCCCGAGGGCCGGGCCCGGGCCGTGGCGGTAAAGGGGCTGCTGCCACGGCTTATGGTTGCCCTGCCGGGCAAAATCCCCGTGCTCGGGTACCTGGTCCGCTGGATCGCTGCCTGGGCAAAACTGCCCTGCCTTGTGAGGCGGATGGAGCAGATGGAAACCCGGGCGGTCCGGGAGGAAAACGCGCTGCACCGCCGCATGGATGAATGGGCTGCCCGGCTGGAGGCGGCTGCGGCCGATACCCTCAGCAGGCAGGCATTTGCGCCGGTGTGGGAAGGCTTGTCCGGCCGGGTCGATCAGGTGACAGACATGCAGCAGCAGACAGCGGATGCATTGAAACACGCCGGAATTGACGACATGAAGCGCTCCCTTCTCGACCAGCAGGGCCGTGTGGCCCGGCTGCTGGAACAGGTCGGGGACAGGCTGCCCGGGCCGCTGTCCCGGCAGCAGATGCAGGCCATGGTGTCTGAGGAGGATCACCTGCTGGATGCGGTGTATGCCGCCTTTGAGGACCGGTTCCGGGGGTCCAGGAAGGATATCAAGGAGCGGCAGAAGATCTATCTGCCCTGGATCGAACAGGCAGGGGCCGGCACCGGCACCGCCCCGGTCCTGGACCTGGGATGCGGCCGGGGGGAATGGCTGGAACTGCTCGGGGAAACAGGGAAAACCGCTGCAGGCG
>JAWOEJ010000352.1:0-7953 GCA_046482845.1 Desulfobacteraceae bacterium | reverse complement strand
CGCCGCCCTTCCCGGGGCGGCGCAAGACGTTTGGGTCCTGGGTGAAATCCATGACAACCCCGCCCACCATGCCGAACAGGCCACACAGGTTGAAAAACTGCAGCCGGCGGCGATCGTCTTCGAGATGCTGACCGAGAATCAGGCCGCGCGCGTGACACCGGATCTGCGCGGCGACGCGGAGGCCCTTGCCGCGGCGATCGACTGGGAGGCCAGCGGCTGGCCTGATTTCTCGATGTATCACCCGATCTTCACCGCCGCCCCCGAGGCGGCGATCCATGGTGCGATGGTCCCGCGGGCGGCGGCCTCCAGAAGGGGGACGCAGATATCTTCAGTCACCCCGGGATAAACAGTGGATTCAAATATAACAACCGCATCTTTTTTCATGTATCTGCCGGCAGTTACAGAGGCGCTTTCAACAGGGCCGAGATTGGGGCGGCGGGCGTGGTCAATGGGGGTAGGAACGGCCACGATAATGAAATCAGCCCGGGAAAGGGTCAACGGATCACTGGTCGGGGTAAAATGAACAGCCGCTTCAAACTCTTTTCTGGACACTTCTCCTGTGGGATCCTCAAATTTTCTGCAGTTTTCAACAATACTTTCCTTTAAATCCAGACCAATGGTTTTAAATTTTGCGCCAAAATGAACGGCCAGGGGCAGCCCCACATATCCGAGACCAATCACCGCAATTGTGATATTTTCTTGTTCCATGATTAAACGCATTCCTTTTGTTTTATCCGTCCTTCCAGGCAGACTGTCTTATTTTTTCACAGATGAACCGGCAGTATTTTTGTGTATCTTCCTCATCCGGTCCCTCAACCATGACGCGCAGAAAAGGCTGGGTGCCGGAATATCTCACCAGGACCCTGCCGCTGCTGTCCAGCTGTTCCCTGACATATTTTATGGCATCGGCAATGGGCGGTATTGCCATGAAATCCGGCTTTGAACTGTTTACTGCCACATTCATCAGCACCTGGGGGTAAACTTTCATTATACCGGCAAGCTCAGACAATTTCTGTCCGGTTTCCGCCATCACAGAAATCAGCTGCAGTGCAGTGAGGATGCCGTCGCCCGTGGTATGATACCGGGAAAAGATCATATGGCCTGAATCCTCGCCTCCCATAACGGCCTGGGTTTGGGCCATTTTCCTGAGCACATTTCTGTCACCCACATCCGTTATAAAACATTCAATGCCAAGGTCTTCAACTGCTTTTAAAAAACCGATATTGCTCATCACCGTGGCAACGATCCTGTTTGGCTCAAGCCGTCCTGAATCCCTGGCATGTTTGGCGCATACGGCAAGGATGGTGTCCCCGGTGATGCGTTTTCCGGTTTCATCCACAGCAATGAGCCGGTCAGCATCGCCATCAAAGGCCAGCCCTATGTCTGCCCTGCCTGCAACTACATTTTCAGATAATTTTTCTGTATGTTCCGACCCGCAGTTCAAATTTATATTTTTACCGTCAGGGGTATTTCCGATAAACAGGGGATCAAAATAAGGAGAAGAAAAAACTTTGGGAGCCACCTTGAATGCAGCCCCGTTGGAACAGTCAACAACGATTTTGAATTTTTTTTGATTCCCGGAAGGAGCATAGGAATTTTTTAAAAAATCAGCATAAAAATCCAGTGACCGGGAAAGGGGCTCAACCCTGCCGGTTTCCCGGGGTAAATTTTCTTCATTGATGGTAAAAATCTTTTTTTCAATGGCATCCTCTTCTGAATCAAGGAGTTTGCTGCCATCTCCTTTAAATATCTTTATGCCGTTATCCTGATAAGGATTGTGGGAAGCTGAGATAACCATGCCGGCGCCAACGTGGTCAATGGATGAGGCAAGGAATGCAATCCCCGGTGTCGGGATTACACCGGCCTGAAGCACATTTACCCCCCTGCCTGTAATCCCGGCAGAAAGGGCAGCCTCCAGCATATCCCCTGACATGCGGGTGTCCTTTCCCAGCACAATTGAATCAAACCCCTTTTCTTTAACAGACAAAGCCGCCGCCGCTCCGATCTTCAAGGCTGTCTCAGCTGTCATGGGATAAACATTGGCACCCCCCCGGATACCGTCTGTTCCAAATAATTTTTTTGTCATTTAATTCAACCTTTAATTCTAGCCTTTTTTAAAAATCCCCTAGTGCTGATCTGAAAAACATGACTCAAGATCACACGCCTTCATCACCTTGTTTTCAATATTTTCAAGCCAGACGCTGCCTGAAGCAGCTGCATCTGCATCGAGACGCTTGATAACAGGAATATATTTTTTTCCGTGATGGAAGATACCCCTTTTAAGGGCGTTTAAAAAATCTTCTGGAATTTCACTGAAATAATTTGCTTTTTTTTCATTTACCAATGTCTTTTTCAATTCCGGTCTCTTTTTTATAATCAAATCATGGAAAATGATAAGTTCACTCTGTTTTCCGCAGGATTTGGAGAGAAGCCTGTGTTTTGATATTTCAAGTTTTCTGCAGAATTCCTCAAGGCGTTTAATACGCTCATCAATACTTTTGTCAAGGGTATCCATCATCCCCTGGTTCAGGGCTTTTTCCAGAGTGTTATCCGTGTCCACAAAAAACTCCCGGATGTTCCTGTACCAGTTCAACAGGGCAATCATGGCAGCTATATACCGGCAGTTATTAAAATAAACCCGTTTTACACTGGTATAGACATGGGGCCTTCTGGGAATGGAGCCGTCCTTTAACGCACCGCCGAGAATAATTCTGTCAGGCCTTAACTCATCCTTTCTGCAGATGGTGCCCGCTGCTGTAACGGAACCAAAGGCCAGGCGGCAAGGCCCCACAACCCCGCCCTGCCCCCCCAGAAATACTGGCCGGCAATTGAGCATCACCCCATGGTGCACGTTTCCGAACATGGACGGGGTGGCTTTGTCCTGATTCGGGGTATAATTGAAATGAATAAAAGAACTGCCCACCTCACTGTGATCCTTGTGACCTGTCCCGCCTGCCATAAAACAATCACAGAAATTAATCAGACTGCCAAGGGTGACAAAGGGAAACAAAAGAGTCTGCTTTAATCCAACGGTATGGGCTGCCGAGGCATATTCCTCCAGAATGGTTCCTTCTCTGACATGGGCGCCGGACCCGAATCTGTTGCTGCCGGCAAAAACAGCCCCCTGAAAAAACCCGCCCTTTAATTCAGTTCCAGGACCCATCAGGCAATTGTCCACAGTAACCGGTGACTCCCGTCCAAGGCTGACATCAGACATGATCAGGGTGTTTTTTCCAGATATCTTTGTTCCAGGATACAGGGTTACATTGGTATTGGAAATCCGCTCGGGATCAACTTCATCACCAATCAAAACAGAACCGGGCAATGGCATTGTCACCCCCCGTTTCAAGAGAATTTCCAGATTTGAATTGATCTTCACCCTCCACTCCCCTTTTTTTATATGAAAGCCATCAGCCTTCAGCCATCAGTACTCAGCTAAAAGCTAAAACTCGGTTATCAAGTTTTTATGGAAGGGCCGAGCGCCGCCCCCAGCGAGGGTTATATGAAACAGCAGAACCTGGCCTAAGGGCTGGTATTATTATGCCGTGGTCTATTGCGATGAATCGGCCGTTACATGAACCGGTATAAAACCCCTGCCCAGGTCAATCCAGCTCCAAATCCCACCATAAGAACGGTATCGTCCTTTTTTCCCACAAGATTTTGTTCCAGGGCCTCGTCCAGGGCAATGGGGATGCTTGCAGCAGTGGTATTTCCGTATTTCTGGATATTGTTGAACATCTTTGATTCGTCGATTTTAATAAACTGCTGAAAGGCCTGGTTGATCCGCAGATTTGCCTGATGGGGGAAAACCATATCAAGATCTTCTACGGAAAGACCTGCTTTCTCAAGGGTTTCCTTTGTGACCTGGGGCAGTTTTCTGACAGCATTTTTAAACACCCGCTGACCATCCATAACCGGATAGTGTCTCGGGCTGTTATTATCCAGATCTTTAGGAAAACGTTCAGGAAGCCTTGATGCGGGAAGTTCAGTCATTAACGAGTCTGCTCCTGATCCGTCTGCATGAAGGCTTACAGCAAGAACCCCTACGTTTTCACTGGTTTCAACGCCTTCAACGCACACTGCCCCTGCCCCGTCTCCAAATATAACAGCAACATCCCTGCCCCTTGTTGATTTGTCAAGGCCTGTACTGTGAATCTCCGCACCTACAATAAGAATTTTTTCAGCCAGACCGCTTTTTATATAGGCATCTGCCGTTGCAAGGGAATAGAGAAAGCCTGTGCACTGCTGGCGGACATCCAGGGCCGGCGTGGATTTAAGACCCAGCTTATGCTGGAGCAGGCAGCCTGAACCTGGGAAAAAGATATCAGGGCTTAAGGTGGCAAAAATAATAAAATCAAGATCCTCAGCTTTCCAGCCCGCCTTCGTCAATGCTGCCTGGGAGGCATCAAGACCCAGATCAGAAGCCCCGAGCTCCTGTCCTTCAGGGACCCAGTAACGCTGTTTTATACCGGTTCTCTGCTGTATCCACTCATCTGAGGTATCCATTATTTTAGTCAGATCCTCGTTGGTCACAAGCCGGGAAGGAAAAGCCCTGCCCGTTCCTCTTATAATTGTTTTTTTCATATTTTTTCCATCTGGTATGATCTGTTTTTTTATATGAAAGCCATCAGCCGTCAGCCATCAGTACTCAGCTAAAAGCTTTCATGCTTTGTTGTGCCTTTCAAGGCATAGACGTTGTAAAAAACGTTTGTCAAAGCATTGCTGTTGGCTGCGTTTCATTCTTCTTTTAATAAATGATTAAATTATACTATTTTATAAATGAAAGCAAGGGAAAGGAGATGAATTTTGAAATGAAATCTGGTATATTCAGACCTTATTAACACAAAACAACGGCTATGCCCACCAAGGCAGTGTAAAGAATGAAACATTTCAGCCTCAGGCAGCCGCAAAAGGGAAAAAAACTTGCTTATTGAATCTTTTTTTTTAATTATTGGACTTGTTCTCCTCTATTACGGCTCTGAGTTTCTTGTAAAAGGCGCTTCTTCAACCGCTTTGCTTCTTTCTGTAAAACCTGTAATTGTGGGTCTTACCATTGTTTCCTTTGCCACTTCCGCTCCTGAACTGCTGGTAAGTCTGGTTGCTGCTTTCAATGAGTCCCAGGGGATTTCTGTGGGTAACATACTTGGCAGCAATGTTATTAATATCGGGCTTGTCCTTGGTCTGAGTGCGGTTTTTAAAACCATTCATATCCACAGGCAGATTATCAGATTTGATATGCCCTTCATGCTTGCAGCCTGTGTTCTATTTGGCCTGTTCTGCATGGACGGACATATTGATCAAATTGACGGGGCAATCCTTCTTGGTCTGCTCATTGGTTATCTGATACTTGGGATTTTAAATTCAAAAGACAAAAACAACACGGTCCATCCTGAAAAAACCCTGAAAAAATTTTCCATCAACCTGTTCTTAGTTGTATTTGGTATTGCCGCCCTTGCAAAGGGTGCATCCCTTGTGGTTGAATCTGCAATTTACATGGCAAGATGTATCGGTCTTACAGAGGCGTTTATTGGTATATCAATTGTTGCAATGGGCACATCTCTTCCTGAACTTGCCACTTCAGTTGTGGCCGCAGCCAAAAACGAAAGCGATCTTTCCCTGGGCAATATTGTGGGCAGTAATCTGTTCAATATCTGCCTGGTAATGGGGATTATCGGCATTATCAGTCCCATACATATTGATAAAGCCATTTTAAATTTTAAATTTCCCTTTATGATCATCATCACCTTCATACTTTATGGATTTGCCCTGTTTAAAAAAAAAATAGAGCGCAGAACCGGTTTTGTTTTTATCTTTTTGTTTTTATTTTACATTATTATGTCCTATTACAAATAAATTTGCTGTTATAAAGAATCTCCCACTTTTTACTTGCAAAGAGATGGTTTTATATTATAAGACTGGAAGGTATTCCTTTGAAAATTTTTTTAAGGGCCATAGCCTGTTCAGCACAACAAAAAATGACGGAATTATCCGGCGAGCGTTCTGTCATATATCGTCCATGCCTTGACAGGCACAACAAAGCATGAATGCTTTTAGCTGAGTACTGACGGCTGACAGCTTTCATATAAAAAAAATTAAATATTTGATTTTCAGGCTGCTATGATCACTGATCCCCCTTATAAAATCCTTATTGTTGATGATAATGACGATATCCTTTCAACCTTTTGTGAGTTTTTTAATCCTGTGGAATACAGCATCCAAACGGCCGGCAACGGGCTTGATGCACTGAAAAAAATCAAAAGGGACAAAAAGGAATTTGATGTTTTAATCACGGATTTGATCATGCCTGGTATTGGCGGCGTGGGGTTGATATCCATTATAAAAAAAGAATATCCTAAAATGAAAATCATCGCCATGACAGGATGGGGAGATCAGCCGGGATCACTGGCATCTGAAGCAAAGGCTGATGTTGTGCTGTTCAAACCTGTAGATCTGTTTAAAATTGAAAAACTCCTTGTTCAGCTTTTAAATGGACATGTAGATAAAGAATAATTTAATACAAGAATACCTGACAACTACCCTGTTAAATAAAAAAAAGACTGCAGAAACCATGAACTCACCCACACCAATAATCGGGGTCAGCAAACAGATACTCAAGATTAAGGAATTGATTGACCATGTGGCAGATACCTGCCTGAACATAGTGATAACAGGAGAAACAGGGGTGGGAAAGGAAGTTGTCGCCCATGCGCTCTATATGGCCTCACCGCGTTCTTCCAATGCCTTTGTAAAGGTAAACTGTGCTGCTTTGCCGGAAACCCTGCTGGAAAGTGAATTATACGGGTATGAAAAAGGCGCATTTACCGGCGCCCAGAAAAAAAGGCGGGGAAAATTTCAAATGGCCCACAAAGGGGTCCTTTTTCTTGATGAAATTGGAGATATGCCGTTTTCACTGCAGTCCAAGATACTCCATGTGCTCCAGAGCGGTGAGTTCACCCCCCTTGGATCAGACCAGGATTTTCAGACAGATGCCTGGGTCATTGCCGCCACCAATCACCATCTGGAAGAAAAAATAAAACAAAATGAGTTTCGGGAGGATCTCTATTACAGACTCAATATTATAAAGATCGATATCCCCCCTTTACGGGAAAGGCCGGAAGATGTCCCCCCCCTGGTAGAATATTATCTCAAGCGGTATGCCTCAAATTGTCCCGGCAGAGAAATAGAAAAACCCAATAAAAAGACCATGACCCAGCTCAGTAATTTCCCCTGGCCCGGGAATGTAAGACAGCTTCAGAACTGCATCAGAAAACAGGTGGCATTAAATGACTGGAAAACAGTGATCGATGAACTGGAAAACGAAGCCAGGGTGGCAGGGCTCTCCCTTAACCGGGCAAAGACAGATCAGAACTCAGCCAAAAAAGCCTCTTCAACCCCTTCTCCTTTTATAGCGGAACTGCTTGATGTCTCAAATAATGCGGAAAACATCTTTGAGGATATTTCATTTAAAAAGATAAAGAAAAAAGCCATGGACAGGGTTGAAAAAGAGGTGATCATGTATGTCCTTGAAAAAACAGCATGGAACCGGTCAAAAGCATCCCGTATTTTAAAAGTGAGCTACAAGACCCTGCTGTATAAAATCAAAGAGCTTGCCCTTGAGCCTGCTTCAACTGATCCCCATGGGGAGGACAGGGACGCTGAGGCATAAAACAACAATTATCTGTTTTCATTTCTGCATGATCGAGTAACAATTAAACAGAAAAACGGGTCAGACCTGCGTTGTTGGCGTTATCTACCACTACCGTTGTGAAACTAGGACAGCACAGATAATACCAATAACACAAGCCTGACCCCTCCCAAATATAACCGCCTTGAAGACGAACAACCCGATCATACAAACTGGCCTGCGCAATATACGTATATTGTTTTCTTCCAGATCCCTTATGCAAAAATATCTGACGGTTTATAGGGGTGACACCCTTCAATCACTTCAAC
>JAWOEJ010000307.1:0-4033 GCA_046482845.1 Desulfobacteraceae bacterium | reverse complement strand
CCCACCTGGAAGAGGTCAGCTCCAGCATGGAGCAGATGGGGTCCAATATCAACCAGAACGCCGACAATGCCTCTGAAACCCGTCTCGCCACGGTCGTCAACCAGAACGCCAATTGACGATGCGCGGGCCAGCGAGTAAACGATTGCCCGCTCCCACGCCATGCGGATTACGCCTTGGTAGCGTTCGACGCTGCGCTGATTCTGAGCCACGTCGCGGCGGACGTTCGTGCCAGGCTAAAAATCAAGAACTGCGGCCACTGGTCCTCAAACAGCTTGATTTTCTTAACGCCTGGCAGGGAAAAAGTCTGATCTCCTTTGGTTCTCAATGTTCCTGACAGGCAACCACTGGGGGCTCTTAATCGGCCCTTCCATAAAAACTTGATAACCGAGTTACAACAAGAAATTTATAAATTTATTGACTTTTAAACGTGTTTATATATAGATTTGTAACTCAAACACCCTGTCCGGAGTTTATGATAGATCCTGTTCTTCAGACCTGCATCTCCAGGTCCGGGGAAAAACAGAACCTGAAAGATAAATAATGTTAATTAATTTTATGGAGGCAGAACATGGTTACTGGTCATTTTTTTGGTAAAACACTTGTGAAAAAAGTCTTAATCCTTACATTTACAGCCCTTCTGGTTTTCAGCGCAGCCCATGCAGACAAACTCTACGTGGGCGTTGACACTGCTTTTGTGCCCTTTGAATTTAAGGGAGAAGACGGAAAATACACTGGTTTTGATGTTGATCTATGGGCAGCCATTGCCAAACATTTAAATCTTGAGTATGAACTGAAACCCATGGACTTTAACGGACTGATTCCTGCGCTGACCACTGGAAACATTGATGCCGCCCTTGGTGCGATTTTTATCACATCAAAGCGGGAGAAAGCCATTGATTTTTCCCACCAGTATTTTCATGCCGGTTTAAAAGTCATGGTCCCATCCAAAACAACTGATATCAATAGTGTTGAAGATCTCAAAGGCAAAAAGGTGGCCGTAAAAACCGGCACATTTACCGTGGACTACCTGAATAAAATCGGCATAAAAAAACTGGTAAAATTCCCCAATATTGATCAGGCCTACCTTGAAGTTGTCACCGGCGGCGTAGATGCGGCCGTGCACGACGCCCCCAATGTTCTGTATTTTATTAAAAAAGCGGGAAAAGGAAGAGTAAAGGCTGTAGGACCTGATGTGGAAGCCGCCTATTACGGCATTGCTTTTCCCACGGGAAGTGAGCTGCGCGATAAAGTGAATATTGTCCTCCTGGAAATGAAAGAAAGCGGCGAATATGCAGAGCTTTACAGGGAATGGTTCGGTACCGATCCTGAGTAGCCGTCACGTCTGTCAATACTGGTGAAATCCCTTTTAGTACCCCCCCTGAAACCCAACACTGCCTTTTTTTCCTAAAAGGGCAGTGTAATTTTTTTACCTTCTGAGGAATTATGGATTTTCAATTTAAAATAATTGTTGATGCCCTGCCCGCGCTTCTTGCCGGAGCTAAACTCACATGGTACATAACCCTTGTGGGGCTGGCAGGGGGCATGGCCATGGGCATTGCAGCCGGCCTCGGCCGCATTGCAGGTACAAAATCCCTTGGTGCAATGCCCCATGGTATTTTTATTCCCCTTACAAAGGCTTTCCGCTATATTTCTTCAGCATATGTGGAATTAATACGGGGCACCCCGATTATTGTTCAGGCCATGTTTCTCTACTTTGCCTTTCCCATGCTGGTCAAAGCCGGCCTGGGTATAGACCAGTTCCGCATTGATGCCCTGACTGCAGCGGTTATCACCATTATGATCAATGCAGGCGCCTATATTGCAGAAATTGTCAGGGGCGCTGTTCTTTCCATTAACAGGGGACTGGTAGAGGCTGGAATGTCAATGGGCATAAGCCGGTTCACCCTTTTATCTGAAGTCATCGGTCCCATTGCCTTCAGACGGATGATCCCTCCCCTTGGCAACCAGTTCATCATCAGCCTGAAAGACACCTCGCTTTTCATTATAATAGGCGTTGGCGAACTCACCAGACAGGGTCAGGAAATCATGGCAAGCAACTTCAGAGCCATTGAAATCTGGTCAGCTGTGGCCCTGATCTATCTGGTAATGACCTCTGTTCTGGCCTATGTATTAAAATTTTTTGAGAAAAGAATGAAAATATTGTGAAGAAAATAATAGAATTAAAAAACGTATGCAAAAGTTTCGGCCGAACCGAAGTGCTGCATGATATCAACCTTTCCATTAATGAAGGAGACGTGGTCGTGGTGGTGGGGCCTTCAGGCTCAGGAAAATCAACCCTTATCCGCTGTATTAACTGCCTTGAAATGATCACCTCGGGAGAACTGATCGTTGATTCAATAAAAATCCCTGAAGAAATGGGAAGAATAAGGGAGATACGCCTTGAAGTGGGCATGGTTTTCCAGCAGTTCAACCTGTTTCCCCATATGACAGCCCTGGAAAACATCTCCTTTGGCCCGAAAAAAGCCCGCGGCCTTCCTGCATCTCAAGCCAATAAAACTGCCAGGGATCTGCTGAGCAAGGTGGGACTGTCAGAATTTGAAGACAAGCTGCCCCGGGAGCTTTCCGGAGGGCAGCAGCAGCGGGTTGCCATTGCAAGGGCCCTGGCAATCAATCCAAAGGTCATGCTCTTTGATGAACCCACATCTGCCCTTGACCCGGAAATGATAGGCGAGGTTCTGGATGTTATGAAAAATATTGCAAAGGACAGCGGCATGACCATGATAGTGGTGACCCATGAAATGGGATTTGCCTCCCAGGTCGGCAGCCGACTTTTGTTTATGGACAACGGCAGAATAGCCGATGACGGCGATCCTGTTGAAATGATCAACAATCCCCACTCTGAAAGGCTCCAGAATTTCCTTGGACATGTCAAAGCAGGTTGATGCCTGCCTGGATAACCACGTCTGTTTTCAAAAAAAGGGTTCCCGCCCTGGCATTTACAAGGTGTGGAACCCGTGTTTATGGGCAATTTTTTCAAACATCTGAGCCATCCCCGTTCCCAGGGTAAAAATGGTATCTGCTGAAAGGTTCTGATCCGCTGTTTTGTCAAAAAAGATATTTAAACTCGAACCCAGGCCATCTTCGGGTTTCCAGTAACAGATCAGCATGGGCACCAGGGGAAGGGGATGGAGTACAAGAGATATATCAGACTCAAACATCTCTTCAACCTTTTTCCCTCCAAAAATACGAACGATGTCATCAAACAGATCCGTATACATGTCTGCCAGTTTTTTCATGGGTTCTTCGCAGCGTTTCTGAAAAAAATTAAACCGTGTCATCCCGTCCTTCAGCTCCCGGAACGTAATCCATTCCCCGGATACAGGGACTCCTTTTCCATGGAGGACATAGTAGAAAAAAGGGGCGGCCACCCATTGATTCACATGGATATCAGAATAAATTTCACCATTCTGGTCCACACTGAAGTCCTTGCCGAGCATTTTAAGGGTGAGCCTGTTATTGGAAAACTTTGCATTGAGGGCCTCAGCCCGTTTGGCAAGATCAATATCCCTGATCTTTCCCTTTAAAAATTCCAGGGTTTCCTGCTGATTTTTTTCAAGAAGATTCTGTCTTTTTTCATTTTTACCCAGAGACAAATGGGTGTAAACAGCCTTATCAACACTTGGACACTCCTCAATATTTCTTTTCCCCTGAAAAACAGCTGAGGCAAAAGCCAGGCAGGTTTTTTCTCCGCATTTTCCACAATTTGATTTATCAAGATATTTAAATATATCCATAACGTTCCGGGGTTTTTTCTTCTGGGGTGTATTCATACAAGATCTCCTGATTCATTAATTAGTGTTTGAACGAAAACGCACTCATCTGCTGCGTTGCTGCAAAAATTTGAAATCCTCATGTACCTGAGTACACTCCGGTTTCAAACTTTTTTGCGCCTTGCAGCTGGGCACGTTTTCGTCCAAACACGGGGTTTTCGTTCAGACACTAATTAAATGATCAATTTTTTGGATACAGTCCATGAAGTGAGCCCTCGCATGTATAAAAAACCTGATCATTG
>JAWOEJ010000289.1:0-10708 GCA_046482845.1 Desulfobacteraceae bacterium | reverse complement strand
GTTGAAGTTCCTGCGCTAACGGTAACTGGTGAAGATGGGGACGATACAGTTACGCTTACTGGTCTTAATAACGTTGATGGTGGTAGCTGGACTCATGAGGGTGGTGGTTTATTTACGAATAGTGTAACAGATGCTCAAGTAATGATTACGACCAGCCCAGATGGTTCGGGGGACCAGGTTGACTTTGTTGATCAAAATGGTACAGACATTGATATCTAACAAACCATAATGGATAAACCCTTTAACCAAAGCGCCGCACTGGATAATTTCCAGTGCGGGGCTCTATATGAAGGTGAAGACAGGGATATTTTAATTATCCGATTTTCGGTTTGACCGGCTGATCAAGAAAAAACTGGACATGGGGCCTATGGCTTTTTACAATGGATTGGTTAGATTGTATTTGACGCGTGAAACTATCTGTTTTAACTGAAAACGATCATTAAAATAGACCTGTATAAAACAGGAGAAACATCATGGCGCAAGCAGGTAACATACAGCAGATTTCGGGGCTGGTCACAGCCAGAACGCCCCTGGGGCAGGTCCGGGAACTTACGGCCGGTGATCTGGTACATGAAAATGACCTCATCGAGACCTCTGACAATGCCGGTGTCACCGTTTCGCTTGACAGCGGCCGGATCATTCATCTGCCGGAAACCGCACAGATACTGATTGATGAATCGGTCACCGATGTCATTGACGCCCGGGATGCCACTGCCCGGCCGGCAGTTGTTCAGGAAGTGGAAGCGATGCAGCAGTCTGTTGACAGCGGCGTTCTTGATTTCAGCAATGTTGCGGATGTTGAAACAACCGATCTGAATGATGACGGGGCTGATCAGACCCTTACCTTAAGTCTGGATGATGTCCTTGATATGACCGATGCTGACAATGTGTATCATATTACCGGGGACGTCAGTTCAGTTGATAACATCACTCTTACGGGCGTTGCAGCCAGTGACTGGACACATTATGGCAACGGTCTGTTTGCCCATGCGGCCGACAGCTCCATTACCATCACCATTGCCTCCCCGGCGGATGGTGTTGATATCCATGTGGATGTTGATAATGGCGACTCATTTGATATCTGACAGCCCTTAACCGGTAAAATTTTTGACCAAAGCGCTGCACTGGATAATTTTCGGTGCGGCGCTTTATTGTTTCAGCCGGGTGGCCAGCTCAAGCCGGTCCCGGCAGCCGGTTTTTTGAAAGATTGACGTCAGATGGGCTTTGACTGTGCGGATGGACACAAACAATTTTTCACCTATTTCTCTGTTTGACAGGCCGTTGGCCAGCCATCCGGCCACCTCCTGCTCCCGGGCGGTCAGGTTTTTGAGTAATGGGTGTTCTGCGGGGGTCTTGTTTGGGCGGGGCAGGGAAGTAATCATCTGGTTGATGATGGACGGCGGCAGCCATATCTGCCCGGCCTGAAGGGCGGCGACGGCCTGCTGCAGATTCTTTTCATGCATATGCCGGTTGCCGTAGGCCCTTATGCCGTTCTGCAGCAGCCGCATGGCCTGGTCATTGTCAGGGATGGTCACCAGCACCAGGGTCGGGCAGGTTACCTTGGGGATATCTTTTTCCCGGCATCCTTCAAGGTCGATAATCAGTACATCGTCCGGGTCTGTTTGCAGGATGGCCAGTTCCGGAATGGCAGCGAGGTGCCGCACGGTATGCTGTTTTTCGAACAGGCTTTTGCAGCGCGTGTTCAGTGCCGTGTCGCGGGTGAAAACAATAAGTGCCATAGGGTATTATCTTTCTCTTAATGCATTGTTTTTTGCCCGGAGAATCGGTTTCAGCAGGTATTGCATAATGGTTTTTTTCCCGGTAATAATATCCACCTGGGCGGTCATGCCGACAATGATCTCTTTTTTATCGGTTTCAGTGCCCAGAAAGTTTTTCTGGGTCCTGACCCGGACCCGGTAAAATTCCTGCTGCTGTTCATCTGTAATGGTATCCGCACTGATATGAACAATTTCGCCCTCCAGCCCCCCGTAGATGGCAAAATCATAGGCTGTCAGCTTTACAATGGCCTTCAGCCCTGGATAGAGAAACGCAATGTCTGAGGGTTTTATTTTGGCTTCCACCAGCAGTCTGTCTTCATTCGGCACAATCTCTAAAATATTCATGCCCGGCTGGACCACACCGCCCACTGTATTGATCAGCAGGCGCTTCACCGTGCCGTCAACCGGCGAGCGGACATTGGTCCGCGTTACCCGGTCGGCAAGGGCAATCTGGTTTTTTTTGATGCGCGCAATTTCCGCCAATGCTTTGTTCAGCTCTTCCTGAGCTTCCCCCTGGTGTCGGCTCTCAAGTTCCTGGATCTGATTTTCAGTTTCCTTGATTTTGGACAGCAGTGATTCAGCTTTCTTTACAGCGGTTTCAAACTCCTGCTTCTTGTCCAGGACTTTTTGCTTTAACTGGATGAATTCCAGTTCTGACACCAGTCTTTTTTCAACCATGGGTTCAGTGAGTTCCATTTCCCTGGCCATCATTTTTTGGCTGTCTTTTAAACTATTTATGGTCAACCGGGTTTCAGACAATTCGATTTTTTTCTGCGCCAACTGCTGTTCCAATACTTCAAGTTCGCTTTTTTTCTGCACCATCCGGGTGTTGTACAGTCGTTTTTCCTTAGCCAGCAGCTCAGGGGCGAGATCTTCTGCCTGAGCGGAAGCCTCCTCAAAACTTTCGATCCCGGCTTCTGCCTTAAGACGGACATTGCGCGCCCTAAGTTCATTGATCACGCTCTGGCTTTCGGCAAAGGAACTGCCGGCACCGGTATTATCAATAATGACAAGGGTCTGTCCTGTTTTAACCGATTGGCCTTCATGGACCCGGATTTCTTTGATAATGCCGCCTTCCAGATTCTGTATCACCTGCAGCTGCCTGGCCGGAATCACCCGTCCGATGCCCTGTGTTCTTTCGTCAAGTTCAGCCCAGTTTGCCCATGCAATAAAGGAAAAGACCAGCAGGGCAATGGCATAGAGCAAAATGTTCGTCTTGGCCGGGCTGTCGGACAGGACCGCTGCACTCAGGCTGTTCATGAATTTAATATCTGTCTGGCTGTATTTTTTGCGGGACTGTTTGGCCCATCGGCGGGCCGTCACCTGTTTTACTGATTCCTTGTCGAAACTCATTGGGTTTTCCCTCCCAGTTTTGCGATCACCTCTTCTCTGGGGCCGTCCATCACAAGTCTGCCTTTGTCCATGACAAGCAGGCGGTCCACAATTTTAAGGATCGAGGGTTTATGCGTTATGACAAGGGTTGTTTTGTCCCGGGTGATTTTGTTCAGGTTTGAAATGACCTGGTTTTCGGTATTGAAATCCATGGAATTGGTCGGTTCATCAAGCAGAATGATGGGGCTTTGTTCAATAAAGGCCATGGCCACGGCCACGGACTGTCTCTGCCCGCCGGACAGGCCGAATCCTCTTTCTCCCACCTGCAGATCCATGCCGCGGGGGTGACGGTTGGTGAATGCATCCACCCGGCCGATTTTGGCGGCGTTAATAATGGCATTGTCTTCAGCATGGGGAGATCTGAGAGTAATGTTGTCCCGGACCGTGCCGGAAAAAAGCACCACATCCTGGGGTACATAATTGAAATTATTGCGCAGATCCACCGGGTCTATCTGCTTTATATCCAGCCCGTCAATAAATATGGATCCCTTTGCCGGTTCAAACAGACCGAGCAGAAGCTTGCCAATGGTGGATTTTCCGGAACCGACCGCACCGATGATCCCCACCCGTTCCCCTGTTTTAATGTGAAAACTGATATTGGAGACTGCTTTGTTATCTTCTTCCGGGTAATTAAAATCAACATCCGTGAATTCAATCTCTCCCTTCAGGGTCGGCCGGTGGAGAAATTTTTTGTGTTCCGGCCGCTCTGTTTCCCGTTCCATGAACTCGTTCAAAGACTTGAGCCCGGTTTTCATCTGACCGAAGTTCATGAGCAGAGAGATGGCCTGGGCCATAGGGGAAATACTTCGGGACGCCAGAATGTTGATGGCGATCAGCCCGCCCATGGTCAGCTCTCGCTCCCGGATCAGATAGACACCGGCAACAATGATCGCCACACTGGAACACTGTGTCAGAAAGCCGGTCAAAGTGGAAAGCGAACCGATCCGAACCCGGGAGCGCTGGGTTTTTTCCGCAATGGATCCGATGCTCTCTTCCCAGTGCCACTGCATGGAACTGCCGGCGTTGAAGGTCTTGACCGTCTCCAGGTTGGCCAGGGCTTCCACCAGAATACTGTTGCGTTTGTGGGTGGCCTCATGGGTGGTGTCAATAATTTTCTGGGCAGCATGTCTCATGGGAATGCTGAGCAGCAGGATAAGCAGAATCGCTGTCAGCGGGATTAGAACGATGATATTATTGATATAGTAAATCACCAGCAGAAAAATCCATGCAAAGGGAAGATCTATAAATGCGGTAATCACGCCGGATGCGAAAAAATTGCGGATGCTGTCAAAATCTTTTATAATGCTTGAAAAAGACCCCACAGAGGCGGGTTTGTTCTTAAGCTTGAGGTTCATGGCCTGCTCAAAGAGCATGGAAGATAAAATCACATCACTTCGGCGGGCGGCATTTTCCAGAAAATAGGTTCTGATATGTTTGAGGATCACATCAAAAAGATAGATCAAGGCAACACCGGCCGCCAGTACCCAGAGGGTGTCAATGGCATTGTGGGGAATAATGCGGTCATAAACATTCAACGTAAATACCGGGCCCACAATCACAAAAATATTGACCAGGAATGCGGCCAGCAGAACCCGTCCGTATATACCCTTGAATTTCATGAGGGTGCTGAAAAACCAGTGCTTGGGTTCTGTGGATTTTTTCCCCAGCTGATCCTGGCCGAACCCTTCATATTTTCGTTTCATAAAAAATGCATAGCCCAGATATTCCTGCTCCAGCTTTTCCATGGTGACCTGAACCGGTTTATCATCCAGGGACGGAATAATCACCTGTGCGGTTTTTTCCTCATGGTTGATCTCAAGAAGCAGACAGGCATTGTCATCTTTCAGGTTAAGGATGACCGGCAGCACCAGGGAAGGGATATCTTTGAGCTTGCGTTTCTGCAGTTTTGAAATAAATCCCGCCTTTTGCGCTGCCCGGGAAAAATTGGCTTTCGGGTTGTCAGCAGTGAAAAGCCGCTGCTTGTCTTTGCCGGGCTCAAACGGAAGGCCGTGGGCCAGAACTGCTTTGGAGGTCGGTTTGTGGTTCAGCTTTGTGAGTGCCACAAGGCACTGCATCAGGGGGTCGGTACTGAATGAATCATTCATTTTGATCTTCCAAAGGCTCACTTCCGGCAATGCCGTTTCCCTGGAAATAGGTTATTTTCCTACTGGCAAGTGCCTTCCGCTGGGATTCATTTTCAACTTTTGTAGCCACCAGCCTGATACCAAGGCTGTCGGCAACAGTGAAGAGGTTATTTAAGACCAGGTCAACTTTTTCAGGATCGTCAAACACTTCTAAATAATCCCGTTCAATTTTAATATAATAAGGTTTTATCTGCTTGAGCAGGTTGAGGGATTCCCTTTGTATGGTGAATTGATCGATGCCCAGTTTAAAACCCAGCCCTTTGATCAGCTCGGCAAAATCAATACAGATATCAGGATACTGGATCAGGGTGGCTTCATGTATTTCAAAAACAAGCCGGTCTTTTATGGGTTTTCTGTTCTGCAGAAACCGGCGGAACCAGATTGTGGATGAACGGTCCCGGCAGAAATCAGTGGTGAGATTGATGGACAGGATACTGTCCCGATGCGCCGAAAGGTAATTAGCAGACTGAATGAGAACATACTGGTCCAGCCGGCTTGACAGACCAAGGGTCATGACCATGGGGATAAAAAATTTGGCATGATGCTGGATATTTTTCTGATCAGTCATGCTGACATATACCTCTCTGTGAAATTCTCCAGTACTTGAAATAACCGGCTGCGCTGTCAGGTGAAAACGGTTTTCAGAAAAGGCATTTTCAATTAATGATTTCCATTCGGATTTGCCCAGTACCGCATGGGGCTGTTTTTCATCGAACATTTCAATAGTACCGGGCAATCCTATTTTTGCAACTGACAGGGCATAATCTGCTTTGGAAAGTACTGTACTCAGTTCATCATCAGCGCTGTAGGCGGTTAAACCGCCATAAATTTCTATGGAATCCTTAATTTTTTTATCATGGCTTGATTTCAGTAAGAATCTATCTATAACGGCTTTGGCAGTTGCCATGGCGTCTTCAGGGCTGGATTTGGGTAAGATTACGCCGAATTCCCGTCTGGGGAATCTTGCGGACAGGGCGTTTTCAATCGAATCTGTCTCTTCCTGCAGGATTTCGGACAAATTCCTGTAAAGCCGGTGTGTAAGGGGGCGGTCCTGAGATATGCCGGTGCTTTCCATTCCAGCAAGACCCAGAATAATCACCTGTCCATGGGATTGTTTCCCTTTGTTTTTGATAAATTGAGACAGCTGTTTTATAAAGCAAGATCGATTGTGAAGCCCGGTAACCCTGTCGGTATAGCGTAATTCCTGGAATTGAGTGAGGTTTTCAAGGTGACGGTTAAAGATGGTCTGGACTTTTTCCACCATGCTGTTCATGGCCAGTACAACTTTTTTTAATTCCGGAGTTTTCGGAATTTCCTGGGTGATAATAAATTCATTGTTACTCAGTGCTTCTGCCTGGGATTTGATTTTGCTCAATGCTTTCAACAGGTGTCTCAGCCCCATGTAACTGATGAAAATAGCCACACCGCCAAGCAGGAGAAACTGCAGGCAGAGCTGTTTAAAGATCACCCACAGTTTCCTGTATGATGTGCCCGGGTGCTCTTTGACCTGAAGGTTGGCATACACCGACCACCCGTCCATTACCAGGGCTTCTGCCACCGGTATATGCAGGTCAAGGGTCTTCAGAAAAAGATCCGGTACGCCGTGGACCGCCATGTCTTCACTTTTTTTGTGAATCACGGTGCCATCCGGGCGGGTCAGTGTTATTTCTTCATAATATCCACCGTCATACATTGCATTGATGCTGGTCTTTATAAAGGCATCATCCTTTGGGTTCGAACTCAGTGACAACGCAAGCACATTGGCTAAGTTTTTTGCATTCAAAAATGATTGATTGGTGGTAAATTCCTTGGCACTGTTAAAATTGGTTCTTAATACGATGATTAGCATAATCAGCAGCAGCAGGGCCACTAATATCTGTATTTGTTTAAAGAGGCTCACTTTTTCCTCTCCCTGATTTCCAGATTAATGGCTTGCAAGCTTAACTGAGTTTTTAAAAAATTCCGGTTGATGCGTTTCCCTAAACCGTGCTGTTTCTGAAGGTAAAGATCACTGGCGGTAAAACTGTAAACAGGTACAAGATCGGGCCTCTGGCTGGCGGGTAGAATCCTTTTGTTATAATTATCAAGAATAAATGGCACGGTTCCCGGTTTTTTATAGTAGGCCACGACAAGGTGAGCTGCCTCCGGGTATCCTATTGCCTTAACATACGTCAGGAACAGTTTTTCCTGCGGAACCCCCAGTTGTTTAAGCGTCAGAAATTTGGCAACTGCAAAATCTTCGCAGTCTCCCTGACCCTTGCCCAGAAATTCCAGGCGGCTGGCCCAATAATCTTTCTTCTGCCATGTATTCATATCTGATCGGTATTCCAGCTGGTTGAAGAATCTGTTCACGCCGATAATGATTTCATCCTCTGGCAGGTTAATCAATTCTTCCATGGCTATCAACAGACTGTTTAAACGCCTGACAGCCTGAGTACCATATTTTTTTCTAAAATCTTCAATCTGTTTTTCAGGTACAAAAAATCTGGTGGCAGTCTCGGCTGCCACAATGACTGCCACCAGATTGACTAAAATCACAATGAGCTTGAAACGGGTCATCAACCAGCAGGTTTTTTGGTCAATTTAAATTCAGTCCTGCGGTTCTTCTGCCGCCCTTCCTCAACCATATTGTCAGCAACAGGTTCCAGCTCACCTTTTCCAGATGTTGTAAGTCTTTCTTTGCTGACACCCAGTCTGATTAACTCATTATAGACACTGGCAGCTCTCTGTTCAGAAAGGTACTGGTTATATGCTTCTGTGCCAATGCTGTCTGTATGGCCTATCACCTCAATCATAAAATCAGGGGCATCTTTCAGCTGTTCAGCAATGGGTATCATCATTTCCAGAGATTCGTCAGTTAATTCTGCAGAGTCAAAATGAAAATGAATGATATCCAGATGGATGGATTGTGTCTCTTTTGTTTTATCAATTTTTAGATCCAGCTGTTCAGGCATGTCGTCGGGCAATATATAGGGTGTAAGATCTTTATCAGATTTCCGGTAACCCATGGGAACAAACTTTTCTTCAAAACAGCCTGAATTTCCGACATCAGCGCCTTTTATTGAATTATCACACTGATCGCTCACATCTTTAACCGCATCAGAATCCCGGTTGGGGTCCAGTTCATCATACTTGTCCAGATCATAAAGTTTTTCTGGCGGAAGACCCAGTTCTTCCACCAGGTTTGTATCGTATTCATGAATCAACACACCGGTGGCCTGGGAAATTCTGTAATACGCCGTCAGGTTTGTAAATTGGGATTCTGTGTTGGCATTTTTAGCTGCAATAAACTCATTTTCCATGTTCAGCAAATCCAGCAGGGTTCTTCGTCCGACATGATATTCATCTTTAAAGGCTGACATTGTTTCAGCACTCAGCTCCAGATGATCTTTTAAAAAGGCTTCTTTCTGTTTTTCAGCCTCATAAATGTTCCAGGCCAGCCGGATCGTTTCGTTCACATTACGACGTTCGGTATAGGCCCGTTGATATTCCTTGTGCATCTGATTGTAAGCCTGGCTTTTTCTGCCTTTACGGGCGCCGCCGTCAAAAAATTCATACTTGAGTTTGAGCAGTGCTGCCGCCTGATCTGTATCCCCCCGTTCGCCGTTGGTATCAATACGGTGTTCGGCTCTTAATTCCAGATCCAGTGTGGGCCAGTATTCGGCTTCTGCTTTTTCATAGGTGTATTTGCGTGCATGAATATTATATTTTGCCACTTCAAGGGCCGGGTGATGATTAAAACCAATATCCACTGTTTTTTCAACGTCTTCTGGAAATTTAAACGCGGGTTCAGGAACGACAAATTGTTCCGGTTTCAGCAGGCGGCCGAATTGGCGGTGAAATTTGACAACTGCCTGTCTCAAATCCTGCTGCCTGGAGATATAATTGCTTTTGGCCAGGGATAAACGGGCTTTTGAATTGCTTAAGTCGGAAAGCCGTGTAAATCCTGCTTCGGTTTTTTCATTGACCTGACTGAGAATTTTTTCCTGTGTCAGTATATTCTGCCATGAAAATTCCAGCAGTTCCCGGGTTTTTAAGACATCGATATAAGCTTCAGCAACTTTTAAGAAAACCCTGTTGGCCACTGTTATTACTTCATAGGCGGCTGCAAGAATACGCGCATCTGTTTCATCGACATAGGCAGATGTATATCCACCGTTAAACAAATTTTGTCGGGCATACAAAGTGGCTCTAGATGAAAAAAGCTCTTCTTTTACCTCATTGGAGTCGACACCGTCTGTTACTTCCGGGCCGGCAGTTATTTCTACACCTACCTTTGGCAGGTAACCGCTTTTGGCAATGGATCGTTCTGATTTAATGCTTTCGTATCGCTGTTTGGCCTCCAGTATTTCAGGGTCAGTTTTAATAACATCCATCAACACCTCATGTAACGTCACTGGCGAAGATGGCTTGCTGACATCAGCAAAGGTGGCGGTCATGCCAAAGAGTAAAGATAAAAAAACGACACTTGAAACAAGCACAAACTTTTTGAGCCAGTTGCAGGCATGATAAATATTATGCATTTCTAACCCCCCTTTTCAAAATTGATGTGAATTTTTTGCTTCTCATTTAATGTCGTGCTATTTGCGAAAATAATCAATCTAATAATTCGTGTCAAGGGACCATATCGTAATTCCGCACTTTATCCAAGCAAAAATAATTTTATCTTACATTATTCCTGGGCGGATGTGGACCTGAAAAACGGGCACAAATTCAGAGACAATCACTGCTTTATCTAGGATGCAGCAGGTAATGAACAATGATAATAACTACCTGTGATATTGATAAAATCGGGAAAAGGGCAAATTTGTTCTTTCCCTTGTCATATACTTAGGAATCCTATGCTCTATCCACTGAGCTACGGGGGGGTTAAAATTACTCAACAACAAGTTTCTGACCGGGAAATATTTTGCAGGTCTTGCTCAGCCGGTTCAATGCCAGCAGCCGATTTAAATTCATCTTGTGTTTTTTTGCAATCAAAAAAGGGCTGTCCCCTGATTTTACATAATAATAGGCGGGTGAAGTCGAAGATTTTTTTGACGGCGTTACGGTCAGAACCTGGCCGATGTGGAGCGTTGCGTTGGACAGGTTGTTTGCCGTCATGATTTCTTTGGTGGTGGTTGAAAATTTTCTGGCAATGACCCAGAGGCTGTCGCCTTTTTGCACTTTGTAACGAACCGGGGTCTGTTTTTTCGATGCAGCCTGTGGTGGTTGGTAATGAAGATGGTGTTGCCGGTTATGGATTGGGCAAGGCAAACGAGGTAACTACTGCTATAGCCAAAGGGGTTGAAGATGCAAAGAAAAACCTTATCAGGGTACCGGTAATAAATGGTACCATACCCCATGTTCAATATGCCAAGTATGGAGGTGCTTCGGTCTTTCTTAAGCCGGCTT
>JAWOEJ010000277.1:0-10047 GCA_046482845.1 Desulfobacteraceae bacterium | reverse complement strand
TCACTGAGGTCCCAAGAGACGTCAATCTGTTCCATGCGGTTATTTTGAACTGTCACATGGACCTTCACGGTAATATAATCAAAATCTCCACAATGGGCACAGCCGAATGCAGAAGGCAATCTGTATATAAATCCGGTCACCAGGCATAAGAATATGAGACAGAATATCAGACGTGTTTCATAATTTATAAGCTGCATTAAAATTAACTCCTCATTCCATCGGTTTAAAAGGCTCGGTACTGTTCAGTAATTGCGGGTGTAAAAAATTCGGCTCGTTTCAAGAACAAAAAACATGCAACATGCAAGCCGCATTCCATCTGATTCAGCCAATTTTGAAAGTTGTGTTGATCATTATTATACGTGACGATACTTTTTGTCAAGAAATGAAGCAGTTTGCCGTGCTGACACTTGTTGCGTGTATCAGCGATTCAGGGATGATGGCTGCATTTCGATTTTTATCTGCCTGGCACGTTGCCTCTATTTTCTCTCTCAGACGGTAACCGTTCCGCCGTCAAGAATAGATATTTGGTGCATTTATGTTCCAAATATCAATTTGGTTCTCAATCGCACCAAATATGTGCCTGCACCAACCCGAAACAGCAGCGGCAAAATAAATTTTGTAAGTATTTGATTTCAAATAGAAAAATAATTTAATACGCTGATTTACAAACCGATTCAGAACCCTGGCACACCTTATGCTATTTCACAAAACCATTAAAACCGGTTTGATGCAAACGTGTAAACAAACAATCTGGGAAAAACAAAGGAAGAATGAGGAGGGAAGAACATGACAAGAAAAATAGGTTTTTTGGGAAAAAAGTGTCTCCATTGGGTGCTGGCAGCTGCCATAATGCTGATGCTGATAACTGGACCCGGGGTATTCCCGGCAATGGCTGCTGAACCGGTGGAAATAACCTATGGGTATCATCCTTACTGGACCGGTGGGTGGACAGGCGTGGTGATCAAACAAAAAGAGTTGTGGAAAAAATATCTGCCCGAAGGAAGCAAGGTGAACTTTGAGGCACATCTAACAGGCCCCCCGATGGTAAACGCTATGCTGGCAGATAAAATGCAGTTGGGATGCATGGGAGATATGCCGTCTTACGTTGCCACCACAAAAAAACGCCAGGGGGATATCCGCCTGGTTTCCGCCAATATGATCAGTGCAGGCCAGAACTGCAACTTGCTGGTGGTAAGACCCGATGCCCCGGATTTTGCATCTCCTGCAGACGCGTTGCAATGGCTGAATGACAAAAATGTTGCCGTGCACCGTGGTACCTGTGCCAACCGTTTTCTGGCCTCCATCCTGGAATCTAACGATGTGACACCCAAAAACCTGCAGTACATGACCATTGAAGTCATTGCCAGCTCTTTTGAAGCTGGTAAGCTGGATGCCGCCACCATGTGGGAGCCCCATGCCAGAAAAGTGGTGGAACATGGTCACGCAAAATATGCTGCCACAGGCGCACCCTATGGGGAATGGGATGCCAATTTTACCTTGATGCGTCAGGATTTTATCGAAAAACACCCGGAAGCGGCCAAAGGCTGGATGATGGCTGAAATTGAAGCGCTCCAGATCATGCAGGATGATCCAATGGGGGTTGCTCAGATGGTACAGAATGAAACCCAGGGATACACCAATGAAATCTTGTGGAAGTCGCTTTATGAGACTTATCCGTTGGAAACAGGGGGAGATGAAACTGTTTATATCGGTGAAATGGTTTTTTCACCCAGGGTAAAAGACCTGATGAAAAAAGGATATGAATTTCTGCATAATATCAAGGTGATCCGTTCTCCAGGCATCCCGGAAGACGCCATTAACGAGGAGCCTGTGAAAGCGGCCCTCAAGGAGATGGGGCTGACTGCGCCGGTGGTGGAGATCAAGGGAATGCCGTTCAGCGAATTCAAGACAGAGTAAATAACATCAACAGCGTTCAGAAACCGTTTTCCCGGTTTGGACCGGCGTACACAGCCGGGTTGAACCGGGAAACATTCTGGAAAAAGGAAAGAATCATGAGTCCAATTTTGGTTATCATACTGTTGAGTCTTTTAATCATATCGGTTTGGGCATGGCAGCAGAAAAAAAAGGCCAGGCTTTACGAGATTCCCTGGGGAGACCAGATGGTGCAGACCCTGACATCCAGAAGTTTCTGTTTGAAAGTCGGCGGGTTTGTCACGTTTATCGGACTCTGGCACCTGACTGTGGTTACCTTCAGCATTCCCTGGTTCAACCGGTTGTCGGGTCCGGTGGAATGCCTGGTGGAATGGTTGAGTCCTGATCCCTACTATGGGGTGTCAATTTATACACAGGATTATTACACACATATCATCTATTCCACCTACAGGGCCACCCTGGCATTTATTCTGGCAACCATTTTCGGGGTTGCCTGCGGTTTGACCATGGGATGGAGCAAAAAATTCTACGATTACTCGATTCCATTAGTGGAATTGATCCGTCCTATTCCACCCCTGGCTTGGGTACCACTGGCTATTCTGATTTTGCCGGGAATTGAGCCCGCTGTTATCTTTGTAACTTTTTTGGTGGCTTTCTTTGTCACCACCCTCAATACACTGCTGGGGGTTCAATCTATAGACGAAAATTATTTCAGGGCGGCTCAGTGCCTGGGGGCAGGTAAAAAACGTTTGCTCCTGGACGTGGTTCTCCCTGGTTCCATGCCCTTTATTTTCACAGGTCTGCAGATTTCAATGGGTGCGGCATGGTTTTCCCTTGTAGCGGGTGAAATGGTTGCCGCACAGTATGGGTTGGGATTCCTGATATGGGATTCATATTCCCTGATTCAATATCCCGTCATAATTATCGGTATGGTGACTCTGGGATTTGTGGGATGGGCCAGCTCGGCCATTGTCCGGTCCATCGGAAAAAAACTGATGGCCTGGCGCGAAAGGGAACTGAATACAAGCTGTATTGGAGGGTAAAATGGATATGCTGTTGGACCGGACATCAAAAAAGTCAGCTGAACGGGCCGAAACCGGCGCGTTGTCCATTCGGGACGTCGGTAAAATATATGACCCCGAAGGTGTCCATGTAGAAGCACTGGCCGACTGCTCCATGGAAATCGAATCCGGTGATTTTGTTGCAATAGTAGGGCCATCAGGATGCGGAAAATCAACGCTTCTCAATATAATGGCAGGATTTGACAACCTGACCTCTGGAGAGATCCTTCTGGACGGCCAGCCGCTGGCAACACTGGACAGGGCACCAAGCCCAGGGCCGGACAGGGTGGTGGTATTTCAACACGGGGCGCTTTTCCCCTGGAAAACGGTTCTGGAAAACGTGGTGTACGGACCGGTTACCCAAGGGGGGATGAGTTTTTCCCAGGCATCTGAAAGAGCCAGGGAAATGCTGGCACGGGTTGGACTCAACAGTATTGAGGCATCCTATCCAGGGCAGCTCTCATCCGGCATGCAGCGCCGGGTAGAAATCACCCGGGCATTGATCAATAACCCTAAAATTCTCCTTCTTGACGAACCTTACCGTGCTATGGATACTGTTACCAAGGCAGCCAGCCACCAGTATCTGCTCGAGCTTTATGACATGACCCGTAAAACTATTTTCTTTATCACCCATGACCTGGATGAAGCCCTTTATCTATCGGACACAGTACATATCATGACATCACGTCCAGGATATATCAAAAAATCGATGACAGTGGATCTGCCGCGGCCCAGGGAATACGCCATGACCACATCCACCCGTTTTCTCGAAATGAAGTCGGAACTGATGGAAGCGGTACATCAGGAAGCAGTCAAGGCATTTCAGGCGGGCGAAAGAGAAATGGCTTAAACATAGGAGATGTAAAAATGGCAATATCAGTTGCAGCAAAAAAGCCACCGGTTGCGGTGTTGCGGACCAAAAAGATATTCAGAGACAGAGGAAAGTTTAGAGGCTGCATTGCAGTACTGGGGTTTTTCCTGTTGTGGCAGGCGGGTTCCATGGGGCTTTTCCCTTTCATGAAAGCCATCCCCACACCCGTAACAGTTATCCAGGTATTCTGGGATTTTCTGTATCAACCTGTCTACTGGCAAAGTTGGATGGAAAGCTTTTTGCGCGTTGCATACGGTTTTATTGCGGCGCAGATCATTGGTATCCCCTTGGGGCTGGGAATGGGCTGGAACCGTAATTTCAAAGATTTCACCTATCCGCTTTTCGAGCTGATGCGGCCCATTCCCCCGCTGGCATGGGTCCCGGTTTCCATATTGTTCTGGCCCACAAATGAAACATCCATTGCTTTTATCACATTTATCGGGGCATTTTTCACAATTGTGTTGAACGTACTGGGCGGGGTGTCGTCCATCCCTAAAGAGCTGGTCAATTCAGCCGTTTCTTTTGGTGCTTCTCCCAGGCAGATTTTCTGGCGGATAGTACTCCCTGCTACGATTCCCAGTATTGCAACCGGCATGATGGTGGGGATCGGTATCACCTGGAACGTGGTGATTGCCGCTGAAATGATTGCCGGCAATGCCGGCCTGGGTCGCTTGACCTGGGAGGCCTATCTGGCGGGCCATACCGCCGGAATCATCGTGGGAATGGTCAGCATCGGCGTGGCCGGATTTGTCAGCAGTTACGCAGTAAAAATTATAAGCGACTGGCTGATGCCCTGGAAAAAAATATTCTAAAATGGATGGATATCAAGGAGAAAAATATGCCAGACAGGTCTGAAAATACCAATGGAAAGACAGGTTCTCACAAAGGTGAATTGGAGATCCGCAAGATTGAAAAAATATTCCGCATTCCCGGGTGTGAGGCAACCGTGGCCCTCAAGGACTGCTCACTGATGGTTGAGCGCGGGAAACTGACGGTGCTTGTGGGACCAAGCGGTTGCGGTAAATCCACATTGGCCAATATCATTGCCGGATATGACACCCCGACTTCCGGTCAGGTGATGCTGGACGGTGCACCGACCCGTTCGGCCAGCCCGGACCGGATCATGGTTTTTCAAGAAACGGCACTGTGGCCCTGGATGACGGTAAAGAAAAACGTGACCTTCGGTCCCTCGGTGATCGGCGGGATGACCCACAGCGAAGCAGAGGAAAAAGCAATGGGCCTGCTGGAAAAAGTCGGACTTGTGGAATTTGCCGATAATTATCCGGCCCAGCTGTCCGGTGGCATGCAGCGCCGGGCCGAACTCTGCCGGGCGCTTTTGATGGAACCTAAGGTCATGATTATGGACGAGCCTTTCCGGGGGCTGGATGTAATGACCAGAGAACTGATGCAGGAATATCTGCTGAAACTTTACAATGAAACAGGACTGACCATGTTTTTTATCACATCGGAGATCGATGAAGCCCTTTTCCTGGCGGACAGGATCATGGTGATGACCCAGCTGCCAGGAACCATTAAAACCATTGTGGAAGTGGACCTGCCCCGGCCGAGAGAATTCAGTGTGACCGCCAGTGAAGCCTATGCAAAGCTCAAGGCCAAAGTCATGGATTCGCTTTATGAGGAAGGGCTTAAATCATTTGGCCAGCTGGGGGGTGGCGGGCGTGAATGCACCTATAATCCGGCCATTGCATCCTGATAACGGTGGTCTGTGTTGTTATGCAGGAGATGATATGGATCTGGGGGTTTGCCCTGACCGGCGGCTTGGTTACCATTTCGGCGGTCATTGGCAGGCACTACAAAATTTTGTCCCCGATTCAATCCTCCAGGATTAATTTGCTGGGTTACCTTTTGATGGCTGTCAGTATGATCTGTTTTGTGGTGAAAGGATTCAGCTCGTGAAACTGGATATCCCTGGCAGCACAAGGATTATTGCCTGTATGGTTTTTCAGCCCGAGATCAATGCCCTGGAGGTTGACGGGGAACGGGTTGTTTATCTGGAGCAATCGCTTCACAGGTATCCTGATATGCTCAACCAGGCGGTCAGGGAGGCCCTCAGCAGGCTGGAAAGGAACCGGTCCGTCGATACCGTTATTCTGCTTTTCGGTTTTTGCGGCGGCGGACTGTCCGGAATTTCATCCGACCGTTTGAAACTGATTGTCCCGCGGGTCCATGACTGTATTCCATTGCTGCTCAGTGAAACCTGTCTTGAAAGCGACTGCCGGGAATACAGTCACGCTTTTTATCTGAGCCCCGGATGGATCGATCACGGAGAGACTCCATATACTGAATTTTTTAAAACATCTGCCAGGTATGGACGGGAAGATGCACTGTGGATCGCCGGGGAAATGCTCAAAGGATACAAAGAGATTGTATTGGTCGAAGCATTGGCTCCTGTTCAGCCGCACCACCGGATCTATGCCAAAAAAATGGCGGCTTTGTTTCATTTGGGTTTCCGGGAAATTCAAACCAGCGGATCATGGTTGACAGGGCTTTTATCAGAAAAACAGTCATGCGTTGAATATAAACGGGTATTATCTCCGGGGGAGATGGTCTGCAAGGAAATATATCCACTGTCATAAGGTTTTAGCCTTATTGTTTAAGGAGGTGTCATACGGGTTTTGGCATTGAGGTAGGATTTATCATGTTTGTGAGTGCATTTACCATGAGTTTTGCCGGGTTCGGGTTTGCCATGATTTCCGTTCCACTTCTGAGCCTTTTTTTTCCGGTAGAAACAGCTGTGGTGCTCCAATTCCCTTTCTGCATGGGACTTTTCATGTACCAGGCCTGGCACTACCGAAGCCAGTTCAGCTGGCAGCCCATGAAACCCATGATGTCAGGAACCATTATCGGCATTTTTCTGGGCACCTTTTTACTCTTTCATCTGCCTGAAGTCTTTCTGAAGCGGGCATTGTCTGTTTTTATCATCACGGTGGTTTTATACAATACTGCCGCCAGACAGCGGCAGTTTTCCCTGAAGCAGTTTAAAAGTCCCTGGTTTGGTCGAATCTGCGGATTGGTCAGTGGTTCCTTTATGGGAGCCTACAACATCGGTGGTCCTGCGGCTGTCCTGTATTTCAGAACTGTTACCGGGAATTCTCTGAAAGCCAAAAGTTATATTGCCTCGTTTTTTTCCATTTTCTATATTCTGCTCATTTTTCTGTATGGCACGGCCGGCTTTTTTTCACTGGAAACGTTCAAGGCCACACTTGTTTATCTGCCAGCCGTAATAGCCGGATCAATAGCCGGATTCAAGGCATTCAAGTATACTTCAAACGCTCTGTACAATCGCCTGGTGGATGTTGCCCTTTTGATCATTTCACTGGTTATGTGGGCAGGAATTTAGTGCTTTTCTCCGCAGTTTCAGTCAAAAAAACAAGAAAATGGAGAGGCTTCGGGTTGCGGCTTTCCCGCTTTAGACTGAAAATGCGTTTAGTATTTGCCGTAAATCGGGTGATGTGGTACATATTGTTTTGTTTCGGGATAAAAAAAGGGGAATACAGTAATGGATTCCAGCGAATTATCTAATAACCGGGTGGAAGAGATGCGGGATATCAAATTTCTTTCCCTGGCCAAAATCGCATTTGGCCTCAGCATTGCCCTGATGTTATCTGCTCTGGCCATAGGTCTTTTCACCTACCAGCATTCGTTTGAAATGATGCAGAAGGGATACCAGCAGCTGTATCTGAACAAAGCCCAAATGATCACCAAACTGGCTGCGGCCGAGCAGGCAGAATCTGAAAAGGCCACCCTTAATTCCATTTTTCATTCCTGGTCAGTCAATGGGGTGCGGCCGGCAGATGAATATATATGCGTATTTGATCAGCAGGCAAGGCTGCTGCTTCACAGCGCCGATCCTGAAACCGTTGGTAATTATGTAGGGAAAAACAGGATATTGAATAATGAAACCGGTATGAAAACCGATCTGGAAGAACTGGTACAATCACCCAATAACTACGTGGGAAGCTATATCGCCAGCAATGGTACACTTCAAACAGCTGCATTCGTGCCAATTCCGGACAGATCCTGGCATTTGGGAATACACCGGTCAAGCAGGGCTCTGAAAAAGGAGATCCGGGATGGATTCCAGCCCATCATCATAGGGTTTTTCCTGGTTGTCGGTATTTTGATGCCTTCCATTCTCTTTTTGATATATAGGGCATACAATATCTCACATAAAAAGGTGCTGGCTTATTCAGAAGCGCTCAGGGAAAGTGAAAACCGGTATTATTCCCTGGTGGATGCCATGCCTCAAGGGCTTTACCGGACCGATCTGACCGGCAGAATCATATTTTTTAACAAGGCATTGCGGGAAAAATTCCATCCGGGGTTAAAAGAGGATGGTGAACTGAATGTCACAGATCTCTATCCAGACCTGGATGCCAAAAATATCCTGGCCAATGATATCAATGTAATCCGCACAGCTGAAACCCTGCATCAAATCATTCAATACGATCCTTCCGGCAGTGGTGATGCCTGCGCTTACATGGAAATTGTGAAATCCCCGGTTTTCAATTCCAGAGAGAAGATTGTCGGCATTCAGGCGATATCCTGGGATATCACAGACAAAAAACTGGCCCAGGAAAAACTTCAGCACACCAAAGCGCATCTGGAAGCACTCCTGAATTCAGTACCAACGGGCATTATTGCGGTGGATACCCAGGCGCGCCTGACCATGATGAACCAGAAAGCCGAAGAGATACTGGGTGCCAAAGCAGAAGGCTATTTGAACCGGCATATCACAGAAATGATTCCCGATTCCAGCCTCACCCGGACCATTACGGAAAATGAGCGTGAGATCGGCAAAACTTTCCGCTGGGGAGAAAAGACCCTCCTGGTCAGCCGCAGTCCCATATATGATGGTCAAACAGTGAAAGGGGGCGTATCCGTCTTTCTGGACCAGTCAGAACTGGAATCAGTTCAAAACCAGCTGGAAGCCATGAAAATTCTCAATGATGAATTTTCATCCCTGGTGGACAGCGCTTATGACGGTATCCTGACCACGGACGAGGAAAAAGTGGTCAAGGTCAATGCCAGCTACGGCCGGATTACCGGGCTCTCTCCAGCAGCCATTGAAGGCCGGCGGATTGCCGAGCTGGATGCCAAAAAACATGTTTTCCTGGCCGTGGTCCAGGAACTGTTCAACCAGGTCCGGAACCACCGCCGTTCTTTGACCTTGCAGCAGACACTCAACAGCGGTAACAAGATCTTTGTCACTGGTTGCCCCGTGCTGGACAGCCAGGGGAATGTCCGGCGGGTGGTCATGAATATCCGGGATGTTACCGAACTCAAGCACCACGAGTATCAATATGACGGGGTCTGCCAGGAACTGCCGGCTGTCGGAATTGACGAAATGGGTATTTACGGAGGTATTGTGGCCGAAAGCACGGCCATGCGTAACCTGCTGGATTTGTGCCGTCGCGTGGGCCAGGTGGATTCCACGGTGCTTCTTTCGGGCGAGACCGGTGTGGGAAAGGATGTACTCTCCCGGGTGATCCATCAGGTGAGCAACCGCAGGGACAAACCGTTTGTGAGCATTAACTGCGGGGCCATTCCTGAGAATCTTCTGGAAAGTGAGCTGTTCGGTTATGAAAAAGGCGCTTTTTCAGGCGCGCTTACCCAAGGGAAACCCGGCCTTTTTGAGCAGGCCGGGGGGGGGATTGTTTTTCTGGACGAAGTGGGTGAACTTCCCCTTTCCCTTCAAGTCAAATTGCTCAAGGTGCTGCAGGATCAAAAATGTCGTCGTCTTGGCGGTATCAATGATATTGATCTTGATGGTCGTGTTATCGCCGCAACCAATCGAAATTTGAGAGAAATGGTGAAAGAAGGCACGTTCCGGCAGGATCTGTTTTACCGGCTATATGTGTTTCCCATCGATATCCCGCCGTTGCGTGACCGGCGCGAAGACATCCTTCCCTTAGCCTTGAAATTTCTCAAAATCTACAACACCAAGTATGAACTGAGCCGGAGTTTGGGTCAGGAAATTCTCAAGGTTATGGAGGCCTATGACTGGCCGGGTAATGTCCGTGAACTGCAGAATGTAGTGGAGCGTATGGTCGTGTCTGCAGACAATGAAATGCTTGTGCCCAGACACCTGCCTGACAATATCTATCAGCAGGCTGAAAAATCCGACATCATGGATTTTCCCAGCGATGGCATAATGGATTTAAAAACCGCCCACGATGCCCTGGACCGCCGGCTGATCGC
>JAWOEJ010000255.1:0-5790 GCA_046482845.1 Desulfobacteraceae bacterium | reverse complement strand
CGGGCAAAAAGACAAGCAAGATGCGTATATTATTTTGTTTTCTGTTCTTGCGGGGCTGTGGTGTCCACAGGTTCCACAACATTATTTCTGATATAAAAATCAAGGTCAAAAAGCTGTTTAAAGGTCAGATCCTTGAATTGCACACGTCTCTGCCGAAGCTTCATGGAACTGAATGACGGATAGTCTGTTATTTCATAATCCTCAATTGTTTTAAACGGAAGATCGCCCACATAGTAACCCAGGCTGCTGAGAAAGATAGATTCTTCAGTCTGTTCTTCGTTTTCGCTGTCTCTGGTATCAATATATTTAAAAGCAATTCCACCCATGCTGATATTGATTATCTGTCCAAGTTTTCTGGACTGGGGACTTATGGCTGCATATGCACCGTCCCTGGCACGGTATCTTTTGTGTTTTCGTTTTTCCACATTTTTTTTCTTTTTAACCATTTTTCAGATCCTTTTCAGGTTATGTTTTTCCATATATTTTATGACTGATTAAATAGATTCTTTATTTTTTTATTAAAGAATGCAAAAAATATACCTTTTCAGTTTACTATAAAATTACTATAAAAATAATATCTGTTATTTCAGGGTACTATAATTGAAAGCCCTGTTTTCTTCAAGGTGTTTCAGAAGTTTAAAAAGGGCAGAAAACCCTGAAATTATGAAAAAAATGTTAGTATTTAATGGGAATTTTTTTTCACATTTAAATTTATTCTATTCAGATTTTTCTTCAAACATCTTGCGTTCACGGTTTTTTACTGCCCTGTCTGGATTTAAAATCCTGCCGTTAACAGCAAGGTAAACCCCGGGGGGAAGGGTTTGCACGGCTGCAACAGCCAGCCCGAGATTGAACTGTGCATCACTGAATTTAAAGGCCGCAGGTGCCATAGCCCCTGTTAAAACAATGATTTTACCCCTGACCTGTTTCAGTGTCTGCGCTGTTTTTACCATTGTATCTGTGCCGTGGGTAATGACGATACGCCTGCATTTTTCTTCACGCACAGCATTGAGGAGTTTATTTCTGTCCCGGTCATTTATATCCAGAGAATCTTTTTTGATTAGGGAATTTACTTCATAGGTAAAATTCACCCGGGCTTCCATAAGGATTTCCTTGATTCTGGGGTTGCCGATTTCATAGGTGCTTAAGGCATCAAAATAAATTTTATCAATGGTGCCGCCTGTGGCAAAAAAGTTAATCTTCATTTTCTGGAAGGTCTGTGTTTTTTATAGAAAAAGGGGGGGTGACTTTTGAGCAGGCTTTCTTGTACGTTGAAATGGATATTTCATAATTAAAACCTCGGTTTTTCAAGTAGTTCATAATTTTTTTTTTAAAAGCGTCAGAATCATGACGCTTCCAGACCTCTATTCTGGGTTTAACAGCTGCCCATGCTGATTTTCCTTCGTCAATATCCATCAGGGCATGGTTTATTAAAGCCTCGTCAATTCCTTTTTGTCTAAGTTCATACCTTAGGGCAAATTTAGATCTCGGGCGAAATTGTTCTCTGTTTTCAACAAAATATTCAGCAAAGGCTTTATCATTGATCAGATTTTCACGGGTCAGCTGATCAAGGGTTTCCTGTATCACCTCGTCTTTAAATTTTTTTCTTGCAAGATGATCTTTTATCTCTTTTTTACTTCTTGCCCGGGGAGCGAGAAGCTTTATACAGGCTGTGTAAGCCCTGCCGATTTCATCCATTTATCAGAATTTATCCTTTAAAAATCAAGAGGTTAACCCTGTGTTTCCTGAATTTTTGATTTTTAATCTCACTTTAGATCATTTTTTTCCA
This sequence comes from Desulfobacteraceae bacterium, assembly GCA_046482845.1. GTDB lineage: Bacteria > Desulfobacterota > Desulfobacteria > Desulfobacterales > Desulfobacteraceae > DATFJZ01. The sequence continues at coordinate 4,001 of JAWOEJ010000255.1, read as the reverse complement.
TTGATGTCCAGTAAATATTCACTGATGCCAGCAGTTTATCCCTGTTTTTACTGATGATTGCATGGCGGGTAAACGGTGAGTGGTTTTTTGTTTTAATTTCTGTTCTGGATATGATTGTATCGCCGTAATAGGACGACTTGTGAAACAGGACATCTGTTTTTCCGGGCCTGAAATTTTCAAGAATTTCCCTGGTAACTGTTTCCAGCGCCCATCCTACATAAATGGCGTTGTTTACATGCTGGTTAAGATCAAGGTCTTCAATTCGTATTTTAAACGGCAGTTGAAAATCTGTTTGCTTTATTTTTTCGACTTCATCAAATGGATTTGAAATAACCCTTTTTGGAGTTGCCAGAAGTTCTTTTTTCATGTAGCGGTTCAGGCGAACCGGCATTTTGTTTTCCTTTTTTACCATAACCCAGGCAGCAGTAGCCTTTACAGCGGGTGAACCATTTGCCCCGCTTATGGTGAAATTTCTTATTTCATAAAGGCTTTTCCAGGGGAATCTATGTGTTTTTATCTCAATTTTTTCCTGCCACTCAGGGGAGTACAGGGTTTCAATTCTATACCTTGAGATAACCCAGGCCAGATTTTTTTCAGCCAGGTCAAAACCTGATATGCCCAGCTGCGAGGCGTGGGCCGCAGCTGTATCCTGAAGCATATTGAGAATTGCGACCACTTTTAACTGTCCCTGGGCGCCAAGAGCGGAATAGCTTATTTCTCCTCTTTTTTTAAACACTTTATCAGGATCAACTTGATTCATGCTTTATTTCCTGACTGCGGGGGAATAAAGGTTTTAACTGCGTGGTATGCAGGTTCTTCATAGGGATGCACCCTGACCAGTTCGTTGAGAATGTCCGTGATCAGATCATCACTGCATACCATTTCCACCTTATACTCCTCGGTCTGGTTCACATGGGCCTGCTTTCCAGAAAAGGGGCGGCTGCCCTGAAGGGGCCTGAACTGTCCCTGCCCCTTTGTCTGCCACGCACATGAATCATAGTTGCCGATTTTTCCGCCTCCTTTATTGAAAAGGGCCTGTTTTACCTCTTGAAGATGGGTTTTGGGAACATAAAACGATATTAAATACATTTTAAATCTGCCTTGTTTCGGGGTGTTCATTTGTATCTTTCCCCCTTTACACTCGGTTATCAAGTTTTTATGGAAGGGCCGAGCGCCGCCCCCAGTGGTATTCAAAAAACTTGATGATCGAGTTACAGGGGAAGTTTCTCTATTATTTTAAACGGAGCCTTTAAAACCCTGAACATGGTGTTTGTCAGCCCTTTTCCAATGTCTGAGGGTGATATAAGGGTAACATCTGGATCATCAAATTTACCGCTTATTCTAACAGGAATTGAAATAAGCCGACCTTTGAGAATAGAACCCAGTACAGGAATTTTTTCAACAATCATATCCCCGGATTTAAATGGGGCTACCAGACAGGTCAGATCCATTTCCTTTGTTTTAGTATCAAAGGGTCCGGTAATAATAAAAGTCATATCGTCTCCATTGATCACTGAATTTTTGATTAACACCTCATCTTTGCTGACTGCTGCATTTATTTCCAGTGAAGTGTAACCAAAACCATCTTGAGTGATGTCCGGCAGTACCCCCTTAAAAATTTTTGACAGATTGATAACAGACAATACCCTTGAAAGCAGTGTCAGCCGGTGAATCCTGCCCTTATTGGATGAAAAATGAAGTTCTCCCTCTATATTGTCTGATAGTGTATCAATATTCCCATATGTGTTTAAATTCCCTGTCATTGTAAACAGTCCGTTTATTATATCATTTTTATGGAAAAAACAAGAAATGGCCTTTTCAAGATCCTTGTTTTCTGCACCAAGATCCAGGTCAATGAAAAAAGATGCCCTTTTTTTCTTTATTTGACCCCAAAGGTCAATGGTGCAGAAATTTGATTTTTTTATATCTATTGTATAATGGCTGTTAAACAATTTGATTTTGCAGTTAAAAGGTGAAAATTTGAATTGTTTATACTTTAAAATATCTGCATAAAGGGTAAATTCAGGCATGAGTTTCTGTATCCAGTGCAGAGCCATTGTGGATTGTTCTCCAGTACTTTTTTCGTTATTTTCCATGATTTGATCAAGATCAATGAAGTTTGTAGATAAAACTGGTTCTGAAGCAGGTTCTGCCTGAATTAAACAATTTTGTCCCTGGGTAATTTCATCTATTTTTTTGTGAAGGAAGGCGTTTTTTTTAAAAATTTTTTTAATGGTATCAGTTTCAATTTCTCCTGTCACTTTCCAGTCTTTGTGATCAGGGGCAGGGGATTTATCTGTTTTTACGGCAAGCAGCCCGTTTTCTGTTCCCCTTTTTTTTATCCTTATCCTTTTAACAGGGCAGTCTTCTTTTCCACCTGAAAAATCAATAAATACTTCCGGTCCCTGTTCAAACAATAGATCGCCTGTAAAAGTAATTGTCTTTTTAAGCCGGCAGTCTGCCCGGAAAATGGAAAAAGGGGAAGCAAGATTTTCAATAAAAGGGGTTTCTGTAAGAGAAGCCAGGAAACGGCTGTTCAAAACATCTGCATAAAGTCTGGAAAGCTGTGCGGTTTTGTCTGAAATATTAAATACACATGCAAACACACAAATGCCGGGATCACGATTTTTCCTTTCAATTAAAAGATGTCTTAACCGGCCTTCAAGGGAATACTGAATTTCATCCGGGTTGAAAAGCGGGCCTTTTATACTGATATGGTCAAGAAAGAGTTCTCCCTTTATTGATTCTATTTTTGAAAGTTTCTGGTGAATTTTTTTAAATGAGACAAGCCAGGGATAGATTTCATTCATCTGGATTTCAGCGGTACCGGAATAAATATTGAGGACAGGATTTTCTGAAAGACGTATGGATGCTGAAACATTTCTGAAATAAGACGTGTCCAGGCTTCCCTTTAATTTGTCAACAGAAACCCTGTTGTCTGCAAAGGAAAAATACCCGTCCTGAATTGTAAATTTTCCAGGCAGGCGCTGGTATTCGCCGTTAAGGGATATGGCCTCGGCCTTGACAGAGACTGAAACCCTGTTGTTGATGCTTTTCAGAATAAGTACACCATCTGCATTGCCCTGGATATTCTGACACCGCTCAAGCTCCTTGGCAAGCATGGTATCCGGCAGTAGATCTTTTAACACAGAGGGCAGGGCCTTTAGATCGGCGTGAAGTTCAAATCTGCCGTTGAAGTCGTGGTCTGAATCTAAAAGATCGACCTCTAAGTTTCCGTTCTGGAGAATTGTATTTTGAATTTTTCCCCTGGTGGGTTTTGTATAAAGTATTCCATTTTTAATATCAACATCGCCCTTGAGGTTTTCAGCAACAAGACCGGTTTCAGGAATATTGACAACACCCTGGTTCACCTTTGCGCTTATCCTCATGTTATCGGCATTAAACAGATCCTTTAAGTTTTTTCCTGAAAAAGAGGCAACCAGGTCGGAGACGTTTCCCTCTGGAATAATATTAAATATGGATCGGCATATGGTATTGTCCGGAAAAAGGGCGGCGCCTTTTTTTTTAACCTGCCCTATCCTTATGCGGCTGCCGTTAAGGGTCAGACGGGTGTTACCACTGGTTTTGGAGAAACAAACAGATCCTGTCATTTCCGGTTCTTTAAGGTCAACCGGGGCAAGCTCTGCACTTATGCGATCCTTTTCAGCTGTCAGGGATGCTGAAAAACGGCTGGTAATTATTTCTTCCCTGTTGCTTGCTGTGATTGAAAGGGATAGGCCCTTTGCAGAAAGTGTAAACCGCCAGGAGTTTGACCCGGAGTCAGAATAGAGAAATTCACCCCTGAAATCCTTGACCCGGAATGAATCTATGGATTCAGGAAAAGGCAGATCCTTTTGCGCAGAACAATTTAGAGACAGTTTTTCTGTGTTTATCATGCCGGAAATCTGTTTGTCCCGGGGTAATACAGAAAGGGTTATACCTGTATCTTTTAAAAATGAATTACTGAAATTTTGGATGTCAATAGATAAATCTTTCTGGGA
>JAWOEJ010000221.1:0-14942 GCA_046482845.1 Desulfobacteraceae bacterium | reverse complement strand
GCCGTCCTTGCATTAACCTGGAAGACTTACTCAACTCAGAAGGACTGACACGTGCCGACTTGGAAAGTTGAGTTGATACCGGAAGCCAGTGAAGATTTTAAAGGCCTTGATGGCAGTGTTAAAAAGCAAGTTTTAAAACAACTTGTTAAATTCTATTGTTCCAATAACCCGTTGGATTTAGGCTTCAATGGCCGATGACAAATACATGTTTTCATTTTTTTCCAATCTATTTGGCATAGCAATAATATTATCTGGAATCACTTGGCCTTTGTTGAATAATTCTGAGAATTCTTCAACAAGCGTGTCACCGGCAAATATTGTTTCAAAGGTTTTGTGATCCCTCATCGAAAGGTAATAGGGAAGTAAGGCCCCTATTGAACCAAATTCTTTGGGTAGTTTGTTCCTGCCGGTGCATCGTCGGATAAGTGCTTTAACAAATCGGAAAAAACTTTCCAAGCAGTTATTGGTTCTTGGAGGAATAAGTTTGACCTCTTTACCGTCAATTACAGTGGTAACTACAGGGACATAAAGATTTTTACTGTGCTTTTCCAGCCGTTGCTGGAATTTTTCTAATATTTTCGTTTGAAATGAGTTTGTAAAGGTATCCGGTCGAGTCTTAAGGTTGTATATTTCATTTTCCAGCTCTTCAACATAATCTGTTAATCTCTGAGGGATAGACAATGCTTCCTCCTCTGACAACCGATATCTTTTTGATAAAGGAGCGAGAAACGAATCTATGTCTTTTGTTTGACTTTCCAAATACAAAACACCACGAAGTTTGCTAAACCATTTTTTAACATATTCAAGATGACAAATGGCTTTTCTAAATTTTTGAGCGTCTTTATCTCTCTTATTCAGCTTGGCTACAACCGTGCAAAAACCCAACCGATAATATTTTTCGTAATAATCAACGTTAAGAGTCTTTTTAAAAATCGTGTCGATTACCTTTTTGCCTGCAGTGATCCGATGGTAAAAATCTAAGTATGGTAAATCAAAAGGAACCCCCTTGCCGGTAGAGTCCTGTTTAAAGTTTAATATCCATTTCAATATGTATCCATAGGTACCCAAAACATCTGCTGTTTTGATCCAATATTTTTCGACATCATTGATTGATTTGAGTACTTTGGGATCATAACTGAAATCAAGTTGATCAAGAGTTTTGAGTTGCTTCTCGATTTCTGATTTTAATTTTAGTCTTTGGCATAGATGAACTCTGACCAGTTTGTGGTCAGCTAAAAAATCATCTCGAAACGTTTTCAAAAAGTGGTAGTGGCAACTTATATGTGGATTTTTTTTGCCAAAAACGTCATTGCAAACTCTTACAAAACCAGGTCTTAAATCACTTATTGTGGCCAAGGGAGTTCCATATTTCGATTTAACCTTTTCTAAAACCTTTTTAACGGTTTCATATTTTTCTCCATCGATCATAGTGCTATCAAGTACATGGCCAGTCCGGCTATCAAATACCAACAAGTTGTTTTTACCACATGATGCTTCTGTCGACCCATCGAAATGCAAATAGTATCCGCCATTTCGATGGATATCATTAAGGATGAGCGGTTCATATTTATTATGGAGCAAACCGCAAAATTCTAAGAACCGTTTGGCAATCACTCCAATCGTGCTTAGATGCAAATCAATTTTAGCTGGCAAACACTTCAAGTACCCCTGAACCTCTTTCAACTGGCGGTGATCGTCGTATCGAAGACGTCCCACCTTAACCACAAGGTCAAATGTCACTTTATAGCCTTTATCAACTATCAAAGCAACCAAATCAGACTGATATTTTATGATTTGATTCTGTTTGTTAGAGAAGTATTTGTGCTCATCACAAAAATTAGAACCTGAAATCAAGGTGAATTTTCCCAAATCGAACGAATAGCAAACCTTCCAGTCGGTTTTAAGCAAATTTGTTTTTTTACCGCAGATCAAACACTTGGTCTGTTCCGAATACAAACGAATCTTCAGGCCAGAAAGAGATTCGAGCACTTTCTTGTCCGATTGAAATTTTATTCGTAGGTCCTTCAAAAGCGCTATGGCTTTTTTTTTTCAGTCAACTGATTTTCTGTTAAAAGCTTTTCTATCTTTTTAATCGGCAGTTTCAAATTGTACTTTTTTACAATCTGCTTTAAATTCGCCATTTTAATGCCGTTATGCTCTAAAACAGCCTTTAAGAGTAAGATCAAATCCTTTTTCCGTACATCCTTTTCAAAATAGTCTTCCGTTTGGTGTTTTCCTATAAGCCTGTATTTTTTCTTTCCGTTTTTCATCAGATCTTCAGGGATGTATATGTATTTGCCGCCTAATTTCACCCGGTTTAACTTTTCTTGTCCGATCAGGATCTGTATTTGTTTGGAAATGCCAATTTTAAGAATATCCTCCAAATCCTCTCTGGATACCCCTTGTTTACTTTGATCAATCAATTTTAAGATAGAATCTAAACTGTTTCCATATTGTGAGAAACCAATCTCATGGAAAAACCAAATGCCGTTATTGTCAAAACAGGGAATCTTGGGTAATGTGATGAACCTACCACGATGAGTATAACTCGTTATATAATTTAACGCCAGCAAATCTCGCCGAACCGTAATGCCGGAAACATTCACAGACTGCTCGATTTTGTCAAAGGATAACACTTTTTTCTTCTCAATGAGTTCCTTAATTGTTTGCAATCTTTCATCTTTGTTAGTTGTCATCAAGGCCCCTCCATAATGATCAAATTACATATGATAATATTACATAATAATGTAATTTGATCATTATGTCAAACCCCTGATTTGACGCACTTTTTTGAACTCATATTGAGAATACTGGTCGATATTGTGTCAAATTAATGATGTTGCTATACGATAACATATTGGAATTATGAGTTGTTTTTAAATCCAACGGCCTGATAGGACAATAGCTAAAACCGCTCTGACAAAAAACAGGTTTTTCTGGTGGGTGGTTCAGAAGCGGGCATACCGGCTTTACAGAAAAATTTTTAAAAAAGACCCGCCTGCTATTTTATGAACAGACCGGATATTAAACATATTGGGCCTGCCGGGTGCCGGGAAAAGAAATGAACCTCCAAAGCACTCAGGCGGCCACTGGCAGCGGCCAGTTCACGGAATCGCTTCAGGCTTGACAAGGACAGATCCAAAAGTTTACCCCGGGAAGCGATACGGAATCCCACTCCAGTTTTTCTTTATCTTTCGTGACCAACTTACAGATTCACTGATTTAAAAGTGAATCATCTCCTTTCCATTGACTGGTTCAAAAATCTCCGTCCATCCCAACCAGCAAATCCCCCTTTTTTACCACATAGCGTTCTGAATAATCACCATAATAATTGATTTCAGTCATATGCCGATTCAAATCGCGAATTATTAAGGGTATACCTTCACCTTCAGTGAACCGATCCGAGGGGAAGGCATATCCATTGATCAACTCTATATGATATCCGATTGTTGTTGAATTCCAACCAGCAATTTTAGTCAATACAAATACCCAGGTTGTCGCAGGATAAAACACGAATTGTAAAATTTGATAAAACGGTTCATATTAAAGTTACCCCATTAAGTCTTTTTATGTGGCTACTCCTGATCTCTCATGGTTTCCAAAACATGTCGGGCTTCGAGTTCCTGTTTCAATTCCTGTTCGGTAGGCAGGACACGCAGATATTTAGAAACAAAAAGTTGTTCCCTGTCGTTCAGAACGGAATATCTTACCACAGTTTCATCCTTGTCTGCGCAGAGAATGATACCCAAGGTAGGATTGTCGTCCTCTCCGCGTTTCAGGTCATCAAACATGCGTACATACATATCCATCTGCCCAATGTCCTGATGGTTCAATTTGCCGGTTTTCAGATCGATCAGCACAAAGCATTTAAGCAGATAATTGTAGAATACCAGGTCAATATAAAAGTGGGTGGTTTCAGAGCTGATGCGGAACTGTCTGCCCACAAATGAGAAACCTTTGCCAAGTTCCAGGAGAAAGTTGCGGAGTTTTCCGAGAAGTCCTTTTTCCAGCTCACTTTCATGTTCATGATCACTCTCTGGTACTCCCAGAAATTCAAGCACATAGGGGTCTTTGATGAAATCATGGACATCGGCTTTCAGTTTCGGCTGAGTTGTGGATGCAGGTTTCTGCCCGGTTGACAGCAGACGATGGAAAGTCCCGGTTTTAATCTGACGTTCTAACTCCCGTACACTCCAATTTTGTTCAGCAGCTTCTTTGAGGTAAAAACAACGCGCATCCTCATGTTCTACCCGCATAATCAACCGATTATGGCTCCAGCTCAATTTGCTACACAATGTGTAGCATTTTTCAAAATCAGGATAAGTAAGATAAAACTGCCTGAAGTTGCGAAGGTTTGCATAGGAAAAACCTCTCCCAAATTCTGTCGTCAACTCACGGGAAAGAGATTTTATCAAACCTTCACCATAAACCGCCTTAGTCGCACCCCCCTGCTCTTCTTCCACAATCCTTTGCCCAATTTTCCAGTAGGCTTCCACCATGATGAAATTGACCCTGGAATAGGCCTTTTTTCTGGCGTTATGAAGGATTGTACGTATGGATTCAAAGAAATCCCGGTTCATGATCTCACTCACCCCAGATACCCTAACCCTTTCAAAAAAACATTCAGCTGTCCGAGTGTCTTTTCCTTTTGTCGCTCTATTTCCCGGCTGCTCACCGCGTATTTGTTCCAGAAATTTTCGACCCCCTGAATCAGTGCCCGTTTTTCAGCAACGGGACAGACGTTCAAACAACGACCACAGCTGAAACAGTCTGCCGGCAGTTTGCTGCCATGGATAAGGCCCTTTGCTGCCTCCAGGGGGCATGCTTTTATGCATATACCGCCCTGGGTGCATTTTTCTTTGTCAACACGAACCCGGAAAATGCTGAATTGTTCAGTAATCCAGGAGATGAACCCAAAGGGACAAATGAACTGACAAAACGGGCGATATACACTGATTATTCAGTCTCTTCCATTTTCCGGTCATATTTGCCGTCACGGGCAAGACCGTTTAACCTGCAGCGTTTCAAAAACGTCTTTTGAGCAGAAGCCAGATTGTCTTCCTGCCCTTTCCAGGCTGCAAGCACCGGTGCCTGCAGAGCCCGCCCATAAGAAAAACTGACCTGCCATGGATGCGGGCCCATCATGTTTATGGCGTTGAGATGGTCAGTGGCGTCTTCTGCACTCTGCCCACCCGACAGAAACACGATTCCGGGGACAGCCGCCGGCACGTAACGGGTCAGGCAGCGAATCGTGGCCTCGGCAACCTCCTGGACGCTTTTCTGACGGGCACATTTCATACCGGGAATCACCATATTCGGCTTTAACAGCATCCCCTCGAACATCACGCGGTGGGCATCAAGCTCAGTGAAGACTTCTTCGAGTACCCTGGATGTGACAGCTTCGCAGCGTTCAATATCGTGCGCTCCATCCATCAGTACTTCAGGTTCAACGATCGGCACAATACCCAATTCCTGGCAGAGGGCTGCGTAACGCGCTAAACCGTGGGCATTTGCACGAATACCAAACGCTGTGGGTACATCGCGCTCGTTGATCTCAATAACAGCTCGCCACTTAGCAAACTGTGCTCCCATTTTTTTGTACTCCACAAGCTGTTCGCGCAGGCCGTCCAGACCCTCAGTGATCTTTTCCTCAGGAAACAGTGCCAGCGCTTTTGCGCCCTTGTCCACCTTGATCCCTGGTACGATACCCCTGCTGGACAATAGTTCTGCAAACGGCGTGCCTTCTTGAGTGCCCTGGCGCAGTGTTTCGTCAAAGAGGATGACACCACCGATATAGCGTTCAATTCCCTGGGTAGTAAAAAGGATTTCCCGGTATCTCCGGCGGCTTTCTTCGGTGGATGCGACATTGATCGAATCGAATCGTTTTTTGATGGTGGGATTGCTTTCGTCCGCGGCCAGCACACCCTTTTGTTTTGCTACAATGGCTTTTGCTACAGACCTGAGATTGTCTTTAATCATTTGTAACCTCTTTTTTTTATCAGTATATTCACCCATAACGACTAATTTTACAGTTTTTTCAGGATAACATTCCTGTTAATGTATAACATTCAGTGTTTGAGTTTACAATATTAATTTGAATTTAAGCCCGGACCATTCCCTGTTTCTTCAAACCAGAAACAAAAATCAGAGTTTTAGCCTGATAATCGAGTGGTAAAAGTAAATGCCGGTTTGCTTGAGTTTCCTGATCATTTCTGGTATACACGCGATGATCAGGTTTTTTCTACCTGTTCTCCGGAAATCAGCCTCAGAGACGTGATCATTGAGTATACGCAAAGCGGTTTTAAAGATTCACAAATGCCTTTTGGGTTAATCCGGGGCTGCTGGTCTTAAAAAGGGGAAAACAAATTTAAAAAAAGAGCTTCCTTAAATTTTATGAAAACTCTGGATATTAAACATATTGTGCTAGCCGGGAAAAGATATGAAGTTCCTTTTACACTGCAACCGGCGGATGGCAGAAATCTTCTGGAATGTGAACAAGTCCTTCGCTTTGTTCCGGGGAAACGGGCTGTTGTTTTTGGACAATGGAATGGACAAAAAATCGTTGCCAAGCTTTTTTTCAAGCCCTTTGTGTCGAAAAAACATGTGCAAAGGGAGATTAAGGGCAGCCGGTTATTAAAAAAAGCAGGCATTGATACCGCTGATATCCTGTATGCAGGCACAGATGCAGATGGAACCATAAAGATTCTGGTTTTTAATGCCCTTGTGCCGTCCAAAAGCCTGGAAAGAATTATTGAAGCCAATAACCGGGAAGACATCCCCCCCTGTCTGGAAAAATTGATGATCCTCATTGGAAAACTGCACAATGCCGGACTTTTTCATAATGACCTTCATTTGAACAATTTTCTGCTGGTTTCCTGCAGCAACACCCTTTATGCCCTGGACGGGGCCGCTGTTGAGGAAAAAAAGAAAACCGCTGCCCTTGGCATGGCTCTCAGCTTAAAGAATCTGGCCGATGTGTTTGCACGGCTTAAAATTAAAAATAAAGCCCTGTTTAACGCGTTGCTGAATACATATGCCAGGACCCGGGAAATCCGTATGGATGCAGAAAAACAGGCGCGTCTTGAAAAATTGATAGAAAAAGAAGAAAGGGCAGTTTTAAATAAATATCTGAAAAAGATGTTCAGACGTTCAACCCGGCATATCTGTAAAAGAAAATTTACCTCACTGGTGATCTGCCGGCGGGAATCTTATACTCCGGCCATGAAGGTTTTTCTGGAAAATCCAGATGCAGCCTTTGATGTTCCTGAGGACCGGCTGCTCAAGGCAGGAAATTCTTCCACCGTTGTCAGGATGTTTATGGATGGAAAAGAGATGGTTGTAAAGCGGTATAACATGAAAACCTGGCTTCATGCCCTGAGGCGTGCCGTCATCAAAAGCCGCGCCCATATCTCATGGTACAATTCACATATGCTTTTAAAAGTGGGAATTTCAACGCCCCGGCCTGTGGCGTTTAAGGAAAACCGGCTGGGTATTTTCAGAAACAAGGCGTATTTTATCTGTGAATTTATTCCTGGAACAAGTCTGAGAAATTATTGCAAAGCCGCAGGTTCTGTTGATAACAGAATATTGGAAAAAATTGTTCAAATGGTCAGGATCTTTAAAGATTCAAGGATCAGTCACGGAGATATGAAGGCCAGCAATATTATCCTCCATTCAAATAAGCCCTTTTTAATAGATCTTGACAGTATGAAGCAGCACAAAGGCAGACTTTTTTTTACCAGGGCCCATTGTAAAGATATGAAGCGGTTTATGAAAAACTGGGCAGATCAGCCTGAGATTCTGCATGGTTTTAAAGCCCTTTTCAGGGAAAATGAATCGCCCGTGGAAGATGGGCTGTTTTAGAATATAGCCTATGAAACTCCGACCAGAATTTTGTAATTACAAATTTAAATTTTCCATTATGGTCAGGGCAAATACCATGCTCCGGCCATGCCGGTTATGGGTAAATCCTGTCATACTCTTTTTTTAATCCCTTATTGATGCTGAAAAGCATTACCAGCAGTATCACGCAGAGGGGAAGGCCGGTGATCAAGGTTGCAGACTGCAGACATGGCAGGTCTTGGCATATCAGAAGGGCTATGGCGACACCTCCCTGGATGGAGGCCCAGAAAACACGTTGAATATTGGGCGGATTGGCCTTACCCCCGGCTGTCATGATACTGAGGACCAGGGTTGCCGAGTTGGACGAAGTTATGAAAAACAGAGAGGCCAGGATAATGCAGGTAATGGAACTGAGGCCGGAAAGGCGAAAGTTTTCAAAAAATGTGAAAACAGCGGTGGAGATATTTTTGTCCACTGCCATCGACATTTCTATATCCTTAAATATTATCTCCATGTAGAGCGCAGTTGATCCGAAAACAGTAAACCACAAAAATGCCAGCAGGGTGGGGGTGATAAGAACACCGAGGATAAATTCTTTTATTGTTCTTCCCTTGGAGATCCGGGCGATGAACATTCCCACAAAGGGTGCCCAGGTGATCCACCAGGCCCAGTAGAAGATGGTCCAGGTGTTTTGCCAATGGGTTTTGGAAAAGGTTTCGGTAAAGAGGGATATTTCCCAGAAGCGGCTGAAATAATTCCCCATGTTCTGGGGAAAGGCGTTAAGAATAGATGATGTGGGACCCGCTATTAATACGAATATCATCAGGAAAAATGTTACAAAAATGGTGATAATGCTCAGTTTTTTTATCCCTGAATAGACTTCCCCAATGGTTGAGAAGATGACACAGAGGGTTATGGCGACGACCAGTATGATCTGAACGGTCAAGGTTATGGGTATTCCCAGAATATAGTTTGCCCCGGCGTTGATCTGGGATGCAGCCAGGCCCAGGGATGTTGCCAGACCGAACAATGTGGCCACACATGCGAAGATATCGATGGCAGTTCCCATGGGGCCGTAAATTTTTTTTCCCATAAGGGGATAAAAAACGCTGCTGATGGTCAGAGGTAATTTTCTGCTGAATGCAAAAAAACCCATCCCCAGTCCCACCAGGCAGTACAGGGCCCAGCCATGTAAGCCCCAGTGAAAATAGGTCAAAGCCATGGAGAGTTTTGCCGCTTCCATTGATTGGGCTGCGACGCCCATGGGAGGCGGGTTTAGATAGTGGGAAAGGGGTTCAGCAACTCCGAAAAACACAAGGCCGATACCGGTGCCGGCACAAAAAATCATGCAGAACCATGAAAAAAGGTTGAATTCCGGCTGACTCTCCCGGCCGCCGAGTTTTAATTTGCCGTATCGGGAAAAAAAAAGAAAGACAATGTAGAAAAGAACCACATTGACCACGAGGACAAAAAACCAGCCAGTGTTTTCACATACCCATAAACGGAGGAAGGAAAAGAAAGGGACAATCCTTTTGCCGCTTATTATTTTGATCATCATGGAACTGATTATAATAATAGTAGATATCCAGAAGACCGGTGGATTGATCTTAAGACCCAATGGGCTTTCTTTTGCTGATTTGCCGAGTTTTTTATCAATCATATCTTCCTCTACGAGCCGTCCAAACACGGGGGTTTCGTTCATACACGAATTAGTACTTTTCAGAATATCTGTTTCGATAGGGTTCTTGAACAATTGTTCTTTGCATCTGGTTCTTCCACTCTGCCGCCTTGTGAATATTCAGAATATCTTCAAGGCGGTTTTGTTTTTTGAGGCGTTCATAGATATCGCACCATGCACAGGTTATCTCATAGGGAGCCATGGCATTAAGTTCGCATTTGCCGTTAATTACGCCGCCGCAGGGACCGTTAAAAAGGCTTTTAGCACACCGGGTCACCGGACATATGCCTCCGGTATAGCCGATAACGCATACTCCGCAGGCACGGCATCTTTCTTCATACACGCCGATCTCCCGGTCTATTCCAATGGCTGTGGTGTTTACCGCCGGGAAAACAGGTATATTGGAAAATTTTTCGGCAAGGAGCTGGGTTCCCGCACCGCATGCCATGGAGATAAGGCAGTCATAATCTTTTACCACCTCTTCAAGTTCAACCAGATATCTGAGGTTGCATGCTCTTTCAACAGTATAGCCGTTCAGCCGGGTCGGGAGCCTCTCTTCTTTAAAGGTGCAGTTAAGCTCAGTGTTCAGGGCGTTGACCTCTTTCTGACCCCCTCCCAGGCAAACAGAGGCGCAGCCTCCGCATCCGATGTTTAAAATTTTGTCATATTTTTTTACAAAAGCTTTGATCTCTTCAAAGGGCTTTCTCTCTATTTTAACCAACTTTGCCTCCTGGACAATCGTCCGTTTTTAATTGCAGTGAAAGGGGGTGAGCCTTACTAATCCGGTCGATTGAGTCCTGAATATTAAATTCGTTTTTACTGCTGCGTATAACCCTTTTTTATTGTCGGGCATGAATATGAAACTTGATATTCTAATGTCTGGATCACTTTGGAGGAGAAGGTCTGGTCTGTATGTGGCATTCTCCGCAGAGTGTGGGAGCCTGCTGGCCTTTTTCAGATATAAAGGCTTCCCATTGAATTCCCTTGCGGGGGATCCAGAATTTTTTGCGGCTCTCATTATGGCATGGGATGCATGAGCTGTGAAATGCCTCTTCAAGATCCATCTTTGTTTTGGTATTGTGGCAGGAGCAGCAGTTGATATCGGGATTCCCTTCTTCCAGGTCTGATTCATCTAAAATATTTTCCCCGTTTTCATAAATATGATGGCAATCAAGGCAGTACAATTCCTCCATGTGGGCCTCATGGGTCAGCATGACCGGCGGGCGCTCCTTTGTGCCGTCCGTGTTTTTTTTAAAACAGGATGGATCATGGTTCAGTAATATGTTTTGAGATTGGGCAAATGATGCTGGAGAATATGAAACAGCACAAAATAAAATCAGAGGTGCCCAGACATTTATTTTTTTAAGATACATTTTTACCTGCTTTTTCTACAATTCCTGCCCCAAGGCAAAAGGGCAGTTTATTCTTCATCAAACTGAGGCAGTACACCCTGGTCGCGGCATATATCCCTGGTAAGGGCTATCATTCCCGGGATATCAATACCTATGGGGCAGTAACACCGGGTGCAGAGTACACACCTGTTCCAGACAATTTCTTTTATCTCCTCCAGTCCTTTTCTGTCAATATTCCCTTTTTTTTTATACAGCCTGCCCAGGGAATTTATAAATTTATGGGACGGCATATAGACAGGATCTTTCCCCCGGTGCATATACAGGAAACAACTTTCAGCACAAAGGGTACAATGAACACATAGTTTAAGTGATAAGCTGATTTGTGTTTTGTTTCTACTGAGGGTTTCCTGAATTTTCCGGACATCAACAGCATCTGTTGTTACATTCAATATCAAATTTCCCCTAAAATATTACCACTCTTTAATATCAAATTCATCTTTTCCAAAATACCATTTTTTAAAGCTGAATTTGGGTCCACCGAAATACCATGTTCTGCTCCCGCGTCCAAAACTGTTTTCATGGGGTATGAGAAATCGATTGATAAAAAAGAATATCATATGTGCCAGTTTGGTGAAAGGTAACAGAATAAGCATCAATTCACCCGTGAGCATGTGCAGGAGAATAACCGGTTCATAGTCATGGGTTTGATGAAAGGCAAAAAAACCGGTGATAAAAGGCGCGGCCGTTAAAATAAGAATAAGATAATCGGAACCCGCAGTAATGGATCTGACCTTTGCCATCAGGATTCGTCGGAAAAGAAAAAACAGGGCGCAGCCCATAACTACCTGCGTCATGATATCCGTTAGTTTCTCCGGCAGACTGAAAAAACTTATTCCCCATGATTCCCGAATAAGTTTATTATGCCCCATTAGAAAAAGAGGGGTGGCAAAAAGACAGAAATGAAAAATAGAGGTTACGATGGTCATTACGGGATGTACACCTAGAATGGAGACTTTGAGGGCTGCAATGCGCTGAGCCTTTGATTTTACAAGAGGTCTGGCAATGGATTGATCCCTGGACAGCCTGAAGGGCTTGGATCGGGTTTTATGAATTTTCCTGCTGAGTGAAAAAAAACGTAATACCTGGTAGGCAGTTCCTGTGAAAAAGATAAGAAAGGCAGACAGGGCCAGGGGACCCCGCACGATGTTATGAAGTAATTCTATTAAAAGCATCTTTTACTCGCAAGTATATAAAGTTTACTGCATTTCACGCAGGGTGAAGGCTCTATCAATTTCCCTGGCATGTGTCAAGTATTGTTATAGCATAACTCGTTACTGTCTTTCAATGCCGCAGGCGTTTAATCTTTGTACATATGAATGAGTCCGGTTTTTTTACTATGGTGAATAGTTTTGAGTATTGCCAGCAGGAGTATAACAGTGATGATTATGAGACTCGATCATCAAGTTTTTTGAATACCGCTGGGGGGCGGCGCTCGGCCCTTCCATAAAACTTGATAACCGAATGATAGAATATGATAAGGTTCAGCATTCCCTTGAATAGGGATCCAATTGGTCATCAGCATCCAGCATAAGGATAAATTCGCCTTTTGCCTTTTTTATTCCAAGGTTCCGGGCTGAGGCTGCGCCGCCGTTTGATTTTTTTACGTATATGATCCTGTGGGGTTCACGGGTCAGATAATTTTCTGAAATAATGGTTTCAGTATTGTCCGTTGACCCGTCGTCAATAACGATAATTTCCTTTGGCGGTACTGACGTCCACCCGGTTCCCTTATTGCGCCCTGCAGCTGCTTCTGGAGTAGATCTGCACAAGATCATCGTCACCTGAAATCAAATGTATTTTTTTAAAGCAATTAAAATCAGGTATTTTTTCTTTATTTTTATTGTGCAGATTTATCAGTAGAATATCAGTATTGTTTTTTAGCGCAAATTTTTCAAGATCCTTGTAATTTTTGATTTCCCTGCTGTAATGAATAACAGTATTCAGGGGTTTTTTTTTATTTTTCGGGTCAATATAAAAAGAGAGTTTTTTTTCATTTGTTGCAATTTCTATGTTTCCAAGCATATTGTTTTCATCCAGCCAGTTCACAGCAATGGGGATTGCATTGTCATTAAAACAGAGTAATTCAAAACTTTTGGCCCCGGGCGCAAGAATAAGCACTGCAATTAAAAACAAAATTGATTTTTTCCGGGAAGCCGTGTTTATTTTCCGGCACAGACGGTCTATACCCTCGCCAATCCATGGCAGCAGTAAAAATGCAGGGATCATTAAAAATCTCGTTGAAAGAAAATCTCTTGTCAAAAGAAAGTAGAATATAAGCCCCATATAAAGAGACCACAGACAGAGTATGAATCTGCCCGGAGGTGACAGCCGCTCTTTCAGAGCGATATAAAGAGGAATACAGGACAGAGGAAAGATGACTTTTATTAAAACCTCTGCCATGCCCATTAAATATATAATAAGCAGGTAATGCCGTGCAAGGGCGGCGGCATTGTAATGCAGTCCGGAAAAAGGCGGGTAGTTTTCCGCTGTCTTGAAAATTTCGTAAATTTGAAAATAAAGATCCAGAAAATTGCCGTTAAAAAAATTGATTAATTCTGCAATCACCTGATCCAGGCGGTTTACAGCCAGACTGCTGCTGCCCATTGTCAGAATGGCTGTCAGTCCTGTCACCAGGGGAAGCCCTGCCCAGGTCAGAGATTTAACCAGATAAGCGGTTCTCTGTTCCTTATGGGTAAAAGATAGACAAATCAGGACTCCAAAGTAGAAAAAAATGAAAATGATACCTTCAATTCTGATGAGGACAGAGCACCATCCAATAATAAAAGTAAACCAGAAATAAGAAAAATCAGATGTTTCAATGGATTTTACAGCAGAATATATGCACCATGCAAAAATAAGCAGAAAGATCGGATCTCTGCTGACATACAGAGACCATTCATTTATTTTAGGCATCAGGGCAAAAACAAGGCAGGTCCAGAAAGCCGCCCTTGTACCGAACATATATTTTGTTAAACAGTACAACGGGATGACGGTCAGCACCATACTCATAATGGAAATCATGTACCCGGCAAAAATCCAGTCCGGGATCAGTATGTGAACAAATGCAATCAAGAGCGGATAGGCCGGCATGGGATACATGGCCAGCCCTTTGGCTATGCTGCCGGCGGCAAACTGCTGGGCTGCGTTTATATAAAGGATGCCGTCCATATTAATGGTGCTCTGGTATAATTCAGACAAAAGAATCAGCTTGACAGCCAGGGATATCAAAAGGGGAATACCCAGACAGAACCATTCATCTGAATACCCATCCAGGATGCTTTGATTTTTCTTTTTGTGCAGAAAGAAAGTGGTTATCTGAGTCCATTTGTCTGTTTTTTCAACAATCAAAAAATTTATCCTTTTTAATCATGATTCATTTTGAGCTGCGATTGTTTTGTTCAGCAGGATACAGTCCATCTCTACAACAGAGAGATCTTTTTTTCATTCTCCTTTTTTTCTATAAATAATCCACATGGCCAAGACTTTATCACCTTAGGTGTATAAGGGGGGAGATCCTATGCCCGTAAAAGGCCAGGTCCAATTTGCAGAGTGGGGTTTTGATGCCCCTATTGTTTTTTTATACATGATTTTACAGTCTTTTTCAGTTTAACTTTTCTTCACAAGCAAAAGACGGAATCGCGACATCCGGATACGGTCCATGCTACAAATAATATCAAGATTGCTTAACAGTTTTTTTTCATGCTTCTTCACTATTTTTAGGGCGAAGCCTGTGATATTTCCCATGCCATGAAAACGCCGCATGAAAATAATGCTATATCATATATTATGAATATGCCTTGAAGTCAATCCTAATGCTTTGGATCAAAGAGTTCGTGGCAATATAAATAAAAAGCCATTTCTTTTTATACCTTTTTTTCTTGATAAAAGCTATTGAACAGTCACGATCGAAATGATATGAGTAAAACACGTAACTTGGCATTCGCCAATAATTGTCATGACTATTTATAATTGAGATGGAACTGAAACAGAAACAAAAAGAGGTGATCTTA
>JAWOEJ010000212.1:0-9583 GCA_046482845.1 Desulfobacteraceae bacterium | reverse complement strand
CCAGCCTCAACAGACGACAAAAGATACGGACAGGTAACAGCGCTGGATTGATCAGGCCTGAAAATCTGGTTTGTCAGCATATGCGTTTTTTCTCCATTTTTTGCTGTGATGCTGTGCATCTTTTTGCTGTGCATCGTGGCTGGTTTTATATGAAAGCCATCAGTACTCAGCTAACAGCTAACAGCTAAAAGCTTTCATTCTTTGTTGTGTCCGCCAGGACATGGGGTTGTATAAAAACAAATCATACAATATCTTACAAAACAAATCAATGTTCCTGACAGGCAACCTCTGGGGGCGATGCTGTTCAAAAAATTTGATGATCGAGTTACAATATCACAGGAATGGATTTTCCCATTTTAATTTCAATGGTGTCAATGACTGTGTCCCGTGTAATAACCTCCACTTTATTTTGCACGGCTGTTTTCAGTTTTTCCGCATAGGCCGGGTCAATACGGCTGGCTGGTTTAAACTCGCGGGCATCCATGCGCTGGATCAGGTAAAAAATAACAGCCCTGTGTCCGAGACAAATCAGATGCTGAAGTTCTTCCAGATGTTTTTGTCCCCGTGTGGTCACTGCATCAGGAAACATGGCTGTTCCCTTTTCCACCAGGGTGCAGTTTTTTATTTCAACATAACATTTTTCACCGGTATCTTTTTCCAGGAGCAGGTCAAGACGCGTATGGCTGCTGGTTTTTACTTCAGATGTTACCTTTTTATATTCTGCCAGTTCCTGAATTATTCCCTGTTCAATGGCCTGTTTTACCAGTTTGTTGGGCACCTGGGTGTTTATGCCGATCATGGATTCCGGCATTTGTACCAGCTCCCAGGTGTATTTGAGTTTTCGGGCGGGATTGGTGCTTTCTGATATCCAGACCGGGGCGCCCGGGACGGCACACCCCTTCATGGAGCCGGAGTTGGGGCAGTGGGCCGTAACCATTTCTCCTGTTTCCAGTTCAATATCAGCAAGAAATCTTTTGTACCGTTTTATCAGTCTGCCTTGTTTCAGCAGAGGCAGGCAATATCCATTATCGGTCATACTATGCTCCGGGATAGAAGGGTGTTCTTTAATTTGTCCATGCCCAGCCCTTTTCTGATGCCGAACCGGGTAAGACAGAAATCATATTTTACAGGATCTTCCGGGGAGATTTTGCTGAATCCATGGGTGATGTCAAGGGCGGTTTTTATATCCTGCCCTTTTCGTTCTGTAAATCCAAGCAGGATACCGGTTTTATACATGTGGGTATCCAGGGGGACAATCAGCTGTGCCGGGCGGATCATTTTCCATCCCCCGGGATCAACCCTGTCTTTTCTCACCATCCATCTGAGGAACAGGTGACTTCGTTTACAGGCGCTTTTTTCACAGGGATCAGCCATAAGGTGTCCGCATGCCCTGTTTGGGTTTATATGGTGAAACAGCGCCTCAAGCCCTGACTGCACAGTGTTCCTGTCCGGGGTCATCTGTGAGCAGAAGCAGTCTTCAAGGGATGAAAACCCGGTTAAGGTGTTTTTAATTCCCAGTAAAAGGGCGGTTAAATGGTGGTCTTTTGCAAATCTGTATTTAAATCCCTTAAAATCCCCGACAATTGTTTTCTCTGTTTTATTTAAAATATAGTCAAACGGCGAAGGGGCAAGGGTTTCAAGTATGGAGCCGACGGTTTTCATTATCTGGGCAACCTGTCCATAGGCAAAACAGGCTGCGATCAGAGCGGCAATTTCCCTGTCTTTTTTTTGTCTGTAGTTGTAAAGAAACAGCAACGGGTCCGGATCAATATACTCTTTTTTATTGTATATCGAATAAATTTGTTCAAGTTTTTCCTTCAGCGCTTTTCTCATGCAGAGCCTCCCCCATGACGGCAATCCAACAGAGCCTCCCCCATGACGGCAATCCAGCACAAAAAAGAATGATTGTTCTGGAAAAATAAACAGATGAAAAAAGGGAAAAAAGAATAAAAGAAATGGTCAGGCCCTGTTTGATTAAGATAAAAGGAGCGGCCTTTAAGATTAAAGGCCTTCTGCATAGGTTTTTACCTCATTGTTTCTGGCAAGGAATCTGTACAGTGTGGCCCTGCCCACCCCAAGTATTCTTGCGGCTTTGGATTTATTGCCCCCTGTTTTTTCAAGGGCTTCCCTAACGGATTCTGTATCAAGCTTTCCTTTTTTAACAGCCGGTTCTGACACGGGAGACACAGGAGGTGCCTTCAGGCGGGGTTTGGTATAGTCCAGGATTTCTTCCGGCAGGTGGGCCGGCAGGAGTTTCTCCCCCTGGCACCTTACCAGTGCAAACTGAATAACGTTTTTTAATTCCCTGACATTGCCGGGCCAGTTGTAATCCATCAAGATGCTGATGGTTTCCCTGGTGATTTTTAGCTGGTTTGAATCCTGCTGATTTTCTTTTAGAAAATGATTTGCCAGAAGGATGATATCGTCTCTGCGGTCGCGCAGGGGAGGCAGATAAATGGGAATGACGTGCAGTCTGTAAAAGAGATCTTCCCTGAATCTGCCTGTCCTGACTTCCTGTTTCAGATCTTTATTGGTGGCGCTGATGATCCGTGTTTCCACAGATACCCGCTTTTCACCGCCCACTTTTTCAAACACACCGGTTTCAAGGAATCTTAAGAGTTTAACCTGAATCTGCAGGGGCAGTTCAGCAATTTCATCCAGAAAAAGGGTGCCTTTATTGGCCAGTTCAAACCGTCCTTTTCTTTCCTTGACCGCGCCGGAAAAAGCCCCTTTGACATGTCCGAACAATTCACTTTCCACAATGCCTTCCGGAATGGCACCGCAGTTCACCGGCACAAAGGCCCCGTTGCCAAAGGCGCTTATATCGTGTATGGCGCTGGCCACACGTTCCTTTCCCGTGCCGGTTTCCCCGTATATGTGAACCGGATAGCTGTACAGGGCAACATCCTGGATTTGTTTAAAAATGTCCAGCATGGTTTTGTCATTGCCGATGATACCGGCAAAGTTTGACATGGTTTCAGCCTTTAAAGAGAGGTTGAACAGGTCGGTCATGTCCCTGAAGGAGGCAATAACGCCCTTGAATGAATTGTCATGGTCTGTTATGGGAGAGACGGTCATTTCCACATGGCGGGTGTCCCCGTTTCTGGTTACAATATTTAAAGGATATTCCATTGTCTGGTCGATATGTTTTGGAGAATTGTCGCAGAAAGAGCATTTTTCTCCGCAAAAGGGCGATTTAAAGGCATCATGACAGTCTTTTCCCAGAACTTCTTCTCGCAGATAACCCGTGATTCTTTCTGATTCTTTGTTGAAAAAAGTGATAATGCGCTCAGGGGTGTGTACAATAATTCCAATGTGGAGGCTGTCAAGAATAATTCCCAGATTTTCTCTGCTCAGCATGGCATGTGCAATGTTTTTCATGAAACGCCTTTTCTGGATTCAAGTGCGTGTTTATCTGTCTGCCTTTTACAAAAAACTTGAAACTTGAGACAAGATACAAGAGAAGGTCTAATACAAGTTTCATCCTGCGTTGTAATGCTTTGCCCCATGGCTGTTATATAAATGGCACATTTGTGTATCAATTGCAATGGATAACCTGAGGATTGAATAAAAAAAACATGCGCTTTTATCTTTCTTTTTCCCTGCCAGGCGTTGCGATAATCAAGCTGTTTGAGGAACAGTGGCCGCAGGTCGCCTATTTTTAGCCTGGCAGGGAACGAGTCCTCCGTCGGTCGCTGTCCTGACAGGCAACCGCTGGGGGGCGGTGGTATTCAAAAAACTTGATGATCGAATGACAGGAATCTGCAATAGAGGGATGTCCTGAAAACCGAAAAAGATCCAGGCCTGTTCATATTTTCATGGGCTCAGGGGATGGAGTCATGAATAGTCGAACACGCCTTTACCGGATTTCCGACCCAGGCGGCCTGCCCTGACCAGTTTTTTCAGGTAGGGGGCGGGCATGTATTTATCGCCCAGTTCCCGGTGCAGGCCTTCCATGACGTGGAGCAGGGTGTCAAGACCGATGAGATCGGACAACGCCAGGGGGCCGATGGGATGGTTGCAGCCCAGGACCATTCCCTTGTCAATGTCCTCTGCTGATGCAATGTTTTCCCCGAGCACGAGAAAGGCTTCGTTGATCATGGGGCACAGGACCCTGTTAACGGCAAAGGCCGGGGCTTCTTCCACCACAATCACGTCCTTGCCCAGTGTCTTACCCCACGCTTTAGCCGTTTCAAGGGTTTGAATGGATGTTTCATGGCCGTTTATGATTTCCAGGAGTTTCATTACAGGAACCGGGTTGAAAAAGTGGGTGCCGATAAATTTGTTGGGCCGGCTGGTGATTGCGGCCAGTTCTGTTATGCTCAGTCCTGATGTGTTGGTAAAAAACAGGCAGTGATCCGGTACAATGGTTTCAAGCTCTGTATATACCTCTTTTTTCACGGCCATCACTT
Source organism: Desulfobacteraceae bacterium (assembly GCA_046482845.1). Lineage (GTDB taxonomy): Bacteria > Desulfobacterota > Desulfobacteria > Desulfobacterales > Desulfobacteraceae > DATFJZ01. The sequence continues at coordinate 5,171 of JAWOEJ010000212.1, read as the reverse complement.
CTATGATGACTTCGACCACAATATCTGCATCCTTTGCCGCTTCCCTGAGATCCAGAACCGGAGAAATCCTTGCCAGGATCTGGTCCATATCTTCCCGGGTGATTTTTTCTTTTTTAACGCTGCGTTCCAGGTTTTTTTTTATGCTGGCCATGCCTGTATCAATAAAGCGCTGTTCAATATCCCTTAAGGTGACATTATAACCCGCCTGGGCACATACCTGGGCAATTCCGTTTCCCATCAGTCCTGCGCCAAGCACACAGATTTTTTTTATTTGCATTTTTACATTCCTTTAAATTGTTTGATCAAAAATAAAATTAAATTCACAAAAAATTCTCGTTTAACTTGATGATCAAGTTAAATGAGAATTTAACACATAAATTATTCCAAAGTCTGGGGGATTGCAAGGATGTTATTTTTTTTTATCCGGCATGAGTTTTAATGTAAAGCTGTGATCAGAATATCTCAGCCTGTTTTCAGGCGGATAGGTCCGTTCTGTGATATGTGCTGTTCCGCTTTGGTCTATCAACATCACAGTGGAGGATCGTGTGCCGTAGATGTCACTTTGAATAAAAACAGGGGACAACCGTCGTTCCCATTCAATTCCAACCCCTGTGTCGGGAAGTATATTGTCATCTGGAATCGTTGTATCCCTTAGAATGGATAAAAGGGATTCAGGGGAAAGTCTGCTGGAGATAACATCTGCCAGGGCTTTTTTCCCGGATACCACCTTGGGCCATGGGGTGTTGAGAAAGGCATTGGAAAGCCCATGAATACCCGGGCTCAGTTCTTCAATCCTGTTTTTCAGGCTGGAGAACCAGAACAGGCGCTCATGGCTGCCAAAGATAAGGTTGAAGCCGTTGTACATGCCGGCTTTCTGTTGCAGTGTCCTCAGGTAATTTTCCCCGGAACTGCCTGACCCGGAACTGCCTGACCCGGAACGGTCTGACTGGAGAAGATTGATGATAATTTCACCCCGGGAAGGGGCATGGGGTTTTGTCATGGACGGATTTCTATAGTTTGTCAGAGCGGCAAACCCCGAATGCCTGTGCACGCCAAACCAGGTGCCGCCCTGTTTCAAGTCTTTCCCGGCAAGGAGGTCTGGATGGGTTTCCCAGAAATCCATCCGGGCCGAAGGCCTTTCATAGAATTCATCCCTGTTGGCCGCCAAAATCAGGGGGTATTTTTTTGACACTTTATATCCAGTCAGAACAAGGCACATACCTGTCTCCTTATAAAATGAATATCCGGATCATTATCATTGCAATCCTCATCAACACTGTATCCATCATTGTCAGCATCTTGACTGTCACCGCTATTCTCTGACTCACAGTTAGACAATGAGTCAGGCGACAACCCCAGATTTAATATTCACTGTTATTTCATATTCTCCATATTTGGCATGGAAATGAGGAGGTAACACAAAGTTCAGTGGCAACGACGACAAATAGGAATTAAAAAATGCCGCTGCTCGCCGTCCACTGGAACGCCTGGTTGGGCGGCTTTTCAAGGAGCTGTCCTTTGAGTTTGAAGATATGCTTTGTTGGCTTCAACATACAGACGCAATGCAGTCTGAACTCTGGCTTCCCAATCTTCAGCTTCCGATTTAAACCATTCCAGTATATCCGCATCTATTTCGACTGTGACTGAAACTTTCGGCTGAGGATGCCATACTTTAGCCCGCTTAAAAAAAGCATCGGGCAGCGGCGGTATATCAGAATAATCTATTTCATCGTCAGTCATTGATGTCAAAGCTTCCCAGTCAGTTTTAGAAGATTTTTTCATAATATTTTTATTGTTCTTTTCGATTTGCCTTACGTGCTGAAATGATACGAATTATATCATTCCGTGGTTCCGTGAATACCACGACTACGATTATACTGTACAGCAACCCTAAACCGATCCAGCGATCCTCACCATAATCATGACGGTCATCATAGTCAATCTGCATAGTTCCTTTGAAAACGGTAGGCACATCTGCAAAATCAATCTTGTGATTTTTGATGTTTATTGCATTTTTTCTTTCATCCCACTTAAATTGCATGATTTTCACATAATGTTAAGACTGTTGAGGACTGTTGAGTCAAGCCGCCATATAGCCAGCACCCCAAAAAAACGCTTAGGATGACCAGACGTGACCAGACGATAAATTTGGATAAAGCAAATACCTTCAATTCATTGATGAACTTGGAAAAAGCGCAGTGGTCACGTTCTGTGTCTATCCTTTTGTTAGAAATTTTATTTACGGTCTTCTCAGGCAACTTCAAATTCAATATTTTTGGGGTTGCCAACTCGTTGAGATGCTTTCAGTATCTCAATCTTTACAACATTCCCATCTTTATCATAATCCAAAATCACTCCGGGTTTGTCTTCATCGCTTTCATCAATCTTAGCATTTGAAAATCGGATAACCAAAGCATCTACGTCTGCATCATATTTAACTTTCATTTACACCCTCCAATATTTGTTTATTTTACTGGTACGATACACACTTATCACAATAGCTGGTTTTTTAGTGAAATTTACGAAAACTCGAAGCAAATATATCTTTCCATCAAAATTCATTCTTGATTGACAGACAGTTTCATCAATATCATTATTATACTTTTGTGCAGGATTATTGATAACATCCCAGACCATATTGACAGGAATATCTCTATCCTCAATTTGTTCTTTTGCATGCTCAGAAAGAATAATATTCATTTCTTTTTATACTTTCACTATTGTTTGAATTGGTATCTTCACACTTATCAAGTGATAAACAAAAATCGAGCGTTTTTCTTCAAATTATCAAGCCCCTCAAAATACATCTACTCTTGATTTCAAGGCTATGAAAACGATACCATAAAAAATCACATCTTATTTTAAACCTTTTCCCAATGACCACAATCCTTAAAACAGATTTATCCTTCTTCTTTTTTCGGAGAAAATCAATAATGATGGAAGTGTCTATCAATATTCTTCTATAGGCCATGATTTCATCCTTATTTCATGTTCAGATATTTCCCATTGAGATACAGATAAGAAATCATTCTTCCAATCATCACCTTCATCCACAGATGTTACTTTTTTGTATGGAATTATAATGACTTCAACTTCTTTTGCGTAAAAACTGTCTGGTAAATCAATTGTGATTTTATTTCCTGACACTTTTTTAACTGCCCTGATTGCCTGCATATTGAATTCCTAATACTCGATCATCAAGTTTTTTGAAATGCACCGCCCCCAGCGGTTGCCTGTCAGGACAGCGACCGACGGAGGACTTTTTCCCTGCCAGGCTAAAAATCGGCGACCTGCGGCCACTGGTCCTCAAACAGCTTGATTGTCGCAACGCCTGGCAGGGAAAAAGTCTGATCTCCTTTGGTTCTCAATGTTCCTGACAGGCAACTGCTGGGGGCTCTTAATCGGCCCTTCCATAAAAACTTGATAACCGAGTAATAGAAAACGCATAATCGTTTCCTAAAATTTTTATCACTATAATATTTTTGTGAAAAGTAATAATATCATTTGTAGCACTAACTTTTGCGTCCGAGTTCAACTCTTTATATGAAAGAACCATCTGAAACCTGTTCTTTCATGTTTTGTTGTGCCCGCCAAGGCATGGGGGTTAGTAGATTTTTTATGAATTACCATATTATATCAGTATCATAAAATTTAAACATTTTATCGCAGCCGATGATAGGAAGTTGTTCAATAATACTTTGTGCAATTATTAGTCTGTCAAAAGGATCTCGGTGATGTAAAGGTTGTTCCATCATTTTGTATAGATGCGGCAGCTCAATTTGAATGATATTGATTTCATTGTTTTTGATTTCCATTGGAATCAATTTGTCAAATGGCGCTGATAGTTCAAGTTTCCCGATACCAGTCTTTATTGCCATTTCCCATAGGCTGGCTACGCTCATGTAAAGCTCATTTTCATAATTTTCTATAATCTCACGAGCTTTTCCGCTTAACTTTTTATTACCGCCTATAAACCATATGAAAGTGCTTGTATCAAGTAAAATACGCATTACATATAATCCTTAAATTCTTCTGGAGTTTTATCAAAATCGTCAGATATTTTGATAAGACCTTTTGCACTTCCAAATTGACGTTTTTTTTTTGTTTTATTTGTGAGTGATATTAACTTAACAAAGGGATGACCTTCTTTAGTTATTATGATCTCATTTCCATTGGCAGTTTGATTGATGAGATCAGAAAAGCAGTTTTCAGCTTTATTTATATCAATATTAAGCATTTTATTTCTCCTGTTTTTTATGTGCCTTTACTTCATTTTTTTTGAAATGGGCAGATATTTTTGTCAGCTAATAATTAATCGTTGCTTTTATCTCGTATTCTTAAATCTATCAGCAACAGCTTTCAAAAAGCAAACGTTCCAATAAAAATTTTAGATTGGTATAGATGTTAATATTGATAAGCGACAGTAACACATAAATTATTTCATTAGCAAACAATAGCAAATATTAATTTTATCAATAAGTTTAAGCACTATAACGTTATGAATTTTATCCTCCGTCCCGTTTCCGCAAAAAGACATCTTGAGGCATTGAGGATAAAAACCGACACAAGATTTCATCCGTCTCTGCGATAAGGGATGGTGGATAAAATCCTGTTGAACTTAACCCTTACCTTAGATATAAAGGTGTACCAAATATATATGGGGAGTGTAAAGAGATATAATGTTTGTAAAAAACAAAAACAAAATAGATTGCTCAAAAGAAGCGCTTAAATATTTTATTTTTTTATTTGTTTTCCTTTATTTTGTCAATACTTGATGGAATGTAATGGTAAAATTGTGAAAAATGTGCCTTTCGGATTTCCCATAGTGGACTCTTTTCAGGAATAGTCATCTGCCGGGCGTACATCTCCCCTCCTTCATTTGAAGTGGCAAAAACATCATGGCAATTTTTTATAATTGGTTTATTTTATGGTGAATCTCTTCCTCTGGGTGACTTTATAAACTCGCTCCCTCCCGTGCCGTAGAGATATTTTTTAATTTCAATTTTTTTTTCAGTATGCCTTTTTTACACAACGGGAGCACCGGATATCATTTCCGGTCAAATCGAGCATGATCTCCTCGACAGATCTGGTAGCCCCGCTTTCTTTGGAAGCTGTTCCCAACAATTTAAGACACAGAGCAATATTCTTTTTTTTGCACCGGTTTGCAAACA
>JAWOEJ010000189.1:0-3690 GCA_046482845.1 Desulfobacteraceae bacterium | reverse complement strand
GGAAGAATCAATTCTTGTGATTTCGGACAAAGTATCAATAAGGGCCGTATTCATATTGTTTTTTCTTTTCTGTAGCATTAAATGATTTCTCCAATAAATTCCAAATAGTTCCAAACAACTTACATCCGATTCATCAATTTAGGAATCTTATATGCCGCAATCATCTCGCTTAAAAACTGTTTAATCCTGATATATTCATCTTTCATATCATTATCTGTATCCATTATAATTCCAGCAGACAGGGTATTTTCCTTAAAATCAATGATCCCATCTTTTATCCCCGGATACATGAGGATCGCTTTTTTTACCTCCTGCAAATCTATCATATTCCCTTTGAATTTCCTGGTATTTTTTTTCTCTTTCAAAAAAATCAGGTGATCATTCTCAATTTTCCCGATATCCCCAGTTTTAAACCAGTCGCCTTGAAACGTGTCTTTTGTCTCTTGATTGCGTCTGTAATATGATTTTGCCATATTGGGATTTTTTATTAATATTTCTCCATGGCCGTTCATATCTGCAGAAGATATCCTGTAGTCTATCCCGTCACAAACCGGGCCTATTGTTCCGGCTTTTGCCTGCTTTCTGATATTTCTGCTGACCGGTGTAAATTCCGTAAGTCCATATCCGTGCAGCAATTCAATACCAAAGGCTTGTTTGATTTTTTGATAGTTCTCTTGTGTAAGTCTGCTTCCCCCTGAAACAAATACCTTTAATGCGGACAGATCAGCAGATTCTTCTCTGCAATTCAAAAGAAGTTCATAAATTTCAGGTACGGCTGTTATAATATTTATTTTGTGTTGCCGGATATATTCAAACAGCTTTAAAGGATTCACCGTTTGTGAAAGCACGGAAGTCATCTTGTACAACAATGGAACAAAAAGACAGCCGATTAAAGGGAAAATATAATAAAACGGCAGAACTACCAGCATATTCTCTCCCGGCGCCGGCTTTAATCCCTTTACCAGCACCTCGGCGCCCATCAGGTATTGCGCATGGGGTACCATTGCACCAAGGGGGTGCCCATATCCCCGGTAGGTGTAATTTATGGAAGCAATATTGCCATCTATGGCTGCCGGCTCCAATTTGGTTTCTGCTGCCTGGTGCAACTTGAATCTTCCATTTGATCTTAAAACAACGATTTTTTTGTTCAGGTATGGTCCTATCAACGGTAAAAATTCTTGTTCAGCGATAACGGCATGGGGTTCTGAATTTGAAAAAATTTCATCCAGCTCGATTTTTCTATACGCCAGATTCACAGGGATCGGCTTTGCGCCGATATCCATCACGGACAAAAAAGCAGAAACAAAGTCAACGGAATTTCTCAAAAAAAAAGCAACCTTGTAGTTGCTTTGTATGCCTGATTTTTTTAAAATTTTCGCCGTGTCATTTATTCGTTCCATTAATATCTCAGCTGACGTGTAAACAGCTGAATTGTCGGGCAACAGTTCAATATAGGCTGGATGATCGCCCCAGGTGTTCAAGGATTGAAAGACAACATCCGTGATCTTCATGGTCAAGGTTTTTCTCCGGTAACGATGACCGCCTGTTCAGGCGTGCCCAGAGATGATGCCACCGTGATATTTTTAAAACCGGCATTTTCTAACATGGAGACAAGTTCCTTGTCTGAATAGAACCTGAAGTATCCATCCTCCTCCAGATCAAAAAGACTCGCCGCTTCGTTCAGCATTGCTCTGGCAGCTGTCAGGTTCATTTCCTGGTCTTTGATTTCGGTATCTTCCAAATCAAATTTCTGGACCTTGTGAACATAGTCTGTGAAAATCAGGGAGATATCACTATCCGGCTTCATGGAAGAAACCAGCAGTCGGCCGCCGGGTTTGAGCATTCGATAAAACTCATATATCATATCATCAGGGTTGTAAAGATAGGAAATAAAAAGGCTGGCTGCAATTTTATCAAAATAATCAGCCCTGAAATTCGAATTCAATTCCAGCCCGTTATTTCTGAAATCCAGCCGATTGAAAATCAAATCAGACGTCCGTATATTGATGTAATCTTCATCTCTGATCATGTCCTGATGAACATATTTTTCATCTATCAAATCGTGAGCAATCAACTTCCGATTGATAAATCTTGCCGCCCGGTTAAATTCCACAATCGTTTCATACGCGCCGTTACTGAAATTGTCTTTCAGATAAGCGGTGTCATCGAGGGTCAAAACAGCCCCTCTCATTATGGTATACAGTCTTGGGGAAGCGTTCTGCAACAATTGATCAATTGTAACGTTCAACAATCCATCGATTCGATTACGTAAAAAATTAAAATCAAGGGACGCATCTGTCATGAATTTTTTAACGGGAATCAGCCTGTTGGGATCAAGGTCCATCTGGATAAATTCAATTTTTTCAGGCACAAGGGATGGATATGAATCAAAAATCTTTTCACACTTGGCTTTTGATTTGTCCAATGCTTCCTGGGTCGCATCAACAGTTTTTCTCACTCCTTTGTGCAGTAACTGATTGGTGATTTTATCACATTGCTTTTCGTCCTCGGATTGGAGTGTGAAGGAATAGATGCGAGCTCTGTCATTCCACTGGTAATTCTCCATGTTTTTTTCATAAAATTCCCTCAAGCCTATTGTATCCTTTGGAGCTTTATCCCAAACTTCATTTTTGGCAGAAATGCGTGAAGGGACGCTGCCTGTAGAGAAGCAGCGGATCATGGATGCCCTGGAAGAAATTAAGTCTACCAAATAATATCAGCATACAAATAGATATAGTGAGTAAAAGGCCGCCCTTTCGGGGGCGGTCTTCTATATTGGTGCGCCTGACTGCCGGCAAACGGCAGGCAGGCTGCCTATTTTTCCTCTCCGGTGATCATGATGGGTGCGGCATCGAAATCCTGTGCAGACATCATGGACACCACCCGTTCAAACGCACTTTCAATCATCAGCTGTTCCCATCTTTCCAGTTTTGAAAACCGCATGGTAAACCGTTCCTGCAGCAAAGGCGGCACTGCATCCAGCATGGCAATGCCTTTTTGGGTGGGCACAATATCGGTTTTGCGCTTGTCATTGGTGCTCCGGTACCGGGAGAGGTATCCCTTTTTTTCAAGGCGCTGGGTGATATCTGTTACCGATGCCTGGCTCAGGCTGACAATTTTGGATACCTGGGTAAGCGATATGGGGGCATAATAGGAGACAGCCTGAAGCGTCACCAGCTGGGGGCCGGTGAGCCCGAAATTTTTTTTCAAAACAATGGAATGCTGGTCAATGGCCTGGATAATTTTGCGCAACGAAATCAGTAAATTTCTGCACTGCTCATCATTTGCAGCGGTCATGGTGTTTCCCTTTATACCTGTTATGGTTGTATACAATAATCTGGATATCCGATTAACTGCATAGCATACGATAAAATTATTCTCACGCCTTAATATAAAAATATCATGATTTTATCTTATTATCAATCAAATGTGCTTGTATAAAACCTTGACAAAAATACTTCGATCCCGATATATTACCTGCAACAAATTTATTAACTGGTTATTTATCTATGAAAAATGTACTCTATCATATTCTCAAACGGATCGGTGCAAGTCTGGCCACGATTTTTGTGATTTCCCTGATCATATTCATCGGGGTGGAACTGCTGCCCGGTGATGTGGCTGATACCGTACTGGGCCAGTCTGCCACCCCGGAAACCGTGGAGGCGTTCCGCAAGGAACTCAAACTGG
>JAWOEJ010000185.1:0-3117 GCA_046482845.1 Desulfobacteraceae bacterium | reverse complement strand
TTGAGAACTGATCTTTAATCATATCATTTGTGATACGGCCTTTAATAGCTTTACCAAAATATAACACATATGTTGAAAAAGGCACATAATTTAAGCGGTTTTGTAGAATGAGCAGGCAGTCTCTTTTTAGCATTATTTAAAACATGGATTAAATCAGGCACAAATTCTTTTTTGCCGATCTGACCCATGATTTTTACAATCTTAATATCACCCCATGTATTCAAATCCTCTGATAGAGAAGATTTTAATTCATCAACAGGAGCAAGATTAACTGTTTTTTGAAATATTTTTTCTGGCAGGCCTGATCCTGCATTTTGTATGGAGCGGATTAAGTCAGAGACTTCTGCATCTGGCAACAAAGCTTTTACATAAGCATTTCGTTCTATAATAGAGAAATACACTGACAGGACCAAACTCACTAAAAACTCTGTGTCGCAAGTATTTTTAGATGCCTTGATTGTATGCCATAAAGAAGGTTGTCTGGATAGCTCCTCAAATAAAAATACTCCAGCTGAATCTTTATTGAATAATTCCTGGATGTCACCCGGCACTGTTTTCTCCGGGTACCGTTTTTGTTTAATATTCCGGGCTTCAAACATAAGCGTTGTAATGAGATCGTGGTATTTTTTTTTCACGATTAAAGATTTAATCTTATCTTTTGCCTCTTGCCCAATGGACAAATGATCATTCATGTTAAAAAAGAAATCAATTGCCTCGGCTGAATCATTAATAATGCTTTTACCTTCCTGCCCCTTTGTTAAATCAAAAAAATAATCCCGGGCATGCCAATAATCTACGAGATATTCTACCAGGAAAAGATCTATACCTTTGCCTTCTTTTACTGGTTTCAGAATGATATCGTTTGGTGCACCATATGCCAGGTGTGAATCCTCATCTGAGATTAATCGGCTGACCTCATCCGTATATCTGTTCGGATATTTTTTCTTTAAAGCGTCAAATGCCCATTCCCTGACAAGGCTGTTGTCATGGGAGAGAAGTGTTACATATTCTTCATAGTTCCAAAGTCTGTCCATTATTTCCCTCATTTATTTTATCTTTCAATTTACCAGAAAATTCAAAGGTAATGATTTTTATATAACCCAGGTATCATATCTGAAACACACAAAAAAAGGGACCCTATGGTGAGAGTGATCACAAAAAACAGTAGCTGAGATACTGCCCGGCAGGAAACCCGCTCAGGACCAGGTGGATTTTCTGAATGAAGAGGCAGTCCCTGTCACTGTCAAGCCAGGCATTTATGGGGGACAGTAACATAAGCCTGGCTGAATGTGATTATGGCGGGGAGGGTATAGCGCTTGTATGGAAGTGCAAACCAGGGATAGCTTGTGAATGTCTTGTTGCTGCGACATTTTAAGCAAGGTACATATTTCTTGATACTGGAACCTGTAAAAAAGGCATTGTAGTATTTTTTATTTGACATTACCGTATTACGGTAATACTATAACTTGGTTATCAAGTTTTTATGGAAGGACCGATTAAGAGCCCCCAGCGGTTGCCTGTCAGGAACATTGAGAACCAAAGGAGATCAGACTTTTTCCCTGCCAGGCGTTAAAAAAATCAAGCTGTTTGAGGACCAGTGGCCGCACGCAGGTTGCCGATTTTTAGCCTGGCAGGGAACGAGGCCTCCGTTGGTCGCTGTCCTGACAGGCAACCGCTGGGGGCGGCGGCATTCAAAAAACTTGATAACCGAGTATAAGGTTCAGGGGTAACGATTAAAGGAGTATCGATATGGAAGCCGCAATCTATACAAGCAAACTGACAGCCAAAAGCCAAGCCACCATACCCAAAAAAATAAGAAAAATTTTAGGGCTTCATCCTAGTGACTCGGTTGCGTTTGAGATCGATGAGAACAAAAAAGTGCTTATCCGTAAAGCAACGCCAATTGATTTTGAATTTACCAAAGCTCTTGAGGGCACACTTTCTGAATGGTCTTCTGAAAACGATGAAGAGGCATATTGTGACTTATGAAATTTTTGATGTGGTTGTAGTCCCGTTCCCATTTACTGACCAAAATACGGACAAACGGCGCCCTGCACTGGTGTTGTCAGATGCTATAAAATTCAACGGAGAAACTCAAAATTGTGTCCTGGCCATGATAACCAGTGCTAAAAACCCTGCCTGGCCGCTTGATGCGAAAATAGGCAGTATAAAAAAGGCCGGACTTCCTGCACCATCTATGGTTCGCATGAAACTATTCACTTTGGACAGCCGACTCATCATTAAAAAAACAGGTGCTCTTGCTGCAAAAGATCAAACGGTAGTTAAAAAAAGCCTTAAAACGCTTCTTTGTTTAGGGTAATACTCGGTTATCAAGTTTTTATGGAAAGGCCGATTAAGAGTCCTCAGCGGTTGCCTGTCAGGAAAAAAGTCCTCCTATGAACAGGAATCAAAACAGCGGTGGCCTTATCCATGGAAAAGCCTATTCTCTTTTTATACCTATCAAAAAAATGCCTGGAAAATGTTCTGCCGTTGCCCCAAGCACTTGTGCGATGAGTTGTGCACCAAGGCAGATCCCCAATATGATTTTTTTATGTTTGACGGTATCTTCAATCAGCTTTGGCTCATCGCAAAGCCATGGATAAGCGGCTTCATCATTAACCTCCATGGGACCGCCCATGACAATGAGGCAGTCAAAATCATGAATATAAGGAATATCACAGGGACGGTAGAATTGTGTGCATGAAAGCGCATTACCGCCGTCGATCAATAATGGCTCCATCACCCCAAGATCTTCGAACGGGACATGCTGCAGATAATGAATCCTCTTCAGAAGCTGTTTCAATACGCACGGCATTTTCAGGCGGGGTGACCGGGCATTGGCACGGGTTGTCGTCCAGGGGCGGGTCGTCTTCATTCGGCTGGTCGGCGCACAGCCGGTCCCAATCCGCCACTTTATGGACCCGGGTCTGGGGGGCAAGCAAAATTAATTCATCTGCAGACTCAACTAAAGCATTTAAGGCTGTTATTGCATACCCAAAAATATAATTAAAAACATAAGCATTATTTAAAACATGTATTAAATCAGGCATAAATGCTTTTTTGCAGATCTGACCCATGATTTTTATATTTTTCGTGCCTTTCGTGTGTTTCGTGGTT
>JAWOEJ010000070.1:0-3501 GCA_046482845.1 Desulfobacteraceae bacterium | reverse complement strand
TTTTTGAATACCGCCGCACCCAGCGGTTGCCTGTAAGGAACAAGAACTTCGGAGGAGTTTTTGCCCTGCCAGACTAAAAATCGGCAACCTGCGGCCACTGGTCCTCAAACTATTTGATTTTTTTAACGCCTGGCAGGGCAAAAAGTCTGATCTCCTTTGGTTCTCAATGTTCCTGACAGGCAACCGCTGGGGCTATTAATCAGCTGTTTCATATAACCCACATGTCCTGGTGGACACAACAAAGCATGAAAGCTGTTAGCTTTTAGCTGAGTACTGATGGCTGATGGCTTTCATATAAAAAACAGGCATCCTTCATAATGCTTCAAAAGTGGTTTACACTTTTTGTGTTTAGTTTTTATATTTTTCGTGCCTTTCGTGTGTTTCGTGGTTAAAAAAAATAAAAAGTGTACAGTACTTTTGAAGGATGCCCATAAATTAAAGATAGAAAAAGATACAGCATAAAAACTAAAAATCCCCGGGGAGATATACCACCCGGGGATTTTATTCTTTCAAGCCATTAATATGACTCTTTTAACGACAAATAAAACGGATAACTATAATCTATAGCACTGTTACATTTGTTGCTGCAGGGCCTTTCTGTCCCTCTTCAATGTCAAAGGAAACGCGGTCTCCTTCGTTTAGGGATTTAAAGCCTGATGCATTAATTCCACTGTGATGTACAAAGACATCCTTTCCATTTTCCTGTTCGATGAATCCAAAACCTTTTGAGTCGTTAAACCATTTTACAATACCGTCAGCCATATTGGCAATCTCCTAATAAAAAAAAATAAAATAATACCGGTTTCTCTTCTCCCCTCCATACCTCTTTCTTTTTTTTGATATATAAAAGTTAAAAGAAAACCTAAGCGCGTCTACATTATCCTGCGCAATTAATGTAATAATAAAGGATTTCGTATTAAAGTCAAGCATTATTTTCATTAATTTGTTTTTTTTATTTACATAACACCTACTATGTGTTATTCATTTCATAAAAACAAAAAAAGGAGAAAAAAAATCATACCTTTTATTAAAACAAATTTTGATCTGTGTACAGGATGCCGCATCTGCCAGATGGCATGCGCCATGAGCAAAACCAGTGGATTCAACCCCAGAAGATCCCGGCTGATCATAAAAGATAAGGCGGAAAATCTTTACCACAAGCCCATTGTATGCAGTCAGTGTAAAAATGCCTACTGCATGAACGTATGCCCGGCAAAGGCCATTACACGAAACAAGCAGGGGATTGTGATAATTGATGGGGACAAATGCATCGGCTGTGGTCTTTGTGTTCAATTCTGTCCGGAAAATCTTGTATCCCTGGACCCGGACACAGGCAAAGCAGTCAAATGCGATATGTGCAGCGGTGATCCAGAATGCGTAAAAGCCTGCCCAACCGGTGCCCTAGAACTTATTGAACAGGGAGAAACAAATGAATAACGGCTATATGAACAAAATTCTCTGTGTGGATCTGGAAAAGGAAAAAATTGAAACCATGCCGGTTTCTCAGGACATGAAGAAAAACTGGATCGGCGGCAAGGGGTTTGGCGCAAAATTTCTCTTTGACCAGCTGCCTCCCAAAAGTGACCCCCTGGGAAAAGACAATCTGCTCATGTTCATGACAGGCCCTCTTACAGGGACAATTGCCCCGGCCATGCGGGGGTGTGTGGTAACCAAATCGCCTTTGACCCAGTGTTTTCTGGATTCCTATTTCGGCGGGCAGTTTTCTCCGGAATTAAAGTATGCAGGCTATGATGGTATGATTATCAGGGGGAAAGCAGCAAAACCCGTTTATATATTCATAGAGGATAATACCGTTGAGATAAGAGATGCCGGACAATTCTGGGGAATGGATACACTGGAAGCCTGTCACGCCATAAAACAGACCCTCAATGATCACAGCTTCAAACTTGTCACAATCGGCCAGGCAGGGGAAAACCAGATTCCTTTTTCCCTGATCTGCTGTGAATACAATCGTCAGGCCGGCAGAGGGGGCGCCGGTGCGGTCATGGGCTCAAAAAACCTCAAGGCAGTTGCTGTAAAGGGAACCCGGCTTGTTGGGGTTCATGACAAAGACCGGTTCTATGCTGCATACCACACTGCCCTTGACGATCTTGATAAAAGCGAAGATGTAAAGGCCCTTATTCAGGCAGGTACCGCGTCTGCAGTTGAATTCTCCAATGAAGCAGGGCTCTTTCCCCATAGAAACTATGCCGGCGGAACCTTTGACAAGGCTTCAAAACTGGCGGAAAAGGGCCAGTCCAAACATTTGTGGCTGGGCAGCAGCGCCTGCACGGGTTGTCCGATACGATGCAGCAAAATGGGGGCTGTCCGGACGGGCCCCTACAAGGGCATGATTACAGACATGGTCGAATATGAATCTGCTGCCCTGATGGGAGCCAACCTTGATATTTCTGACATCAGAGCGGTTGCTCACCTTGTAAAGCGCTGTGACCTCTTCGGCCTTGACAGCATGTCAACGGGATCTGTTATCGGGTTTGCCATGGAAGCCGCTGAAAAAGGACTGATCGAATCTCCTAAGGATATTGAAATAAAATTCGGCAGTGCCGAGGCCGCTGATTTTTTAATCCAGGCCATTGCCTTGAAACAGGGCCGCCTTGGAAAACTGCTGGCAAAGGGCGTAAAAAGAGCTGCCATGGAAATCGGGAAAAATGCCATTGATTTTGCCGTTGAGATCAAAGGAATGGAAGCGCCTGCATGGGGGCCCAGGGGCGCTTCGGGAATGGGGCTTGCCATCATGACCGCAGACCGTGGCGCCTGCCACCAGAGAGCATTTCCCGTTGCCTATGAAGTCGGGGGGGAACCCTGGCAGGGAAAAACCTTTACCCCCTGTGAAATCAAAGGCAAGGCAGATATGGTCTTTGCCCTTCAAAATTATGCAGCAGGAACAGATACCCTTGTCAAATGCGACTTCGGCAGTTTCGGCATCCAGGCCTCCACCTACAGGGAAATGCTTGGGGCTGCCACAGGCACAACGCTGCCGGACACTATATTTGACCGGGTTGGGGAACGGATCTGGAACATGACCCGGATGTTTAATCTCAGGGAAGGCCTTGATGTATCCGATGAAAAACTGCCGTCACGGTTTGTCAGGGAGCCCCTGCCTGACGGACCCTTTAAAGGAACACGCATAACAGAAAAAGACATGGTCTATATGAAAAAAGACTACTACAGGGCCAGGGGCTGGGATTCAAAGGGCATTCCTTCTGAAGACACCCTCAAACGCCTTGGCATAGACTATACTGCCCACTAACATCCATGCCTTGACAGGCACAACAAAGCTGTTAGCTGTTAGCTGTTAGCTGTTAGCTGTTAGCTGTTAGCTGTTAGCTTTTAGCTTTTAGCTTTTAGCTGAGTACTGATAGCTGACGGCTGATAGCTTTCATATAAAAAACCTGATAATCGAGTATCACTAATGAATAAAAAAGAAGAAAAACGAAAAATAACCCGGCAGAAGATCATTGATGCCGCCACCCATCTCTT
>JAWOEJ010000365.1:0-15324 GCA_046482845.1 Desulfobacteraceae bacterium | reverse complement strand
TCCGGATCCAGTTCTATTTCCTGAACATCTTCATCTTCCAGCGGGTCCGGTTCTTCCCCATTGAGTTCATCAATGTCTTCAAGTTCTTCATCTTCATCCAGCTCAATTTCCTCGGTATCCTCATCCAGCGCCTCAATTTCTTCCAGCTCTTCATCCGGGTCCAGTTCTATTTCCTGAACCTCTTCATCTTCCAGCGGGTCCGGTTCTTCCTCATTGAGTTCGTCAATGTCTTCAAGTTCTTCATCTTCATCCAGTTCAATTTCCTCGGTATCCTCATCCAGCTCCTCAATTTCATCCAGCTCTTGATCCGGGTCCAGTTCAATATCCTGCACATCTTCATCTTCCAGCGGGGCCGGTTCTTCTTCATTGAGTTCGTCAATGTCTTCAAGTTCTTCATCTTCATCCAGTTCAATTTCCTCGGTGTCCTCATCCAGCTCCTCAATTTCTTCCAGCTCTTCATCGGGACCGAGTTCAATTACTTCAACGTCTTCATCTTCCGGGTCAACAACCTGTAACTCCTCGTTTTCATCCAGTTCTATGATTTCTGCATCTTCATCCTCAATGCCGCCATCACCGGCTGAAAATCCCATTGATATTTTTTTTAAAATTTCTTTAATCTGCTCAACAATATCCCCCTTGTAGATATTTTCAGGGTCCTGATCCATTTTATTTAAAAAAGTTGTGATAACATCCAGTAAAGACGTAAACTGATCCAGATCAATACCATCTGTCTTTACAGCATCTTTGAATGTTCCCAAAAGGCTGTTTTTTGCTTCCACAGTCATGTCAAAAATATTGTCAGGACTGATTGTGATATTGTCAGGGTTTTTTTCATCTGAGAGCAGTTTGAGGTCCTTTGCAATGGAAGTCCTTATACTTGAAAGGTTTCTGCGTTTTGACCGGATTTTGTCAGAATTGTCTTCAATGTGCCATATGGATTTTATCAGAGTGTCTGTATCAATTTGCTGTAACTGCTTAATGGAATCTTCAGAAGAATAATGAGCTCTAACCGCGGTGATAAATCTGGATTTTACGGAACTGGTTTTGTAGCCCAGGCTGGTGATGGCCTGGTCTATCCCCTGCAGTGTTATGGAAGCTATTGTCAATGGATGTTATTCCTTATACTCGATTATCAAGTTATTATGGAAGGACCGAGCGCCGCCTCCAGCGGTTACCTGTCAGGGACATCGAGAACCAAAGGAGATCAGATTTTTTTACTGTCAGGCGTTAAAAAATCAAGATGTTTGAGGACAAGTGGCCGCATTGCCGCCGATTTTTAGCCTGGCAGGGGAAAAGTCCTACGTTGTTCCCTTTCCTGACAGGTAACCGCTGGGGGCGGTGGTATTCAAAAAACTTGATAATCGAGTTATATGTTTTTAAACCAATCATACCTGAAATTTTTTTTTTGTAAAGTTCGGGCAGGCCTTAATTAATTGTATTTGATTGTATTCTGATATTGATTTTTTTTTTTAGTATGCTAACATAAATCCTATGTGTACAATACTAACCATTGCCGGCCAGGAAGGGGGAAGCGGCAAAACGGCCATTGCTGTCAATCTTGCTGCATCTCTTGCTCTTTTGGAAAAAAAGACCCTTATTGTGGATTGTGACCCAAGGGGATGCGCCACATCTGCTGTCCTGGAAAACCAGAAAACTCAGTGCGATTTAAGCTCGGTTTTTTCAGGCAAAGCTGCACTGACGGAAGCTGTTATAAACGCAGACCCTGCCTTTCTTTATGTACTTCCTGCAAATTTCAATCTTTTTTATGCCGCCACCCGGCTGTCCTGTACCCCGGGAAATGAAAAAATTCTCAGAAATTTACTGGATGAGATCAAAGGGCAATATGACTATATCATCATTGATCCGCCTTCCTCGTTCAGTTTTCTGACAACAACGGCCATGGCCGCATCCAACTGGCTTTTAATTCCTTTCTCAGGAAATTATTCATCTTTTACTGAATTTAAAACCCTGCTGAAAATGGTGCGTTACATTGACCGGCAGTTTAACATACACCTGAAAATTTCCGGACTTGTCTTGAACAGGTGCAGCGTCAGACAAAAAGAAAATTTCAACACCTGCAGGGAATTCAAGAACATCAGGGATATTGTTTACAACACCTGCATTCCCTGGGATAACATGATCAGCAGCTGTGCAGAATCCGGCAGACCTGCTGCCCTGTGCGACCTTGACTGCCCTGGTGCCAAAGCCTGTTTAAGTCTTGCCCGGGAGGTGTGTCTCTTTTTCAGGTGAACGATTAGAATTGAGAAGATAATGGTTTGATAACCTGGTGTTGTATTCAGCCGTCAATCCATGGGAGCTGTCAGGATGAAAATTACAGATTCAGAAAAAATACGATCAAGTGAAAAAGAATTTATTGATTTCATAAATGCAGAACTTGACTGGGAAGCCATTGAAAAAATGCTGCTTGAGAAGCATCATTTTATGCTGCAGGAAGAGGTGGATTATAAAAACGGGGATCTGGTTGTCTATAGGGACAAAATTGCCTATCAGCTTGATTTTGATGTAAAGGTTTCTCTTTCAGTGATATTTGACAGGGATGGAGAATGTCTGGAACTTTCGGCCCTGGGCGGGGCTGATGTTGAACAGGAAAAGAAAGCAGATCAGGAAAAAAAGGAAACCGACGAATCCCTTCCTGAAAAGCGGGAAGATCTTTCTTCCATGACGTCAAACCTGGCTGAGATGATATCTGATATTAACAGCGGAGGCGAATAATGGCCGATGAATCAAAAGAGTCCATTGATGCCTCAAAGATCAGGTTTGATCTGGATGAAATACTGGCAAAAGAGATTATTTCCTTTTTAGATATGGATACGGACATTGCCATGGTGTCCTATAATCTGGCCAATATTTCCTGCATTCTCCTTGCCGTGGAAAGGGAAAGGGAAATCAAAAGCTTTGCAGATTTCCCTCCGGAGCGCTTTACCAGAGACTCTTTTGTAAAAGAGCTTGTGGAAATCGGTCTGGAGGCAGATGTCTACTTACAGAACGCTGTGGATTCTGTTTTTCAAAAAGGCTATCTTCGCCTGAATTCCCATAAGGAAATTGTGGCTGAAGCGTCTGCCTATACAATGGTTGGGTTTCTGGACAATATGTTTCCAGGAATGCAGGGCATGAATCTTATTGCCTTTGTCATGCAGATGAATGATGAAGTGGTGTCAGGCCGGAAATCACTGGAAGAAGCAAAGAAAAATTTTGCTCAGACGTTGAAAAGCCGGGGCGTTGCTGTTACAAAAGAAAAAATTGAGACAAAAGAATCTGACACCTTCACAAGAATATCTTTCAAAGAAGCCAGGGAAGTATCAGAAAAATTAAAGGAAGCCACTGCAAGACGGCTCTCATCATTAAGACAGAAAAGATCTGGGAACAGACCCTCTCTGTACTCAAGCGATGGATATGCCTCAGAAAAGATAAAAGTAAAGGATGTTTTTGAAAAAGGCCCGTCCAAAGAGGAAATTGCTGCCAAAGAAGCGGCCCGGGCTGAAGAGGAAAGAGCGGCCAGGGAGGTGGAGCAGAGATACAGGGAGATCACAAAGCGGGAAGAAGCCCTGAAAGCAGCGGAGGCTGAAGCAGAAGAAGTCGCCCGTAAGGCAAAGGAACTTGAATTGCGGGAACAGCAGCTGGTAAAAGCAGAAGAAGAGGCTTTAAAATCCCGGAAAAAAGCGGACAACCTGAAGGCCCGTGAGGCGGAAATTGAGGCCAGGGAAGCAGAAGTAAAAGCCATGGAGGAAAAATTAAAAGCGGCTGAAGCAGAAGCAGAACGTTTGGCCCAGGAAAACAGGGATAGAAAAGCAGCTGAAACAGCTTCTGAAAATCAGGCTGAACCCTCAGAAGACATTGAGTCAAAAATTGCGGCTTTTGAAGCAGACCTTGCCATGGAGTGCCCTGTCTGCCATGAAGGAAAGGTTGTTTCAGAAGAAACCCCGGCCGGCAAGGTGTATTTTACCTGTACCAACAGCGAATGCCGGTTTGTCAGCTGGCATAAGCCCTACCATTTTTCATGTCCGCTATGCAGAAATGCATACCTGGTGGAAACAGAGACAGCCAATGGAAAAGGACTGAAATGTCCCAGGGCCTCCTGTTCCTACAGCCAGGAAACGCTTTTGGATCCGGCGCTCAATGCAGCTGAGCTTAATAACACACCAAAAAGAAAAAAAAAGGTAGTCAGGAGGGTAAGGAAAAAACATTAATGGAACCCATATTTTTAGATGAGAACTTGTACCGCATTTATGACAAAGTGGTCAAGGGGACCCGTCTTTCAAAGGAAGACGGGCTTTTACTTTTTAATACCTGTGATCTTAATGGACTTGGAAAACTTGCTGATATTGTAAGGAGACAACGTCACAACAACCGGGCGTATTATGTTTACAACCAGCATATCAATTATACCAATATATGCAAAAACCGCTGCCTTTTCTGCGCCTATGCAGTAGACAAACAAGACAGTCAGGCCTATTGCTGGTCCATTGAAGAAATCAGGAAAAGACTTGAAGAACGCATTGACGAGCCGGTAAATGAACTGCACATCGTGGGCGGACTGAATCCGGAGCTTGATTTTGATTATTTTATTGACCTCTTAAAGATGGTGAAAAAAATCAGGCCCCAGGCAAAGATAAAGGCGTTCACCTGTGTTGAAATCGATTATCTTTCAAAATTGTCTTCCCTTTCCATTCACGATACCATTACTGCTTTAAAGGATGCCGGTCTGGATATGCTGCCTGGAGGCGGGGCTGAAGTCATGAGCGACCGGGTCAGAAAAAAAATTTTCCCCAGAAAAATCGATCACAGGCAATGGCTCAAAATCATGGAGGCGGTTCACAAATGCAATCTCACTTCCAATGCCACCATGCTTTACGGACACATTGAAACCATTGAGGAGCGGGTGGATCATCTTTTAAAGCTCAGGGAACTTCAGGACAGAACAGGCGGTTTTTCAGCCTATATCCCTCTGGCCTTTCATTCAAAAAATACAAAACTTTCCCATATCCCTCCCACAACCGCTGTGGATGATTTAAAAAGTATTGCTGTTGCCCGTCTGATCCTTGATAATTTTGACCATATTAAGGCCTATTGGGTGATGATCGGAGAAAAACTTGCCCAGATCGCCCTGTCCTACGGGGCAGATGACCTGGACGGGACCATCATTGAGGAGCGCATTACCCATACAGCAGGGGCCAGATCAGCCCTGGGGCTGACAAGGGATGAGATGGAGAGAATGATCCTGGAGTCAGGGTTTGAACCCGTTGAAAGGGATTCTTTTTATCAGCCGCTGTGGCCGGGGAGGATCGATGAAAAAAATTGACAGGATTCTGGAAAAAGCTTATAATCTGGAGCGTATTGACAGGGAAGAAGGGCTTGCCCTTTTTTACAAAGCTGATCTTCTTACCCTGGCCGGTCTGGCTGAAAAGCGGCGGTTTTACATCCACCCCCAGCGGATTGTGACCTATGTTGTAGACAGGAATATAAATTACACCAATATCTGTGTTTCCGGCTGCCGGTTCTGTGCGTTTTACAGACCCCCTGGAACCAGTGATGGATATGTGATTTCCAAAAAGGAATTGTCCGGCAAAATTAATGAGACCATAGCCCTCGGGGGAACCCAGATTCTGCTCCAGGGAGGGCTGAACCCGGATCTTGATTTTGATTTTTACCTGGACCTTCTCAAGTATATTAAAGAGAATCACAGGATTCATATCCATGGGTTTTCTCCCCCGGAAATATTTTTTATGGCAGAAAAGAGCGCCTTACCCCTTGAAGAAACCATTGCCCGGCTGAAGCAGGCAGGACTTGACTCCATACCCGGCGGAGGGGCGGAAATTTTATGTGACGAGGTCAGAAGACAGGTGTCGCCCAACAAGTGCCTTGCCGACCAGTGGCTGGGAGTAATGAAGACAGCCCATAAACAGGGCGTGAGATCAAGTGCCACCATGATGTTCGGTCATCTGGAACAGCCCAGTCATATCCTGGAGCATCTTGACAGGATTAGAACCCTCCAGGACGACACACATGGATTCACCGCATTTATTCCATGGACGTTTCAGCCGGACAACACAAAAATCCACGTGAAAAAGGCAGGGGCGGCTGCCTATCTCAGAGTCCTTGCCATAAGCCGCATCTTTCTAGACAATATAGACAATATTCAGGCATCCTGGGTGACCCAGGGGGACAAGATTGCCCAGACAGCGCTTTTTTATGGTGCCAACGACGTGGGAAGCACCATGATTGAGGAAAATGTTGTTTCCTCTGCAGGGGTTGATTTTATGCTCTCAAAAGAGGAGCTCCAGCGTATTATAACAGAAGCAGGATTTAAACAGCAGCAGCGGGACTGTTTTTACAATTTCATATGAAGAAAAAATTTCCCGGGGCCAGGGCGATTCAATGCGGGCCAGGCAGAGAGATTCACAGGGCAGGCACCCTCATTGTATCTCCCTGGAAGAGGGTAGAAAATCCATATCTTGTTGTAGAAAACGCCATTATTACGGGAATTTCAAAAACAAAGCCCGGGTCAGCAGTATATGATCATGGGCCAGGGGTTCTTATGCCGGGGCTTGTCAATGCCCATGTTCACCTGGAGCTGACCGCGCTTAAACATAAAATTCCCTTTGATTCCGGATTTCAGGCGTGGGTTACGGCACTGCTCAAGGAAAGAAAGGCTGCTGGAACAGAGGTGCTGACCCTGGGAGCACAACAGGGGCTGGATGATCTTATAAACTCAGGCGCCCCTTTTGCCGCTGAAATTTCTACCCTGGGTATTACAAAGGCCTGTGTGTCTGCATCTTCCCTGTCAGGGATATGGTTCCATGAGGTTCTCGGGTCTAAAGATAATGCAGAATCACTTATAAAAAATTCTTCTGCCGCGTTTTTCAAAGATCCCCGGGGAAAAATGGACGTTTCAGCAGCCGGCCATGCCCCCCATACCTCATCTCCTGGTCTTCTTAAGACATTAAAGCAAAACACCAGCATGAAAGGGCTTTTTTTTTCCATCCATGGGGCGGAGTCCCGGGAAGAATCCGCATTTATCACCGGTGCAAAAGGAGAATGGGCAGATTTTTTAAAGGAAAGGGGGATTGATTTTTCAACCTGGCCTGTCCCCTGTAAAAGTGAAATCCAATACCTGGACAGACTGAACCTGCTGGATGGAAAAACCATTGTGGTTCATCTGTTAAACTGCAGCACTGGCGATTTTGAACTCATGGCTGAAAAAAGGGTAAAACCGGTTGTCTGTCCCAGGAGCAATGACTGTCTCCACGCCAGACTGCCTGATCTCCACGGGATGCTGAAAATGGGTTTAAAACCGGCCCTTGGCACAGACAGTCTTGCCAGTAATGACTCGTTGAGTATGTTTGATGAAATGGCCTTTGTCTCAGAAAAATTCCCTGATATTTCACCGGAAACCGTGTTTTCCATGGCGACAATGAACGGAGCCAGTGCCCTGGGTATTGAAAAACGGGCAGGCAGCCTTGAACCTGGGAAAAAAGCGGTTTTTTCATACCTTCCCCTGAAACCTGCAAGCCTTAATGATTTTTTGGAAAAAGTGACCCATTATGCCTGAACATAAACTCTCCATGGGGAGAATAAACTATATTAATGCATCGCCGGTCTACTATGGACTGGATAACGGACTTCTGCCCTCCTGGCTTGAGATGATTGACGGTGCCCCCTCGGTTCTCAATCAGATGATCAAAGACAAAGCACTTGAGATAAGCCCTGTTTCTGCAGCGTTTTACGGCATGAACCATAAATCGCTGCAGGTTCTGCCGGATCTTTCCATCTCCTGTAACGGCCCGGTGTTAAGTGTTATTCTGGTGAGCAATTATCCTGTTCAAAGCCTTGATAAAAAAAATGTGGTACTGACCAGTGAGTCTGCTACTTCAGCGGCCCTGGTTCAGCTTGTTTTTGCCAGGCAGCAGATAAAGCCGAATTTTAAAACGCAGCTGATTCACAGCATTGACGATATCCCAGAAGGGACAGATGCCGCCCTGGTCATCGGGGATGTGGCCCTTGCCGTTCCCTGGGAACGACACTTTGCCTGCCGGTTTGACCTGGGGGAATTATGGCAGAAGCTTACCGGGCTTCCCTTTGTGTTTGCCCTCTGGGTGGTTCGGCGCTCCTATGCAAAAAAAAATCCCGGTTCAGTCAGACAGGTGGTTGATCTTTTTTACAGGTCCAGGGAAAAGGGGTATGAGAATATACAGGAGGTCATTGAAACCGGTGCAGAAAAACTCAATTTAAGCCATTCACTGATTCAGAATTACTATGATCATCTGTACTGTGACCTGGATGAAGAAAAAGTCAAAGCTGTAAAACACTTTTTTTCATCCCTTTACAACACCAAAATTTTCCCGGAACCTGTTGATTTTCAGATTTTCAGCTGATCTGCTTTTTTAAGAAAGGCTGTGATGGCTTTTTCTCCCTGGGTGCCGATATCCATGGAAAAATCATTGACATAAAGATCAATATGTTCTTTGATAACCTCATCGGACAGCTCCTGGGCATGGTGTTTGATGTACAATGCGCCGGCATCGGGGTTGTTTTTTGCAAAAGCAATGCTCTGCCTTATAAGGGTTTCTATTTCTGATGCAGTTTCCCGGGAGATGCTTTTTTTAACTGCAATACACCCTAAAGGGATGGGAAGGGCGGTTTGTTCTTCCCACCATAAACCAAGATCCACAAGGCAGTCCAGCCCCAGCTGGTCATAGACAAACCGGCCTTCATGGATGATAATTCCAAAATCCGCCTTTTTGCTGATCACACTGGGCATGATCCGGTCAAAGGGCATGGGAATAATTTCAGGCTTCAGACCTGGAAAGCATTGTCTGACAAAGAACTGGAAGAGCAGATAAGCAGTGGTGCCCAGTCCCGGGATGGCAATAACAGGCCTTAGGGTTTTATCTATTTCTGTGCCCGGTCTTGAGATGACCAGGGGGCCGCATCCCCTGCCCAGGGCAGCTCCTGCCCTTAAAAGCGTGTATTTGTCTCTGAGACTGCCGTAGGCTGCAAAGGAGAGTTTGGTAATATCATATTTCATGGCTGCGGCATCCTGGTTCAGGGTTTCCACATCGGCAAGAATGATCTTGAATTGAAATTTATCCGACCGGACCAGATTTTCTGCCAGGGCGTGGAAGATAAAGGTATCATTGGGGCAGGGGGAACAGGCCAGGGACAGGGTGCGTTTGTTTTTATTCATTACAGCTCCATTTTTTTCATTACAGCTATAGGAAATATTTTGGTCCATCAGGTACACCTTGTCAAAAAAAATGATTTAATGTATTTAGGCAGCAAGTGAAAATAACTTATACATCCTGCTTGCCTTTTATTTTAACTTGCTAGCTTAGATGAAGAAAATATAATAATTTTAACAAAAGAACAAGAGCGACAAAAGAGGAAACACCATGGGAAAAAATATTGTCGATAAAATTGATGATGTTGTTCGGGTAAGCACTGTGCTGGTCAGTGTGTCTGATAAATCCGGCCTGGAAAATTTTATTCCAGAACTAATAGATCTCAATCCGGAAATGACCATTCTTTCCACGGGAGGCACCTGTGCCCGCATCAAAGAGATACTCAGGGACAAAGCAAATGGCCATTTGAAACAGGTGTCTGAATACACAGGTCAGCCGGAAACCCAGGGGGGGCTGGTAAAAACCCTGGATTTTAAAATCTACCTGGGGCTGCTGACGGAAACCTATAATGCCGCTCATCAGGAAGATTTAAAGCGGACCGGGGCCCTGACCATAGACATGGTGGTTGCCAATCTCTATCCCTTTAAGAAGACCATTGCCCAGAAAGGGATAACCCTGGAAAATGCCCGGGGCAATATTGATATCGGCGGCCCCACCATGATACGGGCTGCGGCAAAGAATTTTATCCGGGTGGCATCTGTGGTGGACCCTGACTCCTATCCCGTGATTCTTGCATCAATGGAAAAAAACAAGGGCGCCTTAACCCTTGAGGACCGGTTTGATCTGTCAAAAAAGGCCTTTGCCCATACCGCAGCCTATGACAGAACCATTGCAGATTATTTTGCAGCGCAGCAATTCAAAGATGTTCAATCATGTTACACCACAGGAGAATAAAAATGGCTGAAGACTTGAAAAAAATGTACAAAACAATCATGGATGATCATTTTACCCCATCCCTTGAGATCAGCTTTGTGGACAAAGGAAAAAGACAGACCCTGTTTTATGAAAAGGTGTCATGGACCATTGAGGGGGTGAACAAGGGACTTCGGTACGGAGAAAATCCAGGCCAGGAAGCCGCGCTCTACCGGCTGGTCAACGGAAACCTTGTCCTTGGAGAGGTTGAAACCATACAGCCGGGTAAATATATGGTATCAGATCTCGAACTGCTGCAGTCTGGAAAGCATCCGGGGAAAACCAACCTTACGGATGCAGACAATGCACTGAATATTCTGCGTTATTTTTCAGATATGCCCACGGCCGTTATTGTCAAGCATAACAATCCCTGCGGTGCAGCCAGGGCTGAAAGTCTTGAACAGGCCTATTCCAGGGCGTATATGGCTGACCGCGTCGCTGCCTTTGGCGGATGCATTGCCCTGAACCGGCCCGTGGACAAGGCAACGGCCCAGGCTGTTGCCAACCAGTATGCTGAGGTGGTTGTGGCCCCGGAATTTGAAGAGGGCGCCTTTGATATTCTGGCCCAGAGAAAAAATCTCAGGGTGATACGGATCAGCAATATCGACAATCTGAAAAACTATATTGGCAAACGGGTTCTGGATTTTAAAAGCCTTATGGACGGTGGACTTGTTGCCCAGTGGTCCTTTTCACCCACTGTGCTTTCAACGGATGATTTTAAGCTGGCTGAAACCGAGTACCAGGGAAAGACCTATAAGGTAAGCCGCAGTCCAGGCGAGGCAGAATACGCTGACATGCTTTTTGGATGGCTGGTGGAATCCGGTATTACATCCAATTCCGTAATTTATGTCAAGGACAATGTAACCATAGGGATCGGCACTGGCGAGCAGGACCGGGTCGGTGTGGCTGAAATAGCCGTTGACAAGGCCTATCGGAAATTAAAGGACAGATATGCCTTTGAACGCTATGAAACGCCCTTTGTTCTCCTAAAAGATCAGGATAAAATTCAGGAAATTGAAGCAGATGTAAAAAAGGAGCAGGGTGGCCTTATTGGTGCCACCATGGTCAGTGATGCCTTTTTCCCCTTTCGGGACGGCATTGATGTTGGTCTCAGCCAGGGGGTTCAGTCCGTTGTCCAGCCCGGCGGTTCCCTGAATGACTATCAGTCCATTGAAGCCTGTAATGAAAAAAACGCCACCATGGTTTACACCGGTCAGAGGAGCTTCAAGCATTAATCAGGCGATTTTATACAAAAAGGGATAACTGGTTGCGCCGGGCATCGGCATGCTGGATGGTGATTCTGAGGTGGTCTCCCGGTTCCAGTTTAATGCCGCTGGCCGGTATTTTCCATTCAAGCATATAGTCCTTGATCATTACAGAGTAAAAATCCCTGTAGGCATCAAGGACCATGGCCTCAAGGGAGGTTCCCTTCAGGGTTTCCAGATGTTTGAACAGCCAGTATCGTTTTCTCTGGAACTGCATTTTTCCGGCATTGCCCACGGGCAGATCCAGGGCAATGATCATATTGTCAAGTTCTTCTCTGGAGTAGGCAGGGTCATATCCCAGAACACTGCGTAACTGCCTCTGGTTGATCAGGTCATAGTATCTTCTGATGGGGGATGTGGCTGTGATATATGCTTTTACCCCGAGACCTGCATGATTTTCAGCCCTGGTGCCGATCAAGGCGCGGTTCAGTTGTTTGCGCTGCATGCAGTTTAGAAAAATATCTGTTTCAATGCCGGAAAAAAGGCGTTTTTTGGGGTCTGCCTGGGATCTGAAAATCCCGGGCACATTATTGGCAGCAAGAAATTCAGCCATTAACGCATTTGCCAGGATCATCATTTCTGAAACCAGCATTCTTGAGGGGTTTTCCCGGTCTATTTTTGAAATACCAATGTCACCATTGTCATCAATCCAGATATTGACCTCAGGCAAAGTGATGTTGATGGCGCCGTTTTTCAGACGCTTCTCCCTTAAAACAGTGGCTGCTCTGTGAAGGGTGGTAATGGGATCATCCTCTCCGATAAGCATGTTGGCCTCGGTATAGGTCATCTGTTTGTGAACCTTGATCACGCTGGCAACAACTTCATAATCAATCACTTCAAAAAACCGGTTCAAGTACACCAAAGTGCTGATGCCGGGACGGATCTCACCTTCCTTGAGACTGCACATATCCTCGGAAAGCCTTGGCGGCAGCATGGGGATTTTATCGTCGGGCATGTAGATGGAGGTGCCCCTTTCTCTGGCATTTCTGTCAATGGGATCGTTGTTCTTGATCAGTTCGGCCACATCCACAATGTGGATGCCCAGGGTATATCTGTCATCATTTTTGACAAGACTGATGGCATCGTCGTAGTCCAGGGTGGACTGCCCGTCAATGGTAAAGCATGGCGTATCTGTAAGGTCCCTTCTCCGGGGATCTGTTTTGAACCCCTTGTTGTCCTCTGATTGACTGATATGTTCTGCTGTCTCAATAATTTCTTGAGGAAAATCAAGGGGGATATCCATGCGGATCAGATCAATATTCTGGTTTTCATCCCAGATATCTGCCTTGACAAGCAGGGAAAATAACTGGTTCGGGGAATCCACCCCGGCCCGGGAGAGCATTTCTTTTGCAGCGGATGCGGTCCGGCTTTCCTTGTCAAGAATATAATACCATTTCAGAATATCAAGAATTTTGGGGTCGCAGGTTTCAGATCCATTGATGTTTTCATTCATTGCCTTTTTGATCCAGGCTTCCCCTTTTTTGATAAGCAGTTCCATTTGTTCTGCCTTCTGCAACTGCTTCCGGGTGGTTTCAATCTGAGTAAGGGTATGGGGGGTAAAGGTCTGCCGGCTGAATTTAAAATAGATTTTATCATGGAAAAAGGCCCTGATCACGGCGGATTCATGGTCCGGAGTCAAGGGCGGGTCAAAACAGAACAGGGTCATGGTGGGCAGGTCAATTTCTTCACCATCTTCATGGAGAATTTCCCAGAGCTCCCTGACATTGATTGTCGATGCAAGACTCTGTCTGTTTTCGGCTTTTTTTTTAAGGGTTTTAACTATATTATCCCTTGGTTCTGAAATATCAAGGGTGTCTGGTGATATCTCCAGAAGTCTGTTTGCAGAGATGTTGGCCTCACGGTTGTTTTCCGTAAGCAGTCTCAGCCGCTGATTTTTTATCTGGGTGATAACAGCAGTGATGATTTTTTGCTGGTCTATGTATTCTACAATATTTCCAATATTCATAACTTTCTTTAATATCAGCATGCGCCTTTAAAGTCAATCTCGGCATTGCTGATTTTATCCCTGGCAGCTTTTTCTTGAAAAAAAACCGGTTCTAAAGTATCCTTTCACAATGGCTGGGAAACACAAAAAAAATAAAAAAAAGAAATTGTCCTGTAAAAAAAATAAAAACGGAATTCCTCTGCTTAATCCAGGACAATCCCTTTTTCCAATGTTCTGTGATGCCTGTGGGGACACAGGTAAACACCGGATAGAAAATACAGGAAACCATCCCCTGGAAGATACAGGTGCACACCAGCCGGCAAACCCAGGTAAAATCCCCCATGAAAACAATAGCCTGGAAAATAATCAGGAATCCTGTTCTGAAACTTTAAATATAGAAGCAGATATCCGTCAAGATTCTGCCCGTGGGAAAAAAAGGGTCAGCCAAAGCAGAATAAGGCGTAATAAACACGGAATCCCTTTTCTTGACGGGGCAGAATCCCTGTCAGGGATGTTTCAGAAAAACAATGACTTTGACAACAATTCAAAGGATTCTTCTGTTTTATCTGATCTGATTGATGCAACCCTTAAGGGGCAAAACAGCGATGCGCTGATGCGTGCCAAAAAAGGCAGTCCCCCGCCTGAACCCATTCCTTTGAAAAAACGGCTTAAGCGTTATCCATTACCGGAAAGAAAGCTGGACCTGCACGGATTTACAGCTGCAGAAGCAGTGGTAAAAACAGAGGCCTTTCTCAGGACCGCCTTGATGAACGGGATATTTACCCTGAAAATCATAGTGGGCAGGGGTCTTCATTCTCCCCATGGTGCTGTTCTTCCGGACGTGGTGGAAGATTATTTGAGGAAATTAAAAAAACAGGGTATTGTGCTCTGGTTTGAATGGGATAAAAAACACAAGATCAGAAGCGGTGCTGTTATTGTATATTTAAATCAGTTCAACGATTGAGCTGGTATTTTCTCACGGCTTTGTTATGGTCTTTAAAGGTTTTTGAAAATTTATGGGTGGTATCTTTTTTTGATACAAAAAACAGATAATCGGTATCTGCAGGGAAAAGGGCTGCCTTAAGGGCCATCTTTCCCGGACTGGCAATGGGGCCGGGGGGCAGACCATTGATTTTATAGGTATTGTAAGGGGTTTTTGTTTCAAGATCTTTGCGGGTAATATTTCCATTGAAATCTGGTATGCCGTAAATCACAGTGGGATCGCTTGCAAGGCGCATTCCCTTTTTCAGCCGGTTGTGAAAGACAGATGAAATAATGGGCCGTTCCGATGCCTTTCCGGTTTCCTTTTCAATAATGGATGCAAGGGTAACAATTTCATGGCGGCTAAACCCCAGTTTTTCTGTCCGGCTTTCCCATTGCTTTGTAAAAACAGTGGTGAACCGGTTTACCATATGCCTGATGATGGTTTCAGGCGGTGTATGCCTGGGGAAAAAATAGGTTTCAGGAAACAGGTAGCCTTCACAGCTGTCTGCTGAAATGCCCATATCCAGAACCAGGGTTTTATCATGTGCTGCCGCCTGAAACATTTCTTCTGTCCCAAATCCTGCTCGTTCCACAAGGCGGGCAATTTCTTTTATGTTTAAGCCTTCAGGTATGGTTAATCGAAATGCGGCCACCCTGCCGCTGACTATTTTATCAAGCACTGCCCGGGGGGTCATGGCAGAGGACAGACGGTATTCTCCAGCCTTTATTTTTTTGGCTTCTCCCTTGATCCGGGCATAGATTCTGAACATGACGCAGCTGGTTATAATCTCTTGTTTTTCCAGGTTTTCTGAAATCTGGGACAGGCTTTCACCCGGTTTGATGGAAAAGCTTGTCCATTGAGGGGACGGGGTGTCTGCCCTGGTTTTGTTCAGCGGGGTCTGGGTGTATTTTATCAGATTCCAGGCCGCAACCGAGGCAACAAGTCCTGTGAGGATAAAAATAATCCCCAGGGCCCATATGATGTGTTTGAGATTTTTTTTTGTCATAAATTAGATAT
>JAWOEJ010000360.1:0-11034 GCA_046482845.1 Desulfobacteraceae bacterium | reverse complement strand
ATGATAGTTCTCCTAGGTGTGATTTCCATTGGGAACCTGGTTTTTGGATCTGAGAAGGAGGGCATTTCCCAAGATACCTACCAAGGCAGCGAATAGGAAAAGGACAGATCAGTCTGCTGCCTGAGCCTGCTGCTGAAAGCATGGCAACTGTAATGCCAAAACTGTGGTACCAGGGCAGTACGCCAAGAAAGGCATGAAATCCGCCCTTGCGCATTTTTTCCGGTTTTTCACCTTTTTCATGGATAAACATGCCGTATTCATAAAGCGCTGCAACATCATAGGTAAAATTGGTATGAACCAGTTCAGCGCCTTTGGGAACACCGGTGGTGCCACCCGTGTACAGCATGACGGCCGTATCTTCTTCCGGGTTTATGTCAACGGAAGGAGGTGTCGGCGCAGAAGAGGCCACAATGTCATCAAACATATAATGACCGGGTTCATGATGATTAGCCCTGGGGATTTTGCCCAGCAAAGAGCCGAGAATGGCCTGGATTTTTGGAAGATAGGATTTGATGTTGCAGATAATAACATCTTTTACATCTGTGCCCTTAATAGCTTTTATGGTGTTGGGATAAAATTCAGGGTGATCCATGCAGAACACCATTTTAGCTTCTGAATCGTTGAGCTGGTGGTTGAGTTCTGTGGGTGTGTAAACGGGATTGCAGTTGACACATACCGCACCGGCCTTGAGAATGCCAAACAGAATTTCCGGAAACTGGGGAATGTTGGGAAGAAAAATTGCAATCCGGTCTCCCTTTTTTATGTCCTTGTTTGAAAGAAAGTTTGCAATTCTGTCAGATGTGTCCTTGACCTGGGCAAAGGTTTTGGCTGCACCATTGAATATGGTAAAGGTCTGTTCCGGATAATCCCTTGCCGCATCATCAAGGATCTTGAATAAGGGAAATTTATAATCCGGAACATCATGTGAAACACCTTCCGGCCAGAAAGGTGTTTGCCATTGGGGTACGCTCATGTTTCTCTCCTTTTTTTAAATGCCTGCTGATTGAAGCCATCAGCCATCTATAATCTCTATCCCGTCTTTGTTGCTCTGATGGCTGACGGTTCAATTTTAATTGTTAAAGACCCATTATTTGTTCATATATAAAAGTTACTTTTTTTCTGATTTCAGCGGATTCATTTTCCCAAGCTTCCTGCTCATGTTCCTGAAAGCTGAGGCGGTGAAGGAACATTCTCAACTCCAGGTAGGCTGTTTTCAGAACAGCTGAATCGTTTTTAGATAACAGACCCTCGGCTGCAAGGGTGTCCAGGAGCCGGACATTATCCGTCCACTGGACAAGGGAAGGATGGTCATGGCTGTGTTTCAGAACCAGAAACTGCACCAGAAATTCAATATCAACTACGCCCCCGCTGCCCTGTTTTACATCAAAGGTGTTTCTGGCGTGTTTATGTTCTTTTCTCAGGCGTTCCCGCATGTTTACCACGTCCTGCCAAAGGGGCTCAGGGTCGCGGTCAGCCGTCAGCGCTTTTTTTCTGATCTGCTGGAACCGTTTTTTAAGGTATTCATCTCCTGCAACGGGCCGGGCTCTGATAATGGCCTGGTGTTCCCATGTCCAGGCCTGGTTTTCTGTATACTCGGCAAAGGCATCCACCTGGCTGACAATAACACCGGCCTGGCCGCTGGGGCGCAGTCTCATGTCTGGCTGGTACAGGGTGCCGGCCGGGGTGTGTATGGTAAGGGTGTTGATGATCCGCTGGCCGAGCAGGCTGTAGAACCTTTTTTTCTCAACGGCCCGGCTGCCGCCTTCTGTCATGCCCTCATCACCGGTATGAATAAAGACAAGATCAAGGTCTGAGTTGTATCCTAGCTCAATTCCGCCGAGTTTACCATAGGCAATGGCGGCAAATCCACAAGCAGACGCTTTATAGGCTTTGTTTCCAAGGGGAGACCCGTACTTGGCTGCGGTCTGATGCCAGGATATTTCTATGATTTTGTTTAAAATGGTTTCTGCAATACAGGTAAGCTGGTCACTTACCTTCATTAAAGGATAATTGCGGCTGATATCTGCAGCAGCCACCCTTAGAATGTTAATCTGTTTGAACAGGCATAATTCTTCCAGCTGGAACTCAAAATCGTCATCCGGGATGTGGCGCATGCGCAGGTCAAGTTCTTTGACTAAAGCGTCCCTGCCCGGAGGTTCGTAAAGGGCATCAGGATTGACCAGTTCATCAAGGAGAGCCGGGTGACTGGCAAGAAAAGAGATGATCCAGTGACTTTTTTCAGCCAGTACGGAAAGGGTGTCAACCGCCCTTGGGTTCTCAAGAAGAAGGGAGATATAGCATGTACGGCGCTCTATATTTATAATAAGGTCGGCAAACCGGCTCAAAACTGTTTCAGGGGTTTTAGTTTTTCCGGCCTTTTTAACCAGCAGGGGAATGAGTTTGTCCAGCCGTTTTTTGCCGTCAGCGGTCAGTTTTTTGGTATTGGTGTGGGCTTCAATTCTTTTGAGCAGGTAAATGACCTGTTTGGAATCTTCAAATCCCGCCAGAGCCTGACAGGTTTCCACCGCCTGGGGGTCGTTGATGTGGGCCCACAGGTATTTGATTTCATCAATATCCTGGTTCTGATCGTCATTTTCCGCTTCCAGAAGTTGATTAAAATGGGTGTGGACCCTTTCCCTGTGAAGATTCAGCTTTGTCAGAAATTCATCCCAGGTGTCAAAGCCCATGGACAGAGCAAGGGACAGGCGGTGCTCATGTGTTTGCGGCAGGTCATGGGTCTGGCAGTCGGCATGGGCCTGAAGCCTGTTTTCTGTTTTTCTAAAAAAAATATAGGCATTGCGCAATTCAGTCTTGGTTGAGAGATCTATGCAGGCTCTGTCTGCCAGAAGTGCAAGTATTTTAAGAAGGTTCTGTTCCTGGAATTCTGGCTCTACGCCTCCCCTTACCAGCTGAAATATCTGGCAGAAGAATTCAATTTCCCGGATACCGCCTTTTCCAAGCTTGATATTATTTTTTAAACGTTTGTCTCTGGCCTGAAACGCAATTCTTTTTTTCATATCCCTGAAGGCATCAAAGGTGCCGTAATCAAAATAGCGCCTGTATATAAAAGGATTCAACGCTTTAATAAGGGCTTTTCCCCGGGCTGTATCCCCTGCCACCGGCCTGGCTTTTATCAGGGCGTATCTCTCCCACTCCCTGCCCTGGTACTGATAGTAATTTTCCATTGCCGAACATGACATTACAAGGGGCCCGCTGGTGCCAAAGGGCCTTAAACGGGTATCTACGCGAAAAAGGGCTGAATTGTCCATGGCTGTGTCAAACACCCTTAAAAAGCTGCGGCATAATTTTGTAAAAAATTCTTCACTGGTAATGGTCTGTTCGCTGTGTTTACACAGGGTATTGTCAGGGCACGCAAATATAAGATCAATATCCGATGAGAAATTAAGTTCTCTGGCACCCAGTTTTCCCATACCCAGAACAATTATCTCCTGTTGTTTACCATAGGGGTCAAGAGGTGGTTTTTGTATTAAACAAAGTTTATCATAAAGAAACCGAAGTGCTTTGTCAACACATGCTTCTGCAAGACTGGACAGATCTTTTAATGTTTCATTCAGATCCGCCGTTCCTGTAAGGTCCTGCCAGGCAATTCTCACCATTTCCCGCATCCTGGTCTTTAACAGGATTTTTTTCATCTCCGAGGTTTCACTGACACGGGCAATCTGTTGTGTCAGTTGATCCGCATAATATCCAGCGGGACAGGGGCTTTCAAGATCCCCTGATGAGATGAGATCCATGAAAATTTCAGGGTGGTTAACAATAGATTCAAAGATAAATTCACTGAAGAACAAGGCTTTTTCAAGTTTATCCCGAAAATCCGTATTTCCGGGAAGAACCAGATTTTCCTTGGAAAAGGCATGAAAAACAGTCTCTTTTTTTCTATTGAGCATGTTCTGAGTTTTTTTTGAAATTCCTTTTATTTTCATGGCCGTTTTTTAACCCTGCAATTCAAGACACAAGAAACCAGATCCCGGATACGGGAAACAGAAAACCCGGGTTCAGCGCCTTTCAGTTTAAGGAAACAATTAAAGTAACCTATCAAACCCCTTGGTTTTGTCAATAATTTTGTCACCGGTGGAGCTGCCCGCATTTATCTTTTATTGACCAAAAGATAAGGGTTTGGTATTTTAGATCCCATTTGCACAATGCAGAAGCGCAGTGGTGAGAAAATAGGGTGTTGTATCCAGTATCTTGAATTGTACAGGTTCTATATCTATATAACCCACATGTCCTGGCGGACACAACGAAGCATGAAAGCTGTTAGCTGTTAGCTGTTAGCTGTTAGCTTTTAGCTGTTAGCTGAGTACTGATGGCTGACGGCTGATGGCTTTCATATAAAAAAATGAAATTTGAACAGTGGAAAACAATCATGAAAGCGTTATTAGCACTTGAGGACGGAAGAACTTTTCCGTGCAAAAGCTTTACAGGCAGAGGAGAAGCATCAGGCGAGGTTGTATTTAATACCAGTATGACCGGCTACCAGGAGATTTTAACGGATCCGTCTTACTACGGGCAAATGGTGACCATGACCTGTCCCATGATCGGCAATTACGGTGTCTGCCCGGAGGATGAAGAATCCAGCGGTATTCAGGCTGAAGCCCTGATTGTCCGGGAGTATGTTGATGTTCCAAGTAATTTCCGCTCCACAGGGTCCCTTGGGGATTATCTTAAAAAAGCAGGCGTGCTGGGGGTTGAAGACGTTGATACCCGGGCGCTGACCCGTCATTTAAGGGAAAAGGGAGCCATGAGGGCGGTCGTATCCACCCTGGATCTTGATCCCTTATCCCTTTCAAAAAAGGCCAGAAAAATACCTTCCATGGAGGGATGTGATCTGGCCAGAGAGGTAACAACCAGATTTCCCTATTTCTGGCAGGACAATAAGCCCATTTATATTGCCCAGGATGTTGTTCTGGATGCGTCCATATGGCGGGAAAGAAAAGAGAAGCACCAGGTTGTGGCCCTTGATTACGGCATCAAGTATAATATCATCCGGTGTCTGGAGGCGGCAGGATGTGAAGTTCTTGTCATGCCGGCCTCAACAAGTGCGGATGCCGTTAAGAGGCTGGAACCGGACGGAATATTTTTATCCAACGGCCCTGGTGATCCAGAACCGCTTACCTATGCGGTTGACACCATCAGAGGGATACTGGGGTATCGGCCTGTCTTTGGCATCTGCCTGGGCATGCAGCTTCTGGGGATTGCCCTGGGTGCAAAAACCTATAAAATAAAATTCGGTCACAGAGGAGGGAACCAGCCGGTAAAGAATTTTGCCACCGGCAAAGTTGAGATCACATCCCAGAACCACGGGTTTGCAGTTGATCTGAATACCCTTGGATCTGAAGGGGTTGAAATGACCCATATCAATCTTAACGAAGATTCCCTGGAAGGTCTTGAAAATAAAAAATTTTCAGCCTTTGCGGTTCAGTATCATCCAGAAGCGTCTCCAGGTCCCCATGATGCATCCTATCTTTTCAAACGCTTTGCAGCGATGATGGAAAAATAAAACACAACGGACAAACAACAATGCCAAAACGTACAGATATAAATAAGATTCTCATTATTGGCGCGGGCCCGATTATTATTTCTCAGGCCTGTGAATTTGATTATTCAGGTACCCAGGCGTGCAAAGCCCTTAAGGAAGAAGGATATACGGTAATCCTGGTGAACTCCAACCCTGCCACCATCATGACAGACCCTGAAACAGCGGATAAAACCTATATAGAGCCGGTTACACCGGAAGTCGTGGCCAAAATTATTGAAAGGGAAAGACCCGATGCCCTGCTGCCCACCCTGGGCGGACAGACCGGACTGAACACTGCAGTGGAAGTTGCCAAAATGGGTGTTCTTGATAAATACAATGTTGAAATGATCGGTGCTTCTGTTGAGGCCATAAAAAAAGCAGAGGACAGGGAGCTTTTCCGGGATGCCATGAACCGGATCAATCTTAGAATCCCTGAAAGCGGATTTGCTCACTCCATGCAGGAAGTTGAAGCTGTTGCAGCAGAAATTGGGTTTCCCATTATTGTCAGGCCGAGTTTTACCCTGGGAGGCACCGGCGGCGGTGTGGCCTATAACAAAGAGGAGCTTTCTTCCCTTGCCAGATCCGGTCTGGATGCCAGTCTTATCAGTCAGGTAATGCTTGAAGAGTCTGTCCTGGGCTGGAAAGAGTATGAGCTTGAGGTGATGCGCGACCGGGCCGGCAATGTGGTTATTATCTGCTCCATTGAAAATATTGATCCCATGGGGGTCCATACCGGAGACAGCCTTACCGTGGCGCCTGCCCAGACCCTTTCGGACAAGGAGTATCAGAAACTCAGGGATGCATCCATTGCCATCATGAATGAAATCGGTGTGGACACGGGGGGGTCCAATGTTCAATTTGCCGTTAACCCGGTGGACGGCGAGCTCATCATCGTTGAGATGAACCCGAGGGTGTCGCGGAGTTCAGCCCTTGCCTCCAAGGCCACGGGATTTCCCATAGCCAAAATTGCAGCCAAGCTGGCAGTGGGGTTTACCCTGGATGAGATTCCCAATGATATCACAGGAGAAACCCTGGCCTGTTTTGAGCCTTCCATTGACTACTGTGTGGTCAAGATACCCCGGTGGACCTTTGAAAAATTTCCGGAAACAGACGATATTCTGTCCACTGCCATGAAATCCGTTGGTGAGACCATGTCCATTGGCAGAACCTTTAAGGAGGCCCTTCAAAAGGGGCTGCGCTCCCTTGAGATAAACCGCTTTGGACTTGGTGCCGACGGACGGGATCTGCCCGGGGAAAGTATATCAAAAACAGAACTGGAGTATAAATTAACCACACCCAATTCCCAGCGGATTTTTTATCTGAGATATGCCCTGCTCAACGGCATGTCCATAGAAACCATACGTGGGCTCACAGCCATTGACCCCTGGTTTCTGAGGCAGATCAAGCAGATTGTAGAGTTTGAAAAGGAGATCGGTTTTGCCGGCCGCGACCTGACCAAGGAGATGCTGAGAAAAGCCAAAAGGTGGGGCTTTTCCGATGTACAGCTTGCCTTTTTGACCCGTCAGTCTGAAGAGCAGATTGAACGGAAAAGAAAACAACTCGGCATTGTGCCGGTTTATAAGCTGGTGGACACCTGTGCGGCTGAATTCAAGGCGGTTACACCCTATTATTACTCCACCTATGAACGGGAGTGCGAGGCAAGGGTGTCTGATTGTAAAAAAGTGATTATCCTGGGCGGCGGGCCCAATCGTATCGGTCAGGGCATTGAGTTTGACTACTGCTGCGTTCATGCGTCTTTTGCCTTAAGGGAAGAAGGGGTGGAAAGCATTATGGTCAACTCCAATCCCGAAACAGTGAGTACGGATTATGACACCTCGGACAAACTCTATTTTGAGCCCCTGACCCGGGAAGATGTGCTTCATATTGTTGAAAAGGAAAAGCCCTTTGGGGTGATTGTCCAGTTTGGCGGACAGACCCCTCTGAATCTGGCCACTGCCCTTGAAAAAGCCGGCGTTCCCATTATAGGGACATCTCCTGAAAGTATTGACAGGGCAGAGGACAGGGATCTCTTCCAGGCCATGCTGAAAAAACTGGGGATTGCCCAGCCGGCCAACGGCATTGCCACAAGTTTTTCAGAAGCTGAAAAAATAGCCATGGAAATCGGGTATCCGGTCATGGTCAGGCCGTCGTTTGTCCTTGGCGGCAGGGCCATGAAGATTGTGTACGATAAAAAGGATTTAAAAGAATTTTTTGATCTGGCTGTTTCTGCGTCTCCAGACCATCCCGTGCTGATTGATCAGTTTCTTGAAGACGCCTTTGAACTGGACGTGGATGCGGTTTCAGACGGGGAGACAACCATCATCGGCGGGATGATGGAGCATGTGGAAGAGGCGGGTATCCATTCCGGCGATTCTGCCTGTGTCCTGCCCCCTTATTCTATTTCAAAGGAACATATTGAAGAGATGACAGCCGCAGCCCAGGCCCTGGCAAAGGAACTCAAGGTAAAGGGGTTGATGAATATCCAGTTCGGCATTATGAACAACAAGGTCTATGTCATTGAGGTGAATCCCAGGGCGTCCAGAACCATTCCCTTTGTGAGCAAGGCAACCGGCGTGCCTCTGGCAAAAATCGCCACCAGGGTGATGCTTGGAAAAACCCTTGGACAGCTGGGTCTGACCCACCAGGTGATTCCTCCCTATTATTCAGTTAAAGAGGCGGTGATGCCCTTTGACAGATTTGCCAAAGTGGATCCGGTTCTCGGGCCTGAGATGAAATCAACCGGTGAAGTCATGGGGATTGATATCGATCTGGGTGCTGCCGTGGCCAAGGCCCAGCTGGGCGCCGGCCAGAATCTTCCCGTTTCAGGGACGGTGTTTATCAGTGTGCAGGACAGTGACAAGCAGGCAGCCCTGCCCGTTGCCAGAGATTTTTATGATATGGGATTTACCATCATGGCCACCCGGGGCACGGCATCTTTTCTGCAGGACAACCATATCCCGGCCAGGTTTGTCAAAAAAGTGTCCACAGGAAGACCCAATGTGGTGGATGCCGTTAAAAACAGTGAGGTTCAGCTTATTCTCAACACCGGTGCCAGCAGCCAGACCCAGAAGGACGGCTTTGCCATCAGGCGGTCCGCCATTCAGTTCAAAATACCCTATGCCACCACAACTGACGGGGCAAAGGCAATCTGTAAGGCCATACAGGCATTGAGAAAAGCGCCCTTAAGTGTCAGAGCTGTCCAGGAGTATCATTCATTAATATAAAAATTTTAAAAATCCAGCCGTGATGTGCTGCAGTTCAGAGACCTGGTTTTGCACATCTTCTTTTCCGGCGTTTTGCGGCTGCAGATATACGGAGCAGATAATGCAGAAAAAAACAGTGGCCTTTTCCAAGGATGCATCAAATCTTTTTTTTCATATTCTAACAAAGTGCAATCTCTCGTGTACCCACTGCTATATCAATAAAAAGCAGCATGGAGACAAAACCCTTGATATTGAAACCATAAAAGACTGGCTTGCTTTGTTTGCAGAAAAACAGGGCAAAAACCCGGCAGCTTCAGGATCACAGTCCATTAATGTGATTTTTCTGGGAGGGGAGCCCACCATGCACAGGGATCTTCCCCTGGCGGTCAAAGAGGCAAAACGGCTGGGGTTTAAATCTATCACCATTGATACCAACGGGTATCTTTTCCATGACATACTGAATCGTATCAGCCCGGATGAAGTGGATTTTATCAGTTTTTCCCTTGATGGTGCCACAAGGGAGACCAATGATGCCATCCGGGGCAGCGGGTGTTATGACACCTGCCTTAAAGGGGTAAAATCAGCTGTTTCCAAGGGGTTTGCCGCATCCATGATCTATACGGTGAGCCGTAATAATATCCATGAGCTGGCCATGATGCCGGAAATTGTAAAGGATCTGGGGATTCAGCGGTTTTTTATTCAGGTGATCGGTATAAGGGGAGAGTCGGCTGACGCGGGTGACAGCGGTCTTCAGGTGTCAAGGGAAAGCTGGCTTGATATTGTGCCTGAAGTGGCTTTAAAAATTGCCTCATACGGTATTGTTGTAACCTACCCAAAGGTTTTTCTGGAACCGGAAGAAACGTTTCAGTGCGCAGGGCTTGTGGCAGACAATTATTTTATCTTTCCCAATGCCAGGGTGTACCGCTGTCCTGTGTGTGAGGATTATCCTCTGCACAGTTTTGAAAT
The DNA here is from genome assembly GCA_046482845.1 of Desulfobacteraceae bacterium. Lineage (GTDB taxonomy): Bacteria > Desulfobacterota > Desulfobacteria > Desulfobacterales > Desulfobacteraceae > DATFJZ01. The sequence goes on along the minus strand of JAWOEJ010000360.1, from coordinate 1,326 downwards.
TAAAGACAACCAGCTTGTTAAAACATCCAAAATCAACGAGGAAGATCTGTTTCATCTCACCATTCCCGAGGGGTGTGTGATGAACAAACTTGTTCAGCCGGATAATCTTTCCTATAATGCGGATAAAACCCCCCGGCACAGGATTGCCTGCTGCATGCTCAAGGAAGAAATTTCTCCGCAGGGGTTTTTTTAAAGGTGGCCACCAGGCTGGCCCCGGTATAGGCGGCAAAAAAAGCCGTGGACACGAGGGAAAACCAGACCGGGGGATGTCCAATGTCATTGAGCAGCAGGACAATAAATATGCCTGCCCCCCATAGTGTTCCCATGACAAGAATGGGTTTTTGAAAGAATTTCGTCCGTGAGGGGTAAAGGTATTTAACCGGGATGAAAACAAGTACACCGCAGAGCAGTATAATGAAAAACCCGGTAAACGGATGGGCCTGATAGAGAAACAGGTAAAGGGCAACAATGTTCCAGTAGGAAGGAAAGCCTTTAAAATAGTGATCCTTTGTTTTTGCATCCTTCTGACAGAACTGGTAGCATGAGGTGGTCAGGATGATAAAACAGGCTGCCAGGCCAAAAAAACCGGGAATCAGGTTCAGCTTGTAGATGATAAAGGCTGGAACAAATACAAATCCTGTATAGTCAATGATATTGTCGAGAAGTTCCCCGTCAATTCCGGGCACATGTTTTTTTACATTGGCTTTTCTGGAAAAAAACCCGTCAAGGGCATCGATAAGCGTACTTACCGCCAGATAGAGAAATGCCAGTTTAAAGTGTCCGTCAACAGCGGCGATGAGGGATAAAAACAAAAAGCAGACACCGCTGGTGGTAAACACATGGGCGCTCCAGGCATAGATAAGATGGAAGTGTTTCATGAAATGTACAGATCTTTGTATTAAAAAATGATTTAAATTTTATAACCCGGACCAGACAGGCAGGTATCTTTATAGAAAATTTTTCCATTGAGTATAGTGTTTATTCAATGAAAAATCAAGGAAAGTTTTTTTCGGATTTACCTGTGGTCCGTGAAATGTCATGTTGACACATGTCCCATTGGCGCAGCGCAGAAGACGGGCAACAAGACAGACAATAAGCGTGGATTATTTTTTAGAACTCGATCATCAAGTTCTTTGAATACCGCCGCCCCCAGCGGTTGCCTGTCAGGAACAGCGACCGACGGAGGACTTTTTCCCTGCCAGGCTAAAAATCAAGAACTGCGGCCACTGGTCCTCAAACAGCTTGATTTTCTTAACGCCTGGCAGGGAAAAAGTCTGACCTCCTTAGGTTCTCAATGTTCCTGACAGGCAACCGCTGGGGGCGGCG
>JAWOEJ010000257.1:0-5492 GCA_046482845.1 Desulfobacteraceae bacterium | reverse complement strand
GCGGCAAGATCAACAGAACCGCCAGCAGGACCGGATGTAAACTCCCAGGTATCCGGGTTAGCAACAGTAGTAGGATTATAGTAGGTAAACGCATAGGTACCTGCTGCAGCAAAGGCATTGACCGGAGGTGACCCTGTTCCGCTATTGTCAATATTACTCAGGGATGGAGAGTCAAAGGGGCTGTTCATGGATGTGGTTACTGCGGTGAAATCCGCGTCTTTTACCGGGTTGTCCCAATTCCAGGCACCGGCATCGTATTGCACCTGAATATCGGCGTATCGTGCCATTACCGATGCATCGGCAACCCTTATTTCATCGCCGGCGCTGTTGTAGGGATCATCAGGATCGGTGACAAAATTCCAGGTGCCATCAGCATCACCATCTTCATTAACTGCACCGCTATAATTCATCCCGCTGACAAGTGTGCCGTTATTTTTTGCTGTTTCAGGATTGCTCCACCGCCACTTCCCGTTTACATCGGCCGGGTCAGTGGTTGACGTGGGATACCATACCATGCCCACGGTCTCCTCACAGTCTGTTGTCATCACGCTGGGATCGTTGATCTGAAGGGTGGTGTTGTCATTGGCCGTATCCCCGAAATAGGTGGTGTTTTCCACAGACTGTTTGTGGAGATCGTTTTTGTCGTTGATATCAAAGGAGAGGGAATCCGTGGCCACGGCAGGCTGGTCAAGCTTTATTTTAAGATCGGGATCAGTGTTGGTGTCAGTGTTATCCAAATCGATGTGAATGTTCTGGGAATCGGAATAGATGACTTCCGCGTTTGAGTAGTTGTCAGGTTTATCACCCGCCTGAAAGTCCCATTGGGTGCCGTCAAACTCAAAACTGAAATTATACCCGTCCAGGGCCATGGCTTCGTAGTTATCAATGGTAAAGTGGGTTTCATCCTTGGTGTTCACCCCGCTGGCCTGGAAATTGCCGATTCTGCCGGTCATCTTTTCCATGGTAAAGTCCAGGATATCACCACTGCTCTGGCTGAACGTGATCTCTCCCCTGGCAAGGAGTCCCTTGCTTGTCGTTCCCTGGACCAGTTCCCGTTCATCTTCTTCAGGGTTGCAGGTGATGGTGTATTCCCAGTCGGTATCTGATTTCTTGTCATAATAAATGGTCACATCATGGGTACTGCCCAGGGAGTCGTACACCTGTACCACGGTCTGGTACTCGTAATTACCGGCACCGACATACTCGTCAGCACTGGAGTCCCATAGATTGGACAGCACCACTGCCTTGCTTTCCGCATCTGCATCCAGGTTGGTTATGGCGGTCATCTGGGAACTCTTTTTCGGAGGAGAGGTAAAGGCATCCAGAACAATATCCTGGATGGCACCTTTATCCTCACCGGTCTCCTCGTCCAGTTCCCACCCCTGGACAAGATACCCCTCAGGGTTTATCAGCTGACCTGCTTTATCAAAATGAAAATTTCCCGCACGGGTGTAATAGTTGTTTTCAGTACCGCTCTTGCGCAGGACAAAAAAACCGTCCCCGCCGATGGAGAGGTCTGTGGAATTTCCTGTGGATTCAAAGGAGCCGGTGCCAAAGGCCTGATCCACACTGCCCATGGACATGCCCCGGCCCATCTGGGCGGTACCTGCCTGGGTGGCCACATTTTCACTCAAAGTATCGGCAAAGGTGGACCGCCCCTTTTTAAATCCCACAGTATTGACATTGGAAATATTATTTCCCACCACCTGCATGGCATTCCCCATGTTGGTCAGACCGCCTGTGCCTGTATAAAGTGAACTTGACAATGACATAGCAAACTCCCCCTGATTTTTATTGAGACCCCTGGTTTCCAGGGTATAATAATTAATTTACACTGGTTACAGATGAAAGACCTGTTAAAAGATTACTTTCCTTGAGCACCAGGTATTTTTCCCCGTTCACATACTCTATACCGGACACTTCACCCGATGCCAGGGTTTCTATGTTTCCCGATGCACTGGAAACGGAATAGAGATACAGCCCGTCCTCAACAATGTTTCCCGAGTTGTCTGTGCCGTCCCATTTAACAGAATTACTTCCCTGTGACGTTTCATCAGCCAGTACAGGAATACTTCTAATCTCCTCTCCGGCCTGGTTAAATACGGACAGGATAATATCCTCACTGGCTTCAAGTTCAAAGGTGCATGTGTCACCTGAAACAACGCCCCCTTTAATCCCGGCGATGGACTGGGTTGAGGTAATATTTTTTCCAAGGTAATCTGTTATGGAGGACGTCTCTTCTTCTGTTTCACCATATCCCCCGACCTGTACAAGGGAATCCGGGTCAACCAGGGTGCCGTTCACCTGGAGATAGGCTTTCCCCTCATTATAAACAACACTTTCAACCTTGCCGCTTACAGTGGTCGGCATTTCTGTGTATCCATAGCCTGAGTTGACCAGAATGCTGTATTTGTATGACCCGTCCGCCACAGTACTGCCGTTGTTGTCTGTGCCGTCCCAGTTGATATTGTAGCTGCCCGCACTTTTCTGACCCGGATACATTGAGCGGATCACGTTGCCGCTGTCATCTGAAATCTGAACCATAACATCACCGGGTTCTGTAATGGTGTAATCTCCTCCAAAAGATTCTCCGCCTGCCACCTCAACGGCATCCAACTCACCTGTTACCTCTCTGCCGATCATTGAACCTAAATCCGATTCAGAACTGCCGGACTGAAAAGCAGATGCCATTGTTTCCATGGTTTCATTGAGATTCATCAGCTGTTCCAGTGAGGAAAACTGGGCCAGCTGGGCTGAAAAATCAGACCCTTCCATGGGATTTAACGGGTCCTGATGCTCCAGCTGGGCCACCAGCATGGTCAGAAAATCCTGCCGGCCTAAGGTGTCTTCCTTTTCTTCGGTTTTCCTTGCCTGGTAGGAACTGCTCAATGCCTCAAGGCTGCTGTTTCCTGATGCCTGTATTGTCATATCCAACCTCCGTTTATAAACCGGTTTCTGTCTCCAATGGACCCGCGGGATCAGGCCACATAATGAAGCTGTCCATCCTGGTTTTCATTTTCCCGTACTTTGATTGACGCTTTTGTTTCAGTTTCATTGAGCAAATCAATTTTACTCTTTTTCCCTCTGCCTGAGCCGGAATGTCCGGACTGCTGCCTGGCATCGGCCATGGACTGTTTAAAATTGCTGCCCATTTCCACTTCAAAGCTTTTCAGATCCACTCCATTGCCGGAAAGATTGGTTTTCAGCTCACTGGCATGGGTAACAAGAATATCCTTTGCTGCATGATTTTCCGTTATAATATTAACTTTGAGACTGCCCCCGAGATTTTCAATTTTTACAATAATCCTTCCCAGTTCCGGAGGCTTGAGCTGAAGTTTCAGTTCACTGTCCCCCCGGGCAACTGCCTTTGCCAGATTTTTTTCCACCTGGTTTGTCACATAGGCGGGCAACGGTTTTGGAGCAGACCTGCCCTTTAAGATTTTTGATCCGCTCTGGGTTAAATCAGATTCGCCGGAACTGCCGCCTGCCAACTGGCCTGCATCAAGGGGTTTTATATCTCCTTTTTTATGGTTTCCTGACAGATAAGCATCACCCTCTTTTCCCTGCAAACCAGAAGAATCTCCTTTTTGACCGCCCTTTTCTGTAAGACCAAGCCGGCTCAGCAACAGCTCGATTTCCTTTTTTGAGCTGTTTTCCTGATTTAAAAAATTCTTTTCATTGATTTTCAGATCATTCTGGTCTGCAAACAAATCTGAAATCCTATTCTGATTTTCACGGGACATCCTCTGAAGGTCAAAAGTTGCCGTTTCCGCCTGGGTCTTTCCTTCTCCGACAGGTAACGCATCTGTTTTATCGCTGGTTCCTGCAGCGTCATTTTTATTCAGGCTGAATAAAAGCGCGGTAAAAAGTTCTGTTTTGGATCGCCCGGACCCGGTACTGATTTCCCTGGTCAAAGGCTGTTCTTTACTGGTCAAAGACTGTTCTTTACTGATCAAAGCTTGTTCTTCACTGGACTGTTTAAAGTTCTTTCTCAGATTTTCAAGGGCGGCAGTAAATTCCTCAAGGGTCAGTTCCTTTTGTTCTGAGCCTGACATATCAAGCCCAAGACGGGTTAAAAGACCTTTTACGCCTTTTTGTTCAGACGCTGTCCTGAAATCTGAACCTGTTAAAAAAGCCTGTTTTTCAAGGTTTTGAAGCCCTGTAATCAGGGTGTTGAGATCTATCCCTTCACTTTTTCGGGCAGCTGGAGTTATAATCTGATTTGAGACATCCTCCGGGACATTAAGGGATTTAAGTATGGTTTCGATAAAAGGAAGACTTGAAACAGGTAAAAGGATGTCATCGTCTTTATCACTTTGAGATATTTCTATTTTTGAAAGTTCCGTCATCAGGTCGGAAAGCGCAACAAAACTGTCCTCTGATTCAAGCTGCAGCTCTTCAATAAGATCTGAAATTTCTTTTTCCGGATAACCGGCTTTGACAAGTAGATGCTTTAAAAGATCAAGCCCTTGCTCGTTTACAGAAATTTCATCAATGTTAAATCCCAGCATTTCAAGACAATTTTTAAATTTATCGAGAAAATCCTTTCCCTCTGCTTGTCCTAGGTCCTGAATAAAAAAAGAGAAAATTCCAGCCAGTGAATTGTCAAGTTGTAAAGATTCTTCCTGGTTGCTGACAAATTTCTGCAGCAGGTCTTCCATAGAGACCTTTTCGTTTTGCGTATTTTTAATCCGTGTCAAAACATTTTCAGCATTGTCTGAAGCACTTTCTTTTGCCATCACTTTATTGAGATGTGAAGCAAAAAAAGTTTTACCGCCAAAAGAGCCCTGGCCCGACTTTGCCTGACTTCCCTTTAGATCAAGGGTATTTAAACTGGCTTGAAGATCAAGAAAATTTAAAATCATTGCATCACCTGTATCAAAATTTAATTTTGAGGGGCACCCTCTCCTGAACCTGTCCTCATGAAACCGGACATAAAAACCTGATCACCGGGATCAGAATTTCACACGGCTATTTAAACTTTTGCAATGATTGTGCCATTCAAGATTAGCAGCTTATAAATCCAGTAATTTTAATCTCTTATAAATAAATTAAAAATAAAATTAAAATTAAAACCTGAATTTTAGGTGCATTTATTTCCCGGTTAAAAATTATATGGGAAAAAACTGCCATTAAAAAAAAGGAGGGGGACTACAGTGTGCAGCGCAGGCTCTATTTCTTTTTGTAGGCCATGCGCTCGCTTATTTTAGCGGCTTTTTCACTTTCAACATTGGCAAGGATCTCAGCCGCCGCGGTTTCCCGCATGCGGGAGAATATCTGACCTGCCACGTCAAGTTCCATTCTATTTACAATTTCTGCTGCTTTTTTGGGTTTCATGCCTGCATACATCTTTACAAGTCTTTGAAGCCTGGCTTCAAACACAGCTTCCTGTTCCTGCTCTTTTTCTGTTTTCTTTTTGTTCAAAGCTTTAAAATCCGCTTCTATCTGTTTTTTCAGTTCAGTCAGCTTTTCAAGCTTTAAATCAATCTCTT
>JAWOEJ010000090.1:0-3493 GCA_046482845.1 Desulfobacteraceae bacterium | reverse complement strand
TTTCCAGGGCCGCCACAAATGCTTCCAGGCCCTGGCCCGTGGCCGAGGACACCGGAATCACCGGCTGGTCTTCCAGAAACGTGCCGTCCACAAAATCATGGATATCTTCCAGGGCCAGTTCCAGCAGGTGCTCATCCACCAGATCGGTGTTGGTCAAAGCGATCAATCCGTGCTCGATGCCCATAAGATGGCAGATCTCCATGTGCTCCCGGGTCTGAGGCATCACCCCTTCGTCCGCGGCAATCACCATGGTGACCACATCGATGCCTGAAGATCCGGCCACCATGTTTTTGACGAATTTTTCATGACCCGGCATGTCTACGATGCCGATATGGGTCCCGCCGGGCAGGTCCAGAAAGGCGAACCCCAGCTCGATGGTGATCCCCCGCTGCTTTTCCTCTTTGAGGCGGTCGGTTTCGATGCCGGTCAGGGCCTTGACCAGGCTGGTTTTGCCGTGATCGATATGGCCGGCCGTACCGAGAATGATGTTTTCCACTGAACCTTATCCTTTTTTTCCGGCTTTGGGTGTTCTGAAATACCGCATGGCATAGGCCAGGGCCACCAGGATCAGACCGGTGACAATGCCGTAACCCAGACCCCATTCCGGCCGGAAAACCCGGATCAGAAGAATGCCGAAAACCAGTCCCAAAATAAGTCTGACCACAAATATGAGCAATGAATTCATGCCGCCCCTTTTCCTTTGATAATCGAGTTTTTTGTATCCGCAAATAATAGTCAAACAACCGGGTCAGGTCAATGTTTAAATATCAGGGCTCGGTCCATGCGGCATATAAAAAAACAGTTGATAAAAAATTGGGATTCTGATAGATAGATTGAGTTTTTTGCGGTGGGTGTAGCTCAGTTGGTAGAGCACCAGGTTGTGGCCCTGGTGGCCGCGGGTTCAAGTCCCGTCACTCACCCCATATTTTCCTTGTAATTTCAGCTACTTATCACTCCCAAGCGCCTCTGAAATGTGGATCACCGGTGGATCAGTAACTTTTCTGATTTTTTCAACAGCTTTCGTTGCTTCCAACGCTTCATTAACGTCTGGTAACATGTATCGCTTAAATGCATCTGAAACATGTCCTGTGACACCTCGTTGGATTTGTTCAGGGGTCAATACTTTTCCCAATGCTGTTACGGTGGAATGTTTGGTCCCGCCGTATAGATCCACGCCCTCAATGTTTAAATTCTTGCATGCCTGATTCCACCATTTCCGAAATTGTTTCTGGCCGAACCTTACCCCAGCTTTGACTCCGGAAATGGTATTGACATGCCGGAAAAAATAAAGATCCGGCAATCCTTTTGGTCCTCGTATCTCCCTGATCATCTCAGCATGTTCGGGCAACAGATGGATGAATTTCGGTGTCTTTTCTTTGGGCGCAGGGAAAACTATCCATCTTTCATTTAAATTGATATGACCCTCTTTCACATTGAGCATTTCCCCAGGGCGAACTTTAGGATAAGTTGCCAGCAATTCGATTCCAAGCCATATTCGAGGATTGAAATCCCAGGTTAATCGTTTGACCTCATCGAGGATGGCCCGCTGATCCTTCATGGATACAATGTTTCGCCAGGAAAGAGTATACGATATATCGGGAAATTCCGGCATTTCGATCTTTGAGCGCCGTTTTTCTCTTTTTACAACCCATTTATAAAAATCATGGAGCACGCTCAAATAGTTTTTTTTGGTTTTGTTACCAATGGTGAGATCGTCAAAAAAATCCTCGAGTTCGGCTTCTGCAATATCCTTGATTTGTAAGTGGTCCCAGGATTTTCCAGCCACAGCTAAGACCCTTTTTATGTGTCGAATTTGAGTTTTTCCAATATTTCCTTTTTTGATTTTATGGTCCAGATATTTGGTCCGGAGTGAATAAAAGGATAATGGCTGCCCCTTTGCCCATTCTCTCTGATCAAAAGTTCCCTTGTCAGTTTGAGCCCTGATATAATTGAGATGCCGTTCTGCTTCGATAACGGTTTTAAATCGCTTTGTGTGTTTACGGCCGAAGCGGACAAAACAGTTATTTCGCCAAATAATGTGTGGGTGTTTCTGGCATTGGAGGACTCCAGCCTTTTCTATGTAACTTAACACTCCACCGCACTCGAAACATTTCTGATTCGTGCTGATGCTTCCTTTCATACAAAAACCTCCTGTTTGTAATGGAGGGTTGTATGGCGGTGAATGAAATTGTGTCAATGTATTTCCCCACTGGATATATAGCTGTTTTATTTGGATAAATACGGGCTTAGCGGAGGGGATTTTTGGAAGGTCGGGTGGGGGTAAGGAGGGGTTTTTATGATGGGTTTTAGTGGTTCAGTTTTTATTCTTTCTGTTTGCTGCGTCTGACATATTTTTTGATTTTCAGGTCAGACCTCATGATAAACCCTTCTTGTTTTTTGGGGTAATCTGTATATTTAAGCCTGGATTTAACAGGAGGATAATTTGCAAATTTGACAATAAATTCCAGGTCGTTCAGATTCATGATTTCGGATGTCAGGACCACAGGTTCTGTATTGTGCCTGTATGACAATGAAGCGCCTTCTCTGTAGTCTGATCCAAGGGACAAAGATTTTTCCCCTCTGACCGATTCTGCTTCACCAATCAGATCTGAGCAGTATTTTGCCGTTGCGCTATCAGACATGGAAAAGATAGCTTTATTGGCACAGGAATTGATAATGCTCTCTTTGTGCGCTTTCCCATAAATGTTTTCAATTTGCCCAAAAGATTGTGTTCCGATATAGCATGAAACCCCTTTGGATCTTCCAAGGGTCAATAAATTGACCAAAGAAGGAAGGTTTTGCAATGTCGTGAATTCATCCAGAAGAAAGACAGTTTTTTTCGATCTATTGTCCGGCATACTCAAAAATTTTCGGGCAAGCAAATCAATGAAAAGACTCAGCAGTGGTTTGAGAGTGTCCTGAACCCTGGCATTGTTGGTTATGAAGATATTGCCTGTTCCGTTTTCTACCCAGTCGTTGATGGAAAAATTGTTGTCCCCATCTGGCATGAACCGAAAACATGAGCAGTATTGATTGACGACAGAAAGTATCGATTGAGCTTGTTTTGTCTTATGATCCGCAATATATTTGTAGCCTTTTTCACAACCAGGGGTTTTCTTTAGGAGGTTTGCAATGGTTTTTCCTTCACTGGATATCATCCTCCAAATTTCACTGTTTTGCTTTAAGTTGCGACTATATAAACAATAAAGACATGATCCGAACACATCCCTTCCTCCATCATTCCAGAATCTATCAGATGTATTCCCTGGTACACCCGCTACTGGCACTCCGAGCAGGTTCAGGCGGACCAGGTAAAGAGCCCTCCGTCTTCGATCCCTTCATCAATGACATGATATTTACAGCAAGCTGGAATGATTTTTGTGCCCTGACCATTTGGGCAGATCATCGCACGCCTCGGTAACCCTTGTCCCATAGAAAATATGGCATGTTGGTTTGAATGAATCCGGCACATGGGTGGGATGACCGAAGTCAA
>JAWOEJ010000103.1:0-21287 GCA_046482845.1 Desulfobacteraceae bacterium | reverse complement strand
GGTTTGCACGAACATACCACCCGAACCACACGCCGGGTCATGGATGATTCCATGGTGTGGTTCTATGAAATTAACAATGAGCTGAACAAGAGAAGGAGGAGTAAAAAATTCCCCGCCTTCCTGGGCACCCGCCCCACTCATAGAAAATTTCATCAGGAAGAACTCGTATATCCTCCCGAACACATCGCCACTTACATTCTTTACCGAGTCTTTGTTGAAAACCCGCATTAATGCACGCAGCAAGTCAGCATCGAAATCCTGGTAGTTTTTAGGCAGTATCCCCTGAAGATCCTGATAATCCTCTTGTCAAGGCATGGCCGTTATATAAAAAAACTTAATCACCTGGTCAAAGGCTGAGTTTAAAATAAAAAAATTATTTTAAAAGGTCTAATTTTTGTATATGATAGCTGATTTAATAATAATTTTAAAGGGTATTGTTTGAATGAATCAACGATTGGACCAGAACGGCAAATCTTATGACAGTCAGGACACGTACAATGCAGAATCCATAGAAGTGCTGAAAGGCCTTGATCCGGTCAAGCGGAGACCGGGCATGTACACGGACACATCCAGCCCGGACCACCTTGCCCACGAGGTGATTGACAACAGTGTGGATGAAGCCATTGCCGGTTATGCTGATCAGATTGATGTTACCCTGTTTCCTGACAACGCCCTTGAGGTAAGAGACAACGGCAGGGGCATGCCTGTAGATATACACCCCAGGGAAAAGACCTCAGGGGTTGAACTGATCATGACAAGGCTGCATGCAGGCGCAAAGTTCTCAAACAAGGATTACACCTTTTCCGGAGGACTTCACGGGGTGGGGGTATCTGTTGTCAATGCGCTGTCTTCATACCTTGAAATCATCATAACAAGGGAAAAAACGGTTCACAGGCTCTCTTTCAGGCACGGGGTCAAAGAAAAGGATCTTGAAATAATCGGACAGACAAAAACCGGGAAATCCGGCACCTGTCTGAAGTTTTACCCTGACCCCTCATATTTTGACATTCCCGGTTTTTCAAAAACCAATATAAAACATACGCTAAAGGCAAAGGCGGTGCTGTGCCCGGGGCTTTTAATCACTTTTTTCGACACAGCCAGCGCTGAAAAAGAGGAATGGAAATACACATCCGGATTAACACAATATCTGAACGAATCCCTTGAAGGCTGTGACAGAGTGTTACCCCATCCCTTTACCGGAGACTACAATAATGAAGAAGCCACTGTGTCCTGGGCCTGTGACTGGACAGAAAAAAAGGGAGAAAACCAGAGGGAAAGCTATGTGAATCTTATTGCCACCCCTTACGGGGGGACCCATGTCAACGGATTCAGATCCGGGCTGGTGGAAGCCATCAGAGAATTCTGCAGTTTCAGGGATTTTCTGCCCAAAGGGATAAACATTGCGCCGGAAGACGTATGGGAAAATATTGCCTTTGTTCTGTCAGTCAAACTCAATGACGCCCAGTTCTCCGGTCAGACAAAGGAAAGGCTGGCTTCACGCCATTGTACAGCCATTGTTAACACTGCGGTAAAAGATGCCTTCAGCCTCTGGCTGAACCAGAACACGGATGCCGGTGAAAAGCTCGCTGCCCTGGCCCTTGAAAATGCAAAAATAAGAATCAGAAAATCAAGAAAAGTGACCCGGAAAAGAATCGCAAACGGTCCCACGCTGCCGGGGAAACTTTCGGACTGCACCAGCAGTGATCCGGAAAAAAGTGAACTCTTTCTTGTGGAAGGCGATTCCGCCGGCGGTTCGGCAAAACAGGCCAGAGACAGACGGTTCCAGGCGATTATGCCCCTGAGGGGAAAAATACTCAATACCTGGGAAACCGACCCTTCCCAGATCCTGGGATCAAAGGAGATCCACGACATATCTGTGGCTTTGGGAGTTGAACCGGATACCAATAATTTATCAAAACTCAGGTACAATAAAATCTGCATTCTTGCTGATGCAGACTCTGACGGTCTGCACATTGCCACCCTGTTATGTGCTCTTTTTTTAAAACACTTTCCCGCCCTTGTGAAAAAAGGGCATATCTTTATTGCCATGCCCCCCCTGTTCCGTATTGATGTAGGAAAAGAGGTGTTTTATGCCCTTGACGAAGATGAACAAACAGCCGTGATAAAAAAAATCAAGCGCAGAAAAAAACACGGCAAAATAAATGTCCAGCGCTTTAAAGGACTAGGGGAAATGAACCCTGTTCAGCTGAGAGAAACAACCATTGCCCCAGACACCCGGCGCCTTGTTCAGCTGATCATAGACTATGGACAAGAGGATGCTGAAAAACACGCATATAAAACCATGGACATGCTTCTGGGAAAAAAAAGAGCTGCTGACCGGAGACGCTGGATTGAGGCAAAGGGTGATATCAGGGAGATTGAATAATGGAAACACACAGGATGACGGCTCTGGAAGGCTTTGAAACACTTCCCTTTGACGATTTTGCAGAAAAAGCATACCTCAATTACGCCATGTATGTAATTCTGGACAGGGCTTTGCCCCACATCGGAGACGGTTTAAAACCTGTACAGCGAAGAATTGTATATGCCATGGGCAGACTGGGCCTTTCTGCAGCGGCAAAACACAAAAAATCCGCCAGAACCGTAGGGGATGTTCTGGGAAAATTTCATCCCCACGGAGACCAGGCCTGTTATGAAGCCATGGTTCTTCTGGCCCAGCCCTTTTCCTGCAGATACCCCCTCCTGGACGGCCAGGGGAACTGGGGGGCGCCGGATGATCCAAAATCCTTTGCAGCCATGAGGTATACTGAGGCAAGGCTGTCCAGGTATTCAGAGGTACTCCTGGCGGAAATAGACCTCGGGGCCACCCAGTGGAAGCCCAATTTTGACGGCACCCTCAAGGAACCCGCCCTTCTGCCCTCAAGGCTGCCCAATCTGCTTTTAAACGGCACAGCCGGCATTGCCGTGGGCATGGCAACGGATATCCCGCCCCATAACCTTAGAGAAATCGGGAAAGCCTGTATTTATCTGCTTGACCATGAAAATGCAGACAATGATCAAATCATGAAAATCATCAAAGGGCCGGACTATCCCACAGCATGTGAGATCATTACCCCTGCTCCAGAGCTCAGGGAAATTTACGCATCAGGCAGCGGAAGGATAAGGACAAGGGCCAGATTCCATCTTGAGCAGGGAGATATCGTAATCACTGCCCTTCCCCACCACACGTCCGGTGAAAAAATCCTTGAACAGATCGCATCACAGATGACTGCCAAAAAACTGCCCATGGTAAGCGACATCAGGGATGAATCCGACCATGAAGCCCCCACCCGCCTTGTGGTGGTTCCCAGAAACAATAAAACAGACACAGACGCTTTAATGGACCATTTGTTTGCCACCACAGACCTTGAACGCGCCTTTCGCGTCAATATGAACATGATCGGCATCAACGGCAAGCCCCAGGTAAAACCGATTATAACAATTCTGTCTGAATGGCTCCTCTACCGGGAAGACACCGTTGCAAAGCGCCTTGAACATCGCCTTGACAAGGTTAAAAGCCGCCTTCACATCCTGGACGGGCTGCTCACTGCATTTCTCAACCTTGATGCGGTTCTTGAAATCATCAGAAATGCGGATCATCCCAAAACCGAACTCATGGAAAAACTCGGTCTGACCGATATACAGGCAGAGGCAATTCTTGAAACCCGGCTCCGTTATCTGGCAAAACTTGAGGAAAACAAACTAAAGGCTGAAAAAAAAGAGCTTGATATGGAACAGAAATCCATTGAATCCATACTTGGATCGAAAATAAAACTGCACCATCTCATTAAAAAAGAAATACAGGAAGACATTAAAAAATACGGAGATCCACGGCGCTCGCCCATAAAAAAAAGAAAGGAGGCCGAGGCATTTTCAGAAGAAGAACTTTTAACGGCTGAACCGGTCACCATTGTTCTCTCAGAAAATGGATGGATCCGGTCTGCAAAAGGCCATGATCTTGACCCCGGCAGGTTGAAATTCAAATCAGGCGACACCCTTCTCTCCCATGCCAGAATCATGAACAACCAGTCTGTCGTGCTCATGGATTCCACCGGGAGAACCTACTCGGTTCCTGCCTACACCCTGCCGTCTGCCCGGGGGGGGGGCGAACCCTTGACGGGAAGACTCTCTCTACCGCACAACGCCTTTATCAAAGCCATGATAACCGGAAAGGAAACGGATCTGTTTCTTGTTTATTCTGATACAGGATTCGGCTTTGTCACTGAATTTTCAAACCTGATATCAAAAAACAAGAACGGCAGATCTGTTTTAACCCTGTCAGACCCGGCCCGGCCCATGGTGCCGGAACCTGTTGCAAATCCTCAAACCGACAATGTCCTGGCCATCACCACTGCCGGCCGCATGATTATTTTTCCGGTAAAGGAGATGCCTGTACTGGAAAAGGGAAAGGGGAATAAAATAATAGGGATTCCAAAGGATCAGGTTTTGATACAAGACGCAGAACGGATAAAATTCCTCAGGATAATTCCATGTGATGCCAGAGTTGATATATTTTCTAACACAAACCAAAGGAACCTGACCCCTGGCACTATGGCCCGTTATATGTCAAAAAGGGGATACCGGGGGAAAAAACTGCCAAGGGGCTTTCAAAATGTAAAAGATATCAAAATAAACAATAAAAAGGACCCTGTATGAAAAAAATCCTGTCTATAAACGCTGCTGTTTTGATCTTTATCATCAGCTCTGCTGCTCTCACAGGCATATTAATCAAACTTGAAACGCTTTCACTCTATAAAGAAAAACCCGTCACAACATTGGAAAAAATCAGAAAAACTGGGAAAATCAGACTGATAACCGATAATAATGCCAACACCTATTATATATACAGAGACACACCAATGGGATTTGAATATGATATGGCAAAGGCCTTTGCCGACTTTATCAAAGCAGACCTTGAAGTTGTCACTCCGGGATGGAACAGAATGGTAGATTCCCTTGAAAACAAGAAAGGAGACTTTATTGCTGCCGGGCTCACCATAACCGAAAACAGTAAGGGGCAGGTCAGTTTTTCCGAGCCCTATTTAGCGGTTCAGCAGAAACTGATTCACCACAAACTGATATTTGGTATCAAAACCCTTGAAGAACTGTCAGGCAGAACCATACACGTCAGAAAAAACACATCCTACCATACACGGCTGAAAGAGATACAGCAGAGCGGTATTAACCTTGAAATTAAGCTTCACGACAATATTCCCACTGAAGAACTCATACGCATGGTCGAAGAAAGAAAAATCAAATACACAATCGCAGATTCAAATATTGCCCTGTTGAACCGCAGATACTACCCTGATATACGGATCGGTCTGCCTGTCCACGAACAGCAGTCTTTGGGATGGGCTGTTCGAAAAGATGACACCGCCCTTCTGGAAAAAATTGATTTATTCCTTGAAACAGCTCAGAAAAAGGGTATTTTGGGAAAAATTTATGAAAAATATTATGGAGATGTTGATATTTTTGATTATTTTGACCTGAAAAAATTTCATGAAAGAATCAATACCCGCCTGCCCAAATACAAATCTGCCATTATCAGGGAATCTGAAAAATTTAATTTCGACTGGCGCATGATTGCAGCTGTTATATATCAGGAATCCCACTACGATCCGCTGGCCAGAAGCCGCACCGGCGTCAGGGGACTCATGCAGATCACCCGTGATACAGCAAAGGAAATGGGCATAAAAAACCGGATCGATCCTGAACAGAGCATTAAAGGCGGCATCCGATATCTTTATAAAATGTATAAAAGATTTGATGAAATCAAAAGCAGGGAGGAAAGGCTGCTCTTTGCCCTGGCCAGCTACAATGTGGGCTATGGCCATGTGCGGGATGCCCAGAAAATTGCTGTTAAAAAAGGGCTTGATAAAAACAGATGGCGCAGCCTTAAAAAGATACTGCCCCTTTTAACCCAGCGCAGGTATTACAAGGAAACCAAACACGGATACGCAAGGGGATGGGAACCTGTCACCTATGTGGACAGGATACTGACCTATTATGATATTTTAAAACAAAAGGCCAATAAAGCCTGAAACCTGATCATCGGGTGAGACGTATTGTAAGCCTGTGTGGGTTGAAAGCCAGCAGTTGTCTGTTGTCAGTAATCACCAGAAAAAATTTGCGACTGCTTACTGGAAGGTGACAACTGAGTACTGATGGCTTTCATAAATCAAAGCGTTGAAAGTCCTGAAAAAGGGGGGACTTTCATATGACCCTTTTGGGTTCAGTGATGATCCGGCCCCTTGCCGGAAACAGTATCAACTATGGTTTTCAGCAGGACAAACCCAAGTCCGGCACCCAGGATAAGAATCGTATACCACATCCCTCCAAAAAACATCAAATGCCCGGCATCCCATGCCCATTCAAAACTAAACGGAAACATAATCATTCTCCCTTAGGGATCTTCCAAAAAATAATCCACGCATATTATTTTCTTCCAGATCCCTTATTATCTATCAACCATTCTCAATAGAAAAAAATTTCATTGTTAAAAAAGCTTTCCGGCCCGGGGATAACCAATCAAAACATTGACATGGGCCGGAAAGACTATCCTGC
Source organism: Desulfobacteraceae bacterium (assembly GCA_046482845.1). Lineage (GTDB taxonomy): Bacteria > Desulfobacterota > Desulfobacteria > Desulfobacterales > Desulfobacteraceae > DATFJZ01. The sequence continues at coordinate 14,720 of JAWOEJ010000103.1, read as the reverse complement.
CCTATTCAGGATTCAGCTCCTTTTCCTGGGGAAAAACCGGAAGATAACGGTATGCAAGAGAAATCAGGATCACGCCGTAGGCAACAGGAAGCACAGTGGTGGCCACTTCCTGCCAGCTGGGATAGTATAATGCCCAGGTATCAAAGGGCATCACCGGCGGCGCCATCACCTGAAGCACCATCACCCATCTGTTGATGCAGACTCCAAGGGTTGCCAGAACAATGGCTGTAACCAGAAGCCTTGGATTTTCCCGCCAGTCTTTTTTAATAAGAATTGCTGCCGGCACAATGCCGCCGATAACAAGTTCGGCAATGAGAATCCATATTCCATAGAACCCGTTGTTGGAATAAAAATCCATCATTTTAAAGCCGGCTGCCGGGGCTGTAACAAATGCCCAGTAAAAGGTATCAATTATCTTTGCAATGAGATAGGTTGTGATCATCCAGCCGGATATTTTGGCCAGGGTAAAAACCACTGAATCTTTGACCAGCTTCTTTTTGGTAACTTTTTCAAATATTTTCAAAATGGTCAGGGTAAAGCAGGGACCATAGGCGGCAGCAGACCAGGTAAAGAGAAAAAAGGTCCACGGCCATACCAGAAGACCTTCCCTGAAGGCAAAGGGACGGCCGTAAAGAACGCCGGCCACACCACCCAGGGACCCCTGGTGAAAACAGGACAAAAATGCACCTGTGGCAGCAAACACAGCCATGACTCCATGCATATTGTGACTCAGATTATGAAAAAACGGAATTTTGTCAATTTTTCTGTTCTCAAGAATCAGGGGAAGAAATTCAATGGTAAGCACACTGAAATAAAGAGACAGACAAAAAGCCACCTCAGTGAGCATGGAATGAACATTGGCATGCCAGAAGATAAACCATCCCCGCAGGGGCTGGCCTATATCAATGGCAAGAATTAAAAGGGCCGAGCTGTAACAGATAAACCCGATCACAACGGCCAGATTTATAATGTTCTTTAACTCGTCAATGCCAAAAACATATTTTAACAGACCTGTAAAAAAGGCTCCGCCGCCAATGGCAATAACAGCAAGGTCGGCCCAGATCCACAGGGCAAATCCATAGTAATCGTTCATGTTTGTCTGGTTCAGACCCTTAAGCCAGCACAAACCCATGGCATAAACGCCCCACAGAACGAAAACAGCCGCCACTGAGATCCCCACGGCAAAGGTGGGAAATGAGCAGCGGTTGGCTCCTTTGGGTATTAATGCAGAATCCATATTTATCTACTCCTAACGGTTTGGATCATTTTATTCATGACCATCATTATGGTTTTTTCCAGCCTTTTTCCATTCCCCTTCAAGATAGTTGTCACCGGCTTTCCTCACCCACTCCCGCTCGGACAGATAATACACTTTGGGATTGGTGCCAAGTCTTTCAAGAAGACGGAATGCCTTTGGTTCCCTTGGTTTTCCAGCTTTATGGGGGTCAGGCTTTACCAATTGGTGGACTTTGTGATCCGGGTTGTTCAGATCACCAAAGGTAATGGCGCCGGCCGGGCAGGCCTGGGTGCAGGCTGTCTGGTACTCGTTTTCATCGAGGACTTCCCTTCCCTCATAATAGGCCTTGTCCCTGGCTGCCTGATATCTGTGAAAACAGAAACTGCATTTTTCAACAACACCACGCATTCTGGGAGACACATCCGGACTGAGATACTTTTCCATTTCACCGGGCCATTTGGGATCCCACCAGTTGAAATACCTGGCATGGTAAGGGCAGGCTGCCATGCAGTACCGGCATCCAAAGCAGCGTGTGTAAATCTGGCTGACAATCCCTGTGCTGTGATCATAATCCGTGGCTACGGCCGGACATACTGAAACACAGGGGGAATGGCCGTGGTCTCCCTTACCGCCGCAGTGCATGCAGGGTCTTGGCAGATAACAGACTTCAGTATCAGGAAAGGACTTGCCGTTGGTGAGCTTGTACACCCGCATCCAGGTAATACTGTCCCTTTTATCTGTTTCATTTTCCTTGAACGGAACGTTATTTTCCGACATACAGGCAACCATGCAGGAACCGCATCCTGTGCACTTGTCCAGGTCAATAACCATTCCGTATTTATGTGCTTTTTTATCATTATGTTCTTGTTTCATCAGAACCTCTTTTGCGATTTTATGCGATTACGCCCTGGAAATTTTTGCCTTGATTCCAAAGGCAGCATCCAGTCCTGAACCGGAATCCTTTACCGGGCCCAAGAGTTCATTTACATTAATCCCCTTGCCGGCCACATACCTGTTTTCCCCGGTATGCCCGAGCCCTGCGGCCATGGCAGCAACTCCGGGCATTATTCCTTCAGAAAGGTGGACTTTTACCTTTGCCTTTCCCCTTGGCGTGGACAATGCCGCATAATCCCCCTGGGAAAGATTGAGTTTTTCTGCTGTTACAGGATTGATTTCAATAAAACCATCGTTGTTTTTCAACACCTGGTCGGATACCGTCTTTACCGCAAACGGTGAGGACTGCAAGGTGCCTGCTGCGATTCTGACATGATCATAGGGAATAAGGGTGACAGAAAAAGAATCACCCCCTTCAGCTGCAATCCTGTCAGCAGTCAGTGCGCTGCATCCAAAATCTACAAAGGGCTGCATGTCAGGAGAATTTTCTCCCTGCAGAATATATCCGTTTTTGGAAAGCGGTCCCCATAATTCACCTGCTACACTTTCCAGGCAGGATTCATATCCTTTCCAGGGAAAGCTTTCTGCAATGGCGCCGCCCATGGCCTTTGCCATCATGATAATGGTATCACCGGGATTTTTTGTGTTAAACACTGGATCTATCACAGGTTTTGACAGTCCCAGAATTTTTTGCGGCATCATGGCTGAACCCGGCAGATCCTCCATTCTTTCAAGAAACATGTGACTGGGAAGAATCAGATCAGCCATCTGGGCAGTTTCATCCATAAATGAAGAAAAACTGACAACAAAGGGAATTTTTTTAACCGCTTCCCTGACCGCCTTGGTATCTTTCATTGCATAGCAGGGATTGGCTTCATAAACAAAAAGGGTTTTTACAGGAGGCGTAGACCCTGCATTGATCTGAGCAAAAAAACTGGAGGCAGATGACTTGATATCAGGGAACTTACTGGATTCTGCCTGATCCAGGCGCTGCACTGCAAACCCTCTGCTGGCTGTATCATCCATATCAACGGCTGGCCAGCCGGCAAAATCCTCTTCCAGCACAATCCATACCCCGCCTTTTTTATTGATATTTCCCTTAAGGCAGTTTAACGCATGAACTGCTGAAAATTCCCTCAGGCTGCCGGCATTTTCACCCCGGCCCCGGCCTGCAATGGCAACTCCGGTTTTTGACCGGGCAAAGGCCTTTGCGATTGCTTCAATTTTTTCTGCTTTTACACCGGTTATTTCAGCTGTTCTGGCAGGGGAATATTTAGTGGTTACATATTTTGCAAATTGTTCAAACCCGTTGCCAAGACCTGCTACAAACAGAGAATCATAAAGATTTCCCGTTATCATGACACTGCAGATGCCCAGGGCAAGATCCGCCTCTGTTCCGGGCCGGGCCGGGATCCACTGGTCTGCTGAGGCTGCTGTATTGGAAAGCCTGGGCTCCACCTGAAAAAGCAGGGCACCCCTTTCCTTTCTGGATGAGTTGATCTTGAAATTATGAACTGGAGACCCCCACCCTTCGATTAATCCGCTGCCAAAACTTAGAATGCAGTCGGAATTTTCCAGATCAAATCCAGGAACCCCTTTCATATTGTGCATCCTGGAAATAACGAGCTTCCAGGTGTCCTTCATGGATTCCGTGGTTACAAAATTATTTGAGCCGCATGCCATTAAAAACCGTTTAAACAGCCCTGGGATTGTGCCTTTGTCTGTTTTTGACATACAGGCGAGTTTTTCAGGTTCCTTATCCTGCCTGAGCTTGTTTAAATTTTCGCAAACCTGTTTCAGGGCTTCGTCCCAGGAAATTTCCTGCCAGGTATCCCCCTTTTTCGCCATTGGCCCCGTTATCCTGGTTGGATCATATAAATACTGAAGCGCTGACAGTCCATGGAGGCAGACCCCGCCTTGATTGACTGGATAGTCTTCATTGCCTTCGATCTTGACAGGCCGGCCGGCTATTTTTCTCACACTTATTCCACAGTTTCCGTCACAGAGACTGCATACCGTATTATCAAATGTTACCTTGCCGTCTTTGGGAACCGGAGTCCAGGGCCAGTTCTGGGTCCAAATGGAAGAATCATCTGTCAACTTCCAAGTTACCGGCGATACAGTGACTCCTGCTACTGCGCCAAGTCCCAGTCCCAAGAAGCTTCTTCTGTCTATTTTCATAGATTTTACCTCGATTAAGTTTAAAACATTCCAAAAACAAGGGAAAGTTTACTTGTGGCACTGAAAACATGCGCCCTTACTTCCTGTTTCCTCTTTATGACATTCTGCACAGTCATCCATTTTCATGCGATCCCAGGAATGTTTTTTAATTCCCCAGATATTTCTGCCCCAGATGTCCCGACTGTAACCTGTAATCCTGTTTTCTTCATAAACCCTGGAGGTGGTTGACGAACCAATATCGCCGTGACAGGTTCTACATTCCATCTCAGCCCCAAGTATATGAGCGGAATGGGAAAAAAACACACAATCCGGCTGTTTGGCATAAACCAGCCACGGAACCTCTTTTCCCTCAGCAATATACTCTTCACAGAAAATTTTCTCATCTTCTGTGTAGCCCATTGGCTCTTCATAATGGCAGTCATAACATATTCCTGTCCCAGGAACACCTGAAAAACTCCCATCATCCCGGACGTAGTGGCAGGATTCACACCCGCCCATTTCCGATGCATGCAGGGCATGGTTAAAGTTAAAAGGCTGCTCCTTTTTTGAATAGAGCAGCTTGGGAAAAAGCAGCCATCCTGAAAGAAAGCATACAGCAAAAGCCCCTATAAAAAAGAGAACTCCAAGACCAAGTCCTGAATCTTTTTCTGCATTTTCTTCTTCAGTCGGGCCTCCTCCGGCACCATCCTCTGAAATGTGTTCAGTTTTCTCTTCTAAATTACTCATGAAAACCCCATCAATTAAAATTGTTGATGATACTATTGTTTTTCAGCCGTGACTTCCGGCCCTATATTTTTACTGTGAAAGGCTGAAAAAACCTGCTTCACAGTTACCTCCTAAACGGCAAATGCGGTCAATCGAAATTTATAGTAAGATCTTTTTGGCTTGTCAAGCTAAATCCTCTTTTCTAATTAGTGTCTAAACGAAAACCCCGTGTTTGGGCGAAAACGTGTCCAGCTGCAAGGCGCAAAAAAGTTTGAAACCGGAGTGTACTCAGGTACATGAGGATTTCAAACTTTTGCAGCAACGCAGCAGATGGGTGCGTTTTCGTTCAAACACTAATTATGCATAACTGTGGAGACCCGGCAGAAAATTAACCCCAAAATAAGTAAACAGCACAGCCATGAATCCCACAATGGATACCCAGGCGATTCTCTTGCCGTGCCATCCCCGCATCATGCGCAGATGCAGCATGATCGCATAAATAAACCAGGTAATCAGGGACCAGGTCTCCTTTGGATCCCATGACCAATAGGTTCCCCAGGCGGAATTGGCCCATACAGCGCCGGTTATGATGCCGATGGTGAGAAACAGAAAACCGAACATCACCATTTGATGGGTCAGCTCATCCACAAGAGACAGTCCAGGCAGTCTTGACATCAGGGTATTTCTGCTGGAATCTGCCGGACGTATCAGATACATGATGCTGAAGCCGAATGCAACGGCAAATCCTGCATATCCCAGAAAACAGGTAATCACATGGGCAATCAGCCAGTTGCTCTTTAATGCCGGAATCAAAGGTTTAATTTCATCACCGACATTCGGGGAAAGGGATGCATAGGCTATGGCCAGAAAAATCAATGGTGTAGCAAACACACCGATGATTCTTTCCCTGTATCTGTACTCAACACACACATACAATACTGCAACTGTCCAGGAAAAAAACACAAGGGATTCATACATATTGGAAAACGGGGCATGGCCGTACCCCATCTGATAGGATTCCACCCATCGCAGAAGAATACCTGCCGTATTTACCAGGATACCGCCCAGAAGAATTATAAAACCCAGTTTGGCCATTTTGTCTTTTTTAAAGGTCCAGGAGCCGATGTACAGCACACAGACAAGGGCATAAACAAAAGTGGTAATGGACAAAAGCATGGAGCTGTTTATCATTCTTAAATCTCCTTCATTTTTTCAGCAATCCCTGCTGTTTTTATTTTCATACTCTGACTGTTTCTATGGGCTGTTCCGGTAATTATCACCCGGGAGCTGCTGTTGCCTTTTTCTACTTCAACACAGATACGCTGATGGGACATGAAAAAAGTGATCCAGCAGCCGATAATCATGAAGATAAATCCGAGATATACATACCAGACGCCTGGATCTTTGGTCACCTGGAGGCCGGTATAATATTTTTTTTCAAATTTTTCGACTTCAAAGGAAAAAGTCCCTTTTCTCATCTTGTCAAAAAACGGAAATTTTATGGGCATGACAATTGTTTCCTCTTTTTCATCCTTGTCTGCACCTTCATTTCCGCTTACAACCCTTCCCACAAAGGCCTCTCCAAGGTTATGGCCTCTGAAATCAAAGCCTGGCACAAATCCGTCCAGTATAAACCGCCCACCGCCCTCGGGAAGGGAAACAGCCTCTCCCACAGCCGTTTTTTTATTGTAAACCATGCCGGTTTCCCTGCTCTTAAACACGAGCGCCACCTCCCTGCCCGCTGCAGTGCCGTAATTGGACTGATAAAAACTGATGCCTTTGTATCTCAACGGGTCATTTACAATAATATCTGTGGTCAGCACCTCTTTGCCCTTTTCCAGAACACTTACGTTTGATTTATACTCATCGGGCTGCCCTGTGTCATAAAAACTCACATCAAAGGTGTTGCACCTGAGAATAAATCCAAGATCAATTTTTCCTTTTCCATCCCTGGCATCAACACTTTTCACAGATTCTCCCTCAACCAGCTGAACATAGCCTTTATATCCCCAGATCCCGCCGATGACACCGCCGCCAAGCAGAAGAAGGAAACTGAAATGGACAATATAAACGCCAAATCTTGTCCATCTGCCTTTTTCACCAAAAATGCACACCCCTTTTTCCGTGTTTTCTTCAACCACGTATGAAAATTTTTTTTCCAGAAACGCCTTGTACGTTTCCTTTAATTCTTCAATATCTTTTTTTGATGTAAATTCCTTTTTTTCTTTTATCTTTCTGAATTGTTCAGGATTAAACACTATTTTTTCCGGAAATATTATTTTCCATGTGGTGGTCAGCCTGTCAATGGAACATACAATGAGATTTATGCCGAGCAGGCCGAGCAGCATCAGAAACCACCATGAATGATACATGTCAAATATATCAAAGGCTTTAAAAAGACGGTAAAACACCTCGCCGTATTTCTGAAAATAAAATGCAGAAGAGGCATTCTGGGGAATCAGGGTGCCAATAACAGAGGTTGCTGCCAGAAGCAGTAATACCACTACGGTTAATTTTACCGATGTAAAAAATTTCCAAAGTTGATTGGCTACAGGGTTGGTTAACTCAATTTTTGCCATATTATTTTTTCGCTTTTAAAATTTAAAACGGCTTGCCGGAACAGGTAAACGCCCTTAGCCCTGCACCAGAAGCCGGTATATTCTGTTTTGTGGAACCTATACGTTTCCTCTGCCGGCACAGCCGTCCGGCTGGACCAGAAAAGGCGCCATCTCTTGTTCAAGAAAGGCCCTTGACCTTTCAAAATCACTGCCTGTCCTGATTTTATCTGTTTTAATCATATCGCTGAATCTTATTTCCACCCTTGAAAAAGGTTTCGGGATCATGAATCTGTCCCAGGAATTTACAAACCAGGCAGATTCAGCAATGACCACGCAGAAAACAATGACTGCGCCGGATTTTTGAGCAATTCTTATGGTACCCGGCTTAACAACACCCATGGGCCCTCTGGGGCCGTCAACAATATTTGCCCCAAGCCCATTGTCTGAAACAAAATCTATCATTTCATTCATTGCATCCTTCCCCCCCCTGGAAGATGAGCCTCTGGCCACCTTCCAGCCGGTGCGGAGTGCAACCGGTGCAATAATGTCTCCGTCACTGCTTTGGCTTATCATGATAATTGGATTAAATGTCTCATAGGTTTTAAAATGCCGGATCAACGCAAAAAACTGCTGATGAAATGCGGCAATAAGAACAGATCCCCCCCCTTCCAGATGTTGTATCCATTTTTTTTCATTTCTCACGGTAATGCGCAAACATCCTAAATAACATCTCACGCATACATACAAAATAATCAGTGACGTTTTTGACCGTATTACTCTTTTCAGCATGCTGCCCATAAAGGGGAAACTTTTCCTTTTATTTTTTTGGAAGTTGATCAAGATACCATTTCATGGGATCAATCAGGGAAAACCCCAGCGCTTCAATGCGTTTTTTCACTTTAACCACATTGTTTGTCAAAAGATACGGAAAAACCGCCCGCTTATCCTCGTCAAAATACCTTGCCACAAGCACGCTGCCCATGGATATTCTTTCTTCAGAGATCACATCAACGATTTTTTTCAGCTGCCCGGGCTGCTCTTTGACAAGGATACACAAGAGGGTACCGGGTTCTCCTATCCCCATGACATTGATAAAGGCGCTTAAAAGGTCCCTGGTGGACAGCAGGCCCTTTAATGCCCCGTTTTCATCCACAACGGGAAACGCCCCCACCCTTTCCTTCTGAATAATCAAAAGGGCGTCCTGAAGGGTGGAAAAGGGTTCAATGGTAACCAGGGATTCTGTCATCACATCCTTTACCGTGAACGCCTCAAGTTCCTTCAGGGCGTTCTGATATGTGTCCTCTGACAGAAGGGATGAGGGCATGGCTGTTCTTAAATCCCTGTCTGATACCATTCCCAGAAGCTGCCCGTTTTCATCTGTTACTGGCAGATGTCTGATATTGTTTTCCTTCATCAGACCCTGGGCTTCAAAAATACCGATGTCCGGCCTTATTGTTATAAGGTCTGTGTTCATTGAGTCACTGATAAACATAGCTCCTCCTAATTTTTTTTGCACAATTTTTAAAATTCAGATTGGCCTTTCAGTCGTTAATCCCTGCCAGCGTTTTAATGTGATTGGCAACCAGTATGGGAAGGGTCATAAGGTTGTATCCCCCCTCCAGAACAGAGACCAGTTTTCCATTTGAATACGTGTCAGACAATTCTACAATTTTACTGGTAACCCAGTCATAGCCGCTGGTGGTAAGGTTTATATCAGACATATCATCGTCAATATGCGCATCAAACCCCGTTGAAGTCAGAATAAAATCAGGCTTAAACTGCTCAAAGGCAGGAAAAAGGTCCTTTTTGAACAAGTCTTTGTACTCTGCATCTCCACGTCCCGGAAGAACGGGTGAGTTAAGTGTGTAACCGTATCCATTGCCCCGGCCACGGTCAAAATCGCGCCCGGTTCCTGGATAGGCAAAGGAAGGATGCTGGTGAATGGAATAATAAAACACAGTGGGATCATTTACAAAAGCGTGTTCTGTTCCATTCCCGTGGTGAACATCAAAATCAACAATGCCGATTTTCTTTACACCCCATTGTTTTTGAAGATACCTGGCAGCAATGGCAATATTGTTAAAAAAACAGAACCCCATTGCCTTGTCCTTTTCTGCATGGTGGCCAGGTGGTCTTACCACACAGAAAGCGTTGTCAATGGTGCCCTCCATAACCTGATCCACTGCCCTTAAAACACCGCCTGCAGCAAGAAGAGCAATATCATAGGTATCCGGACAAATGGCATTGTCAGGATGGTCAAAATCAGGCAGCCCCGCTATACAGGCCTCTTGAAACCGCATTATGTATTGTATGGTATGAACCGCTTCAATCCACATCTGCCTGGCAGGCTCAGCTTTGATCAGAGAAATCTTTTCCAGAAGACCTGAATCTCTGACTCCCTTGAAAGCAGCAGCTATTCTGGCAGGCTGCTCTGGATGCCAGTCACCTGTTTTATGAAGCACATACCTGTCGTCAATTAGAAAACCGGTTTTTTTCATATCTTGTCCTAACCTGGATAAACCAGAATTAAAAAATTAAGAATTATGCTGTCCCTGTTCTCACTATCATGACTTGTCTGGCTGGGGTCTTTTGCTTATTCAAACGTGCAGAATAAGAAACCAGACCCTGGTTGTGCAAAAAAAGCATTGGTCTAAATGAAACAATGCCTTGAAAATAATAGAACATACTATAAATAAAACCAAAAAAAAACAAAGATTTTTTATTCCTGTAATGTTTTAAGGGCTGAGGCCAGATGTTCAGCCACAGATCTTGGAATGCCGGGCAGGGATGCCAGTTCATCAACACTGGCTTTTTTCATCCGGGAAAGGCCTTTATACGCCTTGAGAAGAGTCTCCTTTCTCTTTTTTCCGATGCCCTGGACCGTATCCAGAACAGATGTCTTTGACCGTGTGGTCCGTCTTTTTTTCTGAAAGGTGATGGCAGACCGGTGGGCTTCATCACGCAGCCGCTGCAGCAGAAAAAGAGCCGGCTCACTCTGGATCGTATTTACAGGATTGGCCCGGTTGGGAAGGTAGATTTTATCGCGCACCTCCCCTTTTTTTTTATCCTTTTTGGCAATGCCTGCAAGGCTGAATTTTGATTCCAGGCCCAGTTCCTTTAAAACAGCCCAGGCCATGGATATCTGCCCCCTTCCCCCGTCCACCAGGAGAAGATCGGGCAGCTCAATGTCTGTTTCCTTTTTTAAAAACCGCCGGGTAAGCACTTCTTTCATGCAGGCGTAGTCGTCATCTGGCTTTGCATTTTTCATAATAAATTTTCTGTACTGGGACTTGTCCGGCACTCCGTTTTTAAATACAACCATGGCGGAAACCGTATCCTTTCCAGCCAGGGTTGAATTATCAAAACACTCGATCCTCAAGGGAAGTCTTTCCAGCTTGAGCATTTTCTGCAGGCATAGAAGATCAGCCTGGGCCTGGGCTTCCCTGGAAAAATATTTCTCAAGCTCTTTTTTCCCATTGACCAGGGCCATAGTGACCAGCTGGTGTTTTTCTCCCCGCTGGGGCACCAGAAGTTTAACGGTCTTCCCCTTTTTAAGGGAAAGCTGGTGTTCAAGGATGTCATGATTTTCTATCCCTTGTGAAATCAGCACCTGGCGGGGTAAAAAAACACTTTTCTCATAGTATTGTCTGATAAAGGCATCAAGGATCTCCGTGGTTTCACTGAAATGCATGTCAAAATAAAAATGCCGGGTCCCCACAAGACTGCCGCCCCTGACCGATAAAAGCGTTACAACAGCTCTGCCCTTTTCCTTTACACAGGAAATCACATCCCTGTCCAGCCTGTCCGTTGAAACAACCACCTGTCTTTCCATTACCCTTTCAATGGCAAATACCGTATCCCTCAGATGGGCAGCCTTTTCAAAATCCCGGGAGTCAGCAGCCGCTCTCATCTCTTTTTTTAATTTCCTGACCAGGGCACTGGACCTGCCCTTTAGAAAGAGGATCACATCCTTTACAATTTTATGATATTCCTTTTTGGGCACCTCATTGCAGCAGGGTCCCAGACAGGCCTTGATCTGATAATTAAGACAGGGCCTGGACCGGTTGTTAAACTGATTATCCCGGCACTTTCTCAGTTTAAAAATTCTGTTAACGCTTTTTAATGTGTTCTTAACACTGAATGCTGAAGAATAAGGACCAAAGTACAGGGCTTTGTCCTTCTGGATCTTTCTTACCACTTCAAGGCGCGGATAATCCTGACGTATGTCAATTTTCAGACAGGGATAATTTTTACCGTCCTTTAAAATCACATTGTATTTTGGTTTGTGTTTTTTAATCAGGGTGGACTCAAGGATCAGGGCTTCATGTTCACTTGCCGTAACAATGACCTGGAAATCCCTGATATGATTGATAAGAATCCCTGTCTTCATGTCATGACCGGATTCCTTTATAAAATAGGATGAAAGCCGTTTTTTCAGATTCAACGCCTTTCCCACATAAATAATATGTCCCAGCTCATCGCGCATGAGATAAACCCCCGGGTCCTGGGGGGCTGAATGATATTTGTCCAAAAGTATCTGATCCATACTCACTTTCCTGTCCAACCACCTGTTCTGTTCTTTCTTATTATCCCTGGATGACAACTCAATAGTTCCACCCACTTTACATTAACTTTGAAAAAAAAACATGACATTTTTCATCAAAAACTTTAAGATATCGACACTTGTATTCAGAAAAAAACCAATAAGGATTATACCCATGGCTGAAAAAAAATTTAACCCTGCAAAGCTGGACAAATTAAACAATCCCAAAAGACTGGCAGATCTGCCTCCGGGCTATATCTGGAAAAAACTAAATATTGAAAATCCGAAAATCCTGGTGGATATTGGTGCAGGAACGGGATTTTTCAGCATCCCTTTTCTTGAGTATACCAAAAACGGACGGATATTTGCCTGTGACACCTCAGACATCATGATCCAGTGGATGAAAGACCATGTTACGCCCGGACACCCGGGTATCATCCCGGTTAAAATGGAAGAAACAACCCTTCCCCTTAAAAACAATTGCGCTGATCTGGTATTTATGATCCACCTTCACCATGAACTGGAAGCGCCGGGCAAAATACTTGATGAAAGTTTCAGGATTTTAAAGGATAAGGGGACTATTTTTATTGCAGACTGGAAAAAAGAAAAAACACCAGAAGGCCCTCCCCTGGAACTAAGATATCACCCTGAAACAGTAAAGAGCCAGATGGAAAATGCTGGATTTGAAAATCTGCAGATCTTTGATGAACGGCCCAGGCATTTTCTGGTCACAGGAGAAAAAAATCACTTGATAAACATTTCATAAAACCCTTTATAAACAAGGAAAGCACCATGCCCTATGTCAACATCAAAATTACCAATGAGGGAGTAACGCCAAAGCAAAAGGCCCAGCTGATTTCCGGTGCCACAGAACTGCTTCAAAATGTATTGAATAAAAACCCCGCCACCACAGTGGTGGTCATTGACGAGGTGGAAACGGACAACTGGGGCATCGGTGGGCAGCAGGTGACCCGTCTGCGGAAAAAAGCAGGCGCAGGCACATCCGCCTGACCCGGATGCCCCTGTCAGTCATGATCCCTAATCATGGGGTGATCTTCCTTATGACCGCTTCGGCATCCCCGTTACTTTTCCATGGTAAAAACCCACTCCCTTGGCGGATTAAGCTGACCGCAAGGTACTGAGGTCGCTCAAAGGATTATTGAAAATCAACAACAAGATTTGGCTTTATAAAATTCCACAGGATAAAAGCCGTCAGACCGCCCAGTGAAGCAAGGGCGCCCAGATAAAATACCTTGTCCGGCCACTCAAGGGAAACAACGGCCATGGAAACCGCTCCGCAGATAAAATAGGAAAAAATCATGAGCGATGATGCTGTTCCTGTATTTTTACTGACCTGTTCCAGCATGAGATTATTGGAAGGCGGCCGGCTCATGCCAAAGGCAAAGGATATGATGGCCATGGGAATCATCAGCTGCATGGGACCTGAGGCGATCTTGAGCAGGAGAAGAATCCCGCCTGCAATACCCCCGAGTATCCCGGTATTTATCATCCGGATCGTCCCTATTCTGGAGCCGAAACGTGCACAGGTAAAGGATCCGGTCATTAAAAAAATCGCATTCATCCCGAAATAAACCGCAAAATCAGTTTCACTTACATTGAAACAGGTGATGTAAATAAATGAAGAAGAAGCGATAAAGGCAAAAAGCGGCAATGATAAAATAGAAAAACAGACCATGAGAAATGAAAAATTTCTGTTTTTCAAAATCTGGGAAAAGCCTTTTGTAAGTTCCTTGAATGAAACATCCTGTCTGTCTTGATTGGACTCCTCCATAAATAAAACTCCTGCAAAGGCGATAATCCCAAAAAAAGCCTGGAGGATAAATATCCACTGCCATGAAAACCTGAGCATCACAAGGCTTCCCATCATAGGGGAAAGCATGGGGGCCAGGGCAATGATCACGGCAATATAACTCAGCACCTTTTCCCTTTTATGCCGGGGCAGCCTGTCTTTGGCTATTGCAAGGGCAATACTTGCCGCTGAAGCAGCCCCGGATGCCTGGAGTATCCTTGCAGCAATAAGAACATACACATTAAAAGAAGCCGCGCATAAAAAACATGAAACAATATAAATAAGAATCCCCACCATAAGCGGCGGTCTTCTGCCGTACTTATCAGACAGAGGACCGTATACCAGGATGAAAATACAATAAAAGGCAAAAAACAAAACAAGGGTAAGATTAACAAGATAGAGCGGCTTATCCCAGATTTTTACAAGGGTTGGGATTGCAGGCAGGTACATGTCTGTTGCAAGGGGAGGAAAAGCCGCTAAAAGGGAAAGAAATAAAACAAGTCTGATCATTTTTACATCTACGCTTTAAATAAATAAAAAAGCCGGGGGGGTCCGCCTGTAAAACACAGGAAGACCCTTTGACTCTTAATTTTCCGGGTTATCAGAACTTTGCACCATAAAAGTGACAGGCCTGCTGCTGTATCATAAAGAAATGTAAATGTTAAACTCGGTTATCAAGTTTTTTAAATAGCACCGCCCCCAGCGGTTGCCTGTCAGGAACGAGAACGACGGAGGACTTTTTCCCTGCCAGGCTAAAAATCAAGAACTGCGGCCACTGGTCCTCAAACAGCT
>JAWOEJ010000187.1:0-11386 GCA_046482845.1 Desulfobacteraceae bacterium | reverse complement strand
CTTATTTCCGGGGTAACGCGGAAATAAGATCCTCTATATTCATATCAGTTATCCCGAACAGGGAAAACCGGAAAAGATCATACGCGCACGTACCGGCATCAATGCGGCCCGTGAACTGATCAAAAGTATTCGTGGCCCTGCCAGGCTAAAAATCGGCGGCACTGCGGCCACTGGTCCTCAAACAGCTTGATTTTTTTAACGCCTGGCAGGGAAAAAGTCTGATCTCCTTTGGTTCTCAATGTTCCTGACAGGCAACCGCTGGGGGCTCTTAACCGTTCCTTTTACAAAAACTTGATAATCGAGTGTTAAGAGATCAATCAAGTGATGTGTTGACAATTATTCATGGTTTGATTACAAAGAACAAGGATAAATAATAAATATGGGGACACTTTACTAATTTTTTTTAAAACCGGGCATGCCGGTTTATATGAAAGCCTATGAAAATGTTTAATAAAATTCAATCTGTTGTTGCTGCTATACTGATTCTGCTTGTATGGGCAGGTCCTGCTCTGTCTCTGGGGCAGGCAGGAAACCCTCCTCAGAGAATTATTCTTAATCTGACTGAAACCCCTTACAACAGCTGTGCCGTGACCTGGCGTACATCTGAAACCTCAAAAAATCCAATGGGTGAAATCATACCAGCAGCAGACCTGCTGGATACGTCAAAAACGCCGGAAACCTGTACTGCAAAATCATCAGTTCTGATCACAGGTAATCAAACCAGCGTCTTTCATCACTCTGTTATCTTTAAAGGACTGAAGCCAGGTACCCTTTATGCCTGCCGGGTAGGCAGCGAAAAATCCTGGAGTCCCTGGAGCCAGTTCAAAGCAGCTGTTGACAGTCCTGAGCCCTTCAGCTTTGTTTATTTCGGAGACATACAAAAAGACATTTTTTCCATGTGTTCCCAGGTCTTCCAGGCGGCTTTTCAAAAAGACCCTGATGCTGCATTCTGGCTGTTTATCGGTGATATGGTCAATAACGGCGATGATGATCAGCAATGGGGGGATTTTTTTTCTGCCCTGGGATGGATGTCCAGAACCGTGCCCCAGGTGTTAACGCCTGGCAATCATGAATATCCTGATCCGCGGATCACCCCGCCTGAACAGCACAGGATCACCCCGTTCTGGCGACCGCAGTTTACCCTGCCTGAAAACGGTCCCCAGGGCCTTGGGGAAACCGCATATTGTTTTGAATATCAGGGGGCCTTTTTTGTGGTGCTCAACGGCAATGAAAAGCTTGAGGAACAGGCTGAATGGATGGCATCCTGTCTATCAAAAAACCAGCTGCCATGGGTTATTGTTGCAGTTCATCAGCCTGCTTATACCATATCAAAATACAGGGATACAAAAGACTATCAGAACATTTTTGTGCCTGTTTTTGACCGGTTTTCAGTGGATCTGGTTCTGCAGGGCCATGACCATGGATATGCCAGAACCGCACCATTGAAACACCACAAACCGGTTTCCAGTGATGAACCCGGCACCATTTATCTGATTTCCAACAGCGGTGCCAAGTTTTACCCTGTCTCGTCCCGGTATGATCATCTCATGGAAAAGACAATGTCACGCAATATATGGTTTCATACCATTCACATCAATAGAAACACCCTTTCTTTTAAAGCCTATAATGTGGCAAAAGAGATGGTTGATTCATTTGTCATACAAAAACATATGAAACCAATCAAGAAATGACAGGCCCGTTTTGGAGCAAATTCTGTCTGATCATTTGGCAGACTATATACAGCGGTTTCCTGTATACTGATGGGCTTTCAGATCAGACCAATATGGGCTCTGTCTTTGACAGGCTGAATAAGGCCCTGCGCGAAGCAGGGCCTCTGGTTGGATGGGGAGAATCAGATTTTGTCCGGGAGTTTCCAGGCAATGAGTATGAAAACAACCCCGATGATACAGGCAAGTACCGTGCCCGGCACCATGGGCAGCAATGCCTGGAATTTGTCTGACCCTGCAGCCAGCATTACCTTGCCGCCGGCGATTTTGGTAAAAAGCCAAGAGTCCTGGATACTGCCGTAAATCAGGGTATACATCAGAGCCCCTATCAGACCGCCGCCTGAAAAAAACAGGGCATCCTTTCGTCCTTCAGCCAGGGCGCCCAGACTGGTGCCCGGGCAGTAGCCGGCAACGGCAAATCCAAGACCCATCAGTGCACCACCTATGATCACGCCGATGTAGCTGCTTTTGACAGAGAGATGAGCGGCATTGATAACGCCGGCGGCCATCAGGATAAATAAAAAAATACTGCTGATCCCGATGGCAAAGAAGATGGCTTTCATAAGGTGCAGATCCTTAAGACGCAGCATGTTAATGATGTTCTGGGGGTTGGTTGCCCCGACCCGCTGCAGGGCAAATCCGAAAAAGATGCCAAGTAAGACTGCAGAAACGATTGTCATAAATCACCTCCTATTTTCGTTTATAAACCAGTAGGGCTGCTGGAACGGCTACGGAAAAAGTCCCCAGGGCAAACAGATAACCGCTCAGGGAGGTCTGCATCATACCGCTCATCATGTGACCGCTGGTGCATCCTCCGGCCAGGCGGGCCCCGAAAAGTACGATTATTCCCGCACAGAATACTGTTGCATACCGCAATACAGGATTTTCTCCGAAACGCCGGCGCCAGACATCAGGGGCAGTGCGGTCAATCGGGGTCGGCCTGGGACCGCCCAACCGTGAGGATAGAAATGCCCCCAGGGCCATGGCGATAACAAAGACAAAGCTGTAATTTAAGGGGTTGGCCACATTTTTAGCATATTTACCACCACTTTTGTTTAAATATGCATTGGTACTTGAATAGCCTGACTTGTTCCCGGAATCTTTTTGAATCAAGGTGTCTGAGAACAGGTTCCAGACGATGCCGTCGGCAATAACAAACTGGGTGGAGACCCCAATGGGTTTAACAAAAGCCACTGCGGCAAGAAAGGCGGCACCCAGTAAAAGCCCGCCTTTGAACCAGTTTAATTGTCCACTCATAAATCCTTCTCCTTGTGTTTAATTTACAATAAATATGAAAGCCTTCAGCCGTCAGCCATCAGTACTCAGCTAACAGCTAACAGCTAAAAGCTAACAGCTAACAGCTAAAAGCTAACAGTTAAAAGCTCACATCTTTCATGCTTTGTTGTGTCCGCCAGGACATGTGGGTTATATAAAAATTGATCAGGTTTTAAACAATCTAATTTTTTATCCAGGCCTGTCAAGACGGGTCTGCAAAAAAACAGGTAAAATGGACCCTGTCATTTCATGACCCCAGGGTTGTTCACCAGAGGTTAAAACCGCTCTGGTCTTGACTGCCAGGCCTGCCGGATCTGATTTCGGGTGCTCTCATCGGGATAGGCCAGTGGCCATCCGTGTTTTACCCTGAAAAATAAGGACTTGGATCAAAGTGAACCTCCTGAAATTGACAACAAAAAGCGTTTAAACGATGCCGCCGTTTACACCAAGAACCTGTCCGGTAATATAAGAGGCTCTGCTGGAGCAGAGAAAGGCAACAGCAAAGGCAACCTCGTCGGGAGTGCCAGCCCGCTGCATGGGTACAATTCTGGTAATTTCCTCAGGTTTGAGTTTTTCCACCATTTCAGTTTGAATGAATCCCGGAGAAACGGCATTTACCGTGATGTTTCTTGATGACACCTCTCTGGAAAGTGCTTTTGTGGCACCGATCAGCCCGGCTTTGGATGCAGAATAGTTGACCTGGCCGGCCTGGCCCGTTTGACCTGAGGCGGAAGTGATATTGACGATTCTGCCGAATCTGTTTTTAATCATGTTTTTTACCACAGGACGGGTAATATTATAAAAGCCGGTTAAATTGGTGTCAAGGACACGCTGCCATTGTTTCTGTTTCATCCGCACCAACAGCATATCTTCAGCTATGCCTGCGTTATTGACAAGGATATCTATGGTTCCATTTTTTTCCAGTATAAATTTTATACCTGCCTCAGCCTGGCTGAAATCGGCAACGTCAAAGCAGATGATCTCTCCTTTTCCGCCGGTCCTTATGATTTCAGAAAGGGTTGTCTGGGCAGCTGTTTCATTTTTGATATAATTTACAAACACGTATCGGCCGGATCCTGCCAGCTCCAGGGCAACAGCTTTGCCGATGCCGCGGCTGGCACCTGTTACCAGGGCAGTCTGACAGGAGCCTGTATCGCTTAAAAAAAGATCTGCTGCATTTTTTTCTGAAGGTATCATCATCCTTGTCCCCCATCTGAATTTAATTTTTTTAATGTATCATTGCTGTACTCGTAAAACAAAGGGACGCCAGTTGGGATCTCAAGCTTTATTACCTCGTCCGGGGTCAGCTGGTCAATAAACATTACAATGGAGCGCAGGCTGTTGCCATGGGCGGAGATTAAAATATTTTTTTTCTGTGCCAGTTCTTTTACTATGGTCTGTGTGAAAAAAGGGATGGTCCGCTCTGCCGTGTTTTTCAGGCTTTCACCGCCGGGCGGGGACACGTCATAGCTTCTGCGCCACTTAAGGATCTGGGCGCTGCCGTAAACAGCGGCTGTTTCAGCTTTGTTTTTTCCCTGAAGTTCACCGTAAAAGCGCTCATTAAGCCGCCAGTCACAGTACACAGGAATTGTTTCTGTCTGGGTTGCATCGCTGTAGATGGCGGCCTGGTGTTTCATTTTTCCAGTTTTGTGAATAATGACCGGGGTTTTTAAACCGGTGTTTACTGTCATGGCAATTAAGGCCGTTTCTATGGCGCGTATCTGCAGAGAGGTATAAATCAGATCAAATTCAAGGTCAGCGATTTTTTCTCCGGCATCTAAGGCTTCGATGATTCCGTTTCTTGACAGGGGAACATCCACCCATCCTGTAAATATATTTTTTTTGTTCCAGAATGATTCTCCGTGACGTAATAAAACAAGTTTTGCCATTTTTTTATCCTTTGAAGATATGGTTCTGTTTTATAAGACTTTTTTTTCTGCTTTTATGCCGTAGGCAATGGAGTAGAATACCGGTACCACAATCAGGGTGAGAAAAGTTGCAATAAAAAGTCCTCCCATGATGGTAACTGCCATGGATGCAAATAAAGGGTCATATACCAGAGGCCCCATGCCGAGAATGGTGGTTCCCGATGCCATGGTTACCGGCCGGAGCCGGCTGACTGATGCATCAAGAATGGCTTTAAACGGGGCCATGCCGGACCGCATGTATATTTCTATCTGTTCAATGAGGACAATGGCATTTTTGATCAGCATGCCGGATAATCCCAGAAATCCAAGGATGGACATGAATCCAAAGGGCAGATTAAAAATGAGCAGGCCTGCGGTAATGCCGATCATGGACAGGGGAACCGCTAAAAAGATGATCAAAGGCCTGCGGATGGAGTTAAACAGGGCCACCACCGTTAAAAACATTCCCAGAACACATAATGGAAATATTTTCTTTAATGGGGCTCTGCCTTCAGCGGACTGGCTGAACTCCCCCTCCCAGGTCATGGTGTATCCCGGTGGAAGCGCTATGTCTTCCATGGGTTCTTTCATGGCAAGGCGCAGGTTTTCTGCATTGCCTTTGACAGGGTTACATTGAACAGTAATGGAGCGCTGTTGATCCTGATGTTGAATAACAGGCCATTCCCAGACCGTTCTGATGTCCGTGACCACCTGGTTGATGGGAACAAAGGTCTGTCTGGCCGAGCACCAGATCTGAATGTTTTTTAGATTGTTCACACTTGAGCGCTCGGATTTTACAGGGCGGGTGATGATGGGAATCAGTTCGTCTTTTTCCCTGTAGATCCCTGTTGTAATTCCGTTAAAATTCCATTGCAGCGCATTGGACAAATCGCTTCGGCTGACACCGGCTCTTCTTGCCTGGTCTTCGGAGAAAACCGGGCGGATCACACGGACCTGCTGGCGCCAGTCCGTCCGTATGTCACGGGTTCCGGGAGTATTGTACATGATTTCTTTTGCCTGGTCTGCCATGTTCTGAAGTGTGCTAATATCCGGTCCCCGGAATTCTGCTTCCACCAGATAGGTGACTGGCGGGCCGTTGATGACTTTAATGCAGAAGGGCTCTGAATCCGGAAAGTTCTGGCTGAGATGCTGTTCCACCAGTGGAATCAGGCTGTCAATTTTATGGTAATCGTCCACCTCCACAAGGATCTGACCGTAACTTGAATTGGGAATTTCATAATCATAGGACAGAATAAAGCGCATGGCCCCTTCACCCACAAAGGATGTGACGTTTTTGACGCCCTGCATTTTCAGAATGGTTTTTTCGATTTGCCTCATGTCCCGTGATGTATGATCAATATGCGTGCCCTGGGGCTTCCAGTAGTTTACAAAGAAATAGTTCTGGGTGGATGGGGAAAAAAAGGATTTGGGAATTTTTTCAAACCAGGTCATGGAAATGAATAATATCAGTATAATACTGAACAGGGTCAGAAACCGGAACCGGATGCTGGTATAAAGCAGGCTTCGGTATAACCGGAAAAAAAGATTTTTGGAAGAGGTTGTTTTGTGGGCCTTTTCCGGTACAGATAAAAACCACACACAGAACAGCGGGGTAAGGGTCATGGCAATAATCCAGCTGAGAAACAGTGACAAAGCCATGACATCAAAAAGAGATCTGCAGAATTCCCCCACATTGCCCGGTGAAAATCCAATGGCGGTAAAGGCAAGCACCGCCACAAGGGTCGCCCCTAAAAGGGGGAGGCCGTTTTCCTGGATAACCTTGACAGCAGCGCTTTCCTTTTTTTCTCCCATTCCCAGCCGGACAAGGATACCGTCAGCCACCACAATGGCGTTGTCCACCAGCATACCCAGGGCCAGAATCAGGGCGCCCAGGGAGATTTTCTGGAGATCAATCCCCATGATATACATACCGATAAAGGTGGCCAGAATGGTGAGAAGCAGCATGATTCCGATGAGCAGTCCGCATTTCCATCCCATGAAAAGCATTAACAGAAAAATGACAATGCCCACGGCCTCCCCCAGATTCGTAAGGAACACGTTTACAGAAGCAGTCACCACTTTGCTCTGATAGTAGATGATGTCCAGGGTCATTCCTCTGGGCTGCTTTGCTTTAAGGGTTTTAAGTTTTTCCTGGACAGCCTTGCCCATGGTGATGACATTACCGTTGGCAATGGTGGAGATGCCAAGGCCGATGGCTGGTTTTCCATTGAACCGTAAAAGGTTTCTTGGCGGATCAGTATAGTCCCGGTAAATCTCAGCAATGTCCCCTAAGCGGACCCGGCTGCCCGAACGGCTGGAGACCAGAAGATCTGCGATTTCCTGTTCTGAGGTAAATTCTCCAGTGGGATTGATGCGCATATATTCCCTGTCAACATCTACATGCCCGCTTTTCTCAACAATATTCTGGGTCTGCAGGGTTGCCATAATATGATCCATGGAAAGGCCCAGTTCACTGATTTTAGCACGTTTAAACTCAATGTAAACCGCTTCCTGCTGAAGGCCCCAGAAGTCTATTTTGGCGACATTTTTGCAGAGCAGCAGCTCTTTTTTCAGGTATTCGGCATAATCCTTAAGTGCTGCATAGGAATGGCCGGCGCCGTGAAGGGCAAAAAAAACCCCGTACACATCTCCAAAATCATCGTTGACAATGGACGGTCCTGCCCCCGGGGGCAGCCGGGACTGTACATCATATATTTTTCTGCGCAGCTCATCCCATATCTGGGGCAGATCCCCGGCCCTGAATGTATCTTTCATGTCTACGTACACATAGGAAATTCCGGCCTTGGAGGTGCTGTAGATTTCCTTGACCTGTCCCATTTCCTTGATTGCTTCTTCTATTGTCTCTGTAATTTCATGTTCAACTTCCAGAGGGGATGCGCCGCTGTAGGGGGTGATGATCAGGGCGGTCTTTATGGTATATGTGGGATCTTCCAGCCGTCCGAGGTTGTTGAATGCCATGGCCCCGATGCCGACGATCATAATGACGGCTACGGTCATGAGGGTGCGTTTCTCCAGTGCGAATTTAGCTGGGTTCATGAATTTCTGCCTTTTTTAAGGCTGCTTTTTCTCTTTTGTTTTATTTTTTATAACCGGAATCAGGGGCATATTTTCAACGATAAAATCCACCCCTTGGGTGACAATTTCATCGCCGGGGGAAAGTCCTTTTTCAATAATTAGTCGGGACCCTTTGCACAAAGGGCCCGGTGTGACCGGCTGCCGGGATGCTGTTGATGTTTTTCGGTTGAAAATCCAAACAAATGCCTGTCTGGAAGTATTGGTGACCAGGGCTCCGGCTGGAATTGTCACAGCTGGCGCACTGGACTGTTCCTCTGTCCACTGAATTTCAGCGGTCATTCCCGGCAGAATCTGTACATGTTCAGGATGGGGCATGATAAAGGTGATTGCGTAGGTACTGCTGCTTCTGTCTGCGGAGGTGTTCCATTCCTTGAGCACTGCCCTGAAAGGCTGGTCTCCAACCGCGGGGAATCTGGCAGTTGCCGGGCTGCCGGCTTTCAGGGGATGGTTTGCTATTTCATTTTCCGGCACATTGATTCTGATTTCCAGTTGGGAGATGTCATGAAGTCCCACAACCACCTGGCCGGGTGCGACCATTTCATAATTTTCAATATTTTGAAATGTAATCATTCCGTTGTAGGGCGCTGCAAGAAATGTATAGGAAAGCTTGTGCCGGGCAATGGCAAGTTCTGCCCTGAGCTGCTCAACAGCAGATTCTGCAGCGCTTCTGAGGTTGCGGGCATGGTCGAAATCTGCCTGGGGAGCGACGTTTTGGCCGACAAGTTTCTGTATACGGTTAAAATCCAGTTTTGCTGTTTCAAGCTGTGATCGGGCGCCTTTGATACGGGCGTTTAATACCTGAATCTGGTCCTTGAAATCCTGGGGATCTATCTGCATGAGGATATCCCCTTTTTTAACCATATCTCCTGGCTGGATATTGACTTTAATCAGAGGCCCTCCCACACGGAAAGCCAGGCGGCTTTCGTTACAGGCATTGACTGTTCCCGGATACCGCCTGGATCTATTGATTTTTTCAAGGGAAACTTTTTCAAGGACAATGTTTTTAGGGGATTTTAAGTTGAGATTTTCCTGGGAAGAAAGTGTGTCGTCTGTATTGGGCTTCCTGCTGGATGCGCTGCATTCCCTCTGGGTAATGTCTGTGATTTTGCTTAAAAGTCTGCTTTTAGCGGTAAACTGACCTGAAAACAGCAGGCTGCACAAAATAAAAGATGTCATGCAGAGCGTTGTGATCATGATGCTTTTTTTCATTGCTGGCTGTCCATAATTGCTTCTGCTGTTAAAATTTTTCAGATGGCACGCCTGACCCCTCAGATGACCCCCTGACAGGTAAACCTGAGCTTTCACAGGTAAACATGATCATCGGTTAAAGAGTTAATTTTATATACATTTGGATAAAGTTAGTCAAGAAATTCATCAGTTTTTGAAACTCGATTGTCAAGTTTTTCTATGGAAAAACCGATTAAAAGCCCCCATCGGTTGCTCTGTCATGAACATTGAGAACCAAAGGAGCTCAGACTTTTTGCCCTGCCAGGCGTTAAAAAAATCAAACTGTTTGAGGACAAGTGGCCGCAGTTTTTGATTTTTAGGCTGACAGGGCAAAAAGTCCTCCGTCGTTCTCGTTCATGACAGAGCAACCGGTGGGGGCGGTGCTATTCAAAAAACTTGATGATCGAGTAAAAGGGGCGGGTTATGACTGCAGGGCATTGAACAGCATGAAAAAAGCGGCAATCCAGTTGGTATAGGCAAAGAGTTTTTTTAAATAATCCGGTTTTGAGTTTAAGGCAAATTTACCGCCAAGTATTCCTCCCATGATGGTAACAGCAGCCAGAGGCACAGCCCATGAGGGATTAAAGTCTCCCTGTACGGCATGGCCGATACATCCCATTAAGGCTGTTGTGGCAATCAGAGCGGATGCGGTGCCTACTGCTGTATGCATTGACACACCGCAGGCCAGTACCATCAAGGGAACCAGAAAAGATCCGCCTGAAACCCCTACCATCCCGGCTCCGAAACCGGTTAACACAGTAATGGGCAGGGCAATGAACAGGTTGACACGGAATATGTCCTGGCCGGATCGGATTTTTATTCTTCCAAATTTGTTATTTCCTATGGAGCTGCCCTTTGCTGAAACCGGGATTAGCATTAAAATGCCTGCTGCAAACAACATAAAGGCAAATATGAGTTTAAGCATAAAACCGCTGAACAGATGAGAAAAATAACCGCCGCAAAGGGCAGCCACAGCAGTCAGGCTGCCTGTCAGCAAAGCCAGTGTCCATGATATGGATTTGTTTTTCTGGAAAATCATCATGGCTGCGACAGAAGCGGAAAAAAGGATAAACTGACCGGTTGCTGCTGCCTCGTGCATGGGGATGCCGGAAATTGTCAGTATGACCACGTAAAAATTTCCACCGCCTTTTCCTACCATGGTCATGGATGCGGCAACAATAAAGATAAACACCCCTGTGAGGATCAGATTTCCCATTTAAACTTTATCCTCTGTTTTTTTCAACAGCTTTGAGAATTTTACCGGGTTTCACAGCATCAGTTAAAGCAGAATAGCCGCCCTCAAGAATACGGACATCCGTAAATCCTTTTGACATCAGATAGGCATAAACCACTGCCGATCTTACATTTGCAGGACAGAATACAGCAATGGGTTTATCCCCTGGGATTTCTTTTATTCTGTCTGGAATTTCATTTACAGGGATATTTTTACATTCCAGATGTGTATGAAATCCCATTTCTATCATAACAGAGCCGGCTTCTTCCCTGGATCTGACATCCAGAAGAAACCCCTTTTCCAGATCAAAAAAATTTTCTGGTGAAATTTTATGCTTTCCTTTTCCAAAAAATTCCAGTGTCAATTGTTTAAGAACTTGTTCCATGGTATTCTCCTTTATTTCAAAGAGTTTGGATAATCACTTCAGAGGAAGGGTAAATGTAAAAACAGTACCTGTTTCAATGCTGGTGGAAAAAGAAATTTTCCCTTTTAGATATTTTTCACCGAACAGCTTCATGGAATAGGTGCCAAGGCCCCTGCCAGAACCTGATTTTGTGCTGAAGTGGCGCTGGAAGATCCTTTGTTGAATTTTTTCCGGTATGGGGGCGCTGTTCCACACGTCCCAGGAGATGGAATGTGTGTCTGTCCTGACCGTCAGTTGAATTTCCCCGCCCTTTGGGGTGGCCTCCAGGGTAATAGGTTTTACACGGACCTGGAGACAGACATCATTCATCCCGTTGTCATCTTCTCTGGTCAGGGCGCATATTTGTTCGCTTGTTTTTCCGTCAGCTGCTGCCATCACCAAGATAGTTGTTTAAAGCCTTGATTTTAGGTTTGGGCACCCACCCTTCAATTATTTTAACAAGGTTTTCAACCCCGTCTTCTGTTTGGTGTACAGCCCTGTCTTCATCAAGTTTGTC
>JAWOEJ010000165.1:0-29189 GCA_046482845.1 Desulfobacteraceae bacterium | reverse complement strand
ATTGAATCCATTTTTGATGATTCCATTGACCTTTACGTTGCCCTGATAGTCAATGTGTCCGGTTTCATAGTTTACATCACCTTTGGTCACAAGTTCGTCAAGAACACTGAATATGCCTGACCATGAATATTTAGGTTGACCGCTGACTGCGGCAATCACCTTTAAATTATCTTCGGACAGTCGTGTTCCTTTGCCGTATTTAAGCTGAATATCCTTTGCCTGAGCAACAGATGTCACCTCTCCAAAAATGTTTTTGCCGGACTGTTCCCCTTTTAAAGGGAGTTTCTCGCAAAGGATAAACCCTTGTTCAACGCGGGGAATTTTCCCCCTTTCCTTAAAGTCAATTTTGCCCTGTCCGTTGATAAGGCCCGCCTTTAGGTGATCTGCGTCAAAAAACAATTTTATTTCTGCATCTTTCCCTTTCCGGGGCAGAATACCTTTTGCCACCCTGAATGGCTTTTCCTTAAATCCGCTGGATCTGATAAAACCATTGATGAGTCTGTCTTCAACAATGCCGTATATAATATTCTGATCATTTAGAATCTGTTTTATGTCCTGGACCGTAAGTGCATCGCTGAATTGATCTGTTTTTGAAATATAGGCAGCACTGGCATCTTCCGGTATGGTGAGTTTTATTCCCATGATGGTGGTTTCCATCATTTTTTTGTTTTTAGGGATTTTTTCTTCTGGTTCAGGGCCTGGTCTGGTTTCTTTTTCAGCAACAGGGCTGTTTTTTTTGGCAATTATCTTTTTAAGGCGTTTCTGCTCTTTTAAGACTGTGTTTCGCTGATTTTCAGACATGATTCCGGCTTCAACAAGAATATCGCCTACCAGAACGGCTTTTTTTTCTTTTTCAAGACGGGTTCTCTGCTCCTGCAGGGCAAGTTCGAGCAGGGTCTGGCTGACAAATCCGTTTTGAATGGCAATGGTGCCGAATTTGATATCCTTCTGTCTGATGGTAATGGCTCGGGAAGCCGCATTCAGTCTTTTTATGTTTTTTTCGGAAAGCAGCTTGTTTTCAAGCAGATATGCGTTAAGGGCTGTTTCTGAATCTTTTTTTTCACCGGTACATGCATCCACAGCCTTTTTTATGTCTTCTTCACTGACAAGGCCGTGTTTCAGGGCAAGGGATGCAATGCGTGGATAACTGCGTTCTGAATCTTTTGACATTTATTTGAATTTCCTCTGTTAACAGAGCATGGCCAGAATGCCGGCCAGGATAAAATGGGATTCAATAACAAACTCAAGCCGGGCATTGGATCTTATATTTCCTTTTTCACTGCAATGAACCGTATAAAGCATGAAAACAGGCACCAGGGCAATTAAAAAACCGCATGTTTCAATAATGCCCAGGCCGGCAGCAGATAAAAGGACAAGAAACAGCAGTATCAGTATGGCCTTTATTAAACGGACACTGTTTTTTTCTCCGATAATAATCGGGATGGTTTCCTTGCCTGTTATTTTGTCGCCCTGAATTTCAAGGATATCAAAAAAGGCAGTTCTGGCAAAAACCAGTCCTGAGCAGAAAATCAAAGCCGGTAAAAGGGAAACAGTGGCTGATCCATTCAATCCAGGCAGAATGGTGGTTACAATTCCCCAGGCAGCTGATATGAGAATGGTTTTGGAGCCGGGGATGTCTTTTATTCGTCTTATTCTGCTGCCACTTATACCTCCCGGTATTATTTTAAAATTATAAGACAGGCCCAGAATGCTCATTACCATGAGAACAAAAAAAGATATGGTATTGAGAAAAAAGGCCATGTAAAGACCGGCTCCGCCGCAGGCAGCGGAAAGAAGGGTGAGAACCGTTCTATGTCTTCCGTAGAACAGGGCCCTGCCTGGATTGTTGTATTTGTCGGATTTTATGGAAAAAATATTGTTGATGATCTGCATGGACAGTATATACAGCATGGCGATAAATGCATGGAGGATGTTGTGATCCAGGCCCTGGAGCCGAAAGGAAGCATAGGTCAGACATCCTGCCCCCAGGGACAGAAGAAGATTTGATTTTAAAAGAAAGTCCCTTGTCTGAAATAAAAATGGAGAGGTAAAATGCTTTCTTTTTAGAA
This sequence comes from Desulfobacteraceae bacterium, assembly GCA_046482845.1. Classification (GTDB taxonomy): domain Bacteria; phylum Desulfobacterota; class Desulfobacteria; order Desulfobacterales; family Desulfobacteraceae; genus DATFJZ01. The sequence goes on along the minus strand of JAWOEJ010000165.1, from coordinate 27,120 downwards.
AAAATTCCTCAATTGCCCGGCAGGTTTTGTTGATGATCCAGTTGGGTGTTGACGCACCTGCGGTAACCGCCACAGATTCAGCATCTGCCAGCTTTTTAAAATCCAGTTCCTTTATGTCTTCTATGTGAAACCAGGGCTTTCCTGTTTCTTTGGCAATCTGGGCAAGCCTTTGGGTATTGCCGCTTTTTTTGCCGCCAATGACGACTATGGCATCACTGTTTTCTGCAATGGTTCGAACTTCTGCCTGGCGCTTTTCCGTTGAATCACATATGGTGTCAAAGACAAGGTAATGGGGGCAGTTGGCCTGGGTCCATTGTTTGATGTCATTGTAAAGGGCGGTGTTCTGGGTGGTCTGGGCCACAATAACGGCGTTTGAAAATTCAGGAAGGGCTTTGAATTCTTCAATTGATGCGGCAGTGTACCCGTTTTCCAATGCATAACCGAGAAGCCCCTTTACTTCCGGGTGGTCCCTGTCTCCAATGATAATGGCTGCATACCCTTTTTCAGCGTATTTTCTGATAATGGTCTGAACCCGGATCACCCGGGGACATGTGGCATTGATAATTTGAAAGCCTGCTTTTTCAAGGGCTTTTTCATCCCGGGGCGGAACCCCGTGGGCCCGGATAAGAATGGTTCCTTCTGCTTTTTCCGGAATGATTGAAATACTTGGGATTCCCTTTTCTTCAAGCATTTCAAGGACCTGGGGGTTATGAATCAGTGGTCCGTATGTGCATATGGGGCCCTGTGTGCTTTGGGATGCGTCCAGAACCATATCCACGGCCCGTCTCACTCCCATGCAGAATCCAGCAGTTTTTGCAATTATTATCTTCATTGCGCTGTGTTGAAAAGGGTCAGGATACGGTCCAGTTCTGTTTGATTGTTAAAACTGATCATCAGTTTTCCCTTTTCTCCATTTTTCTTGATATTAACTTTTGAATTGATTCTTTTTTCAAGCATGGCACAGATCTGTTCCAGCTCTTTTTCTTCTTCTTCAGACGGGATATCCTGGTGTTTCTTTTCAGGCCGGGATTTGATGGTCTGGATGAGTTTTTCCGTTGCCCGCACGGAAAGGGCCCTGGTCTTTACAATTTCCCAGGCCTCCAACTGCTCTTCTTCTGATCCCGCACCCAGCAGGGCCCTGGCATGTCCCATTGAGATTTCATTTGCCTCCAGACTTTTTCTGATGGGTTCAGGCAGGGTGATCAGGCGTATAAAATTGGCAATGGCAGATCTGCTTTTACCTACTTTTCCCGCCACCTCAGCCTGGGTATATTGAAATTCAGTGATAAGTCTATGGTAGGCCTGGGCTTCTTCCAGAGGATTTAAATTTTCCCGCTGGATGTTTTCAATGATCGATACTTCAAGCATCTGCTCGTTGGTCAAATTCTTGATAAGGGCTGGCACGTGGCTGAAATTGGCCTTTTTGGCAGCCCTCAGCCTTCTTTCTCCGGCTATGAGTTCATAGCTGTCATCATTTTTTCTGACCAAAAGCGGCTGTAGAATACCCTGTTCTATAATGGACTCCTTCAGCCGGTCCAGGTCTTCATCGGAAAAATTGGACCTTGGCTGATATCGGTTGGGGGTGATATCTTCAATTCTGCACATGAAAAAATCACTGCTGTGCTCGTCCAGGGATTCAATCCCGGGGATAAGGGCGGAAATTCCTCTACCCAGTCCGGTACGTTTGGTTTTTTTAGTCATCGTTCAAGGAATTCCTTTGCAAGGGCAATATAACTTTGTGATCCCATGGATGCTCTGTCGTAGGTGATCACCGGCATTCCAAAACTCGGGGCTTCACCCAGTCTTATGTTTCTTGGAATCCTTGTCTTAAAGATCATGTCTTTAAAATGCATTTCTGCATCTGCCACCACCTGTTTTGAAAGATTGGTCCGCTTGTCAAACATGGTAAGCAGGATTCCTTTGATTTTAAGGGAGGGATTGATGGATACCTTGATGCGCTTGATTGTGGCAAGCAGCTGTCCCAGCCCCTCCAATGCAAAAAATTCACTCTGCAGGGGAATCAGGACAAAATCCGCCGCAGCCAGTGCGTTTAATGTTAAAAGGGTGAGAGAGGGCGGGCAGTCTATGAAAATAAAATCATAATCCGCCTTTACAGGGGCAAGCAGTTTTTTGAGCATTTCCTCCCTTAATGCTTCATTCATCATTTCAACCTCAAAACCGATAAGTTCCACATTGGCCGGCATGATTTGAAGATGGGTTGTTTCTGTATTACAGATGATATCATGGGGAGAAGCTTCCTTGATCAGACCGTGGTAAAGGGAAACCTGTAACGCGTTTTTATCAAGCCCTGTTGCAGAGGTTGCGTTGGCCTGGGGATCGCAGTCCACCAACAGGATTTTTTTTCCTGAAAGGGCAAGTGCTGCTGCAAGGTTTACGGCGGTGGTGGTTTTACCTACACCGCCCTTTTGGTTGGATATACTGATGATTTGTGTCATAATAGACACCAATTATCATATTAAACGAATTTGGGCAAATAAATTTAATCCTGAGCCCTCACAGTGAATTGTGACAAACAGAGGTGGGGAATGAATAAAAACAAAGCGCCTTATGCATCGGAAAATATCTGCGCTATCCTGGTCCAATCCGGTATGGTGTCAAGGAAAAAAGCAGAGGACCTTTTAAAAAATGAAACCCGTTTAAAAAAGAATCTGGAAAAGAAACGGGCAGACAGCGGGAAAAATTGTTTCAATGCCGGGATTCAGAACCTGGTAACCTTTCCCGATGTAATTACCGCCCTGAAGCTGAAACGGGCGGACAACCCCTTGAAAATAATTGATGAAGACACCCTGTACGCTGCATTGGCTGAAGGCTGGGGAGTGGATTATAAAAAGATTGATCCCCTGACCCTGGAACTGAACCTTGTGACCAGGATTATACCAAGGACCTTTGCCATGAGGCATCTGCTGCTTCCCCTGGAAATGGCGGAGGGCCGTCTTGTGGTGGCCACGCCTGATCCGTTCAACCATGAAGCCATTGAAGATGTGCAGCGGGTTTCCAATCTCAAGGTAACGCCTGTGGTCAGTTCAAAAACAGATATTATCAAGCTGATTGATGAATTCTTCGGGTTCCGCCGCTCCATCACAGCAGCGGAAGATCAGTTTTCAAAGACCTCGGTGGACCTGGGCAATCTGGAACAATACGTTCGTCTTCAATCCTCAGAAGAACTTCCCGCCACAGACCATCATATTGTTAATGCGGTCAATCATTTGTTTTCCTATGCCTTTGACCAGCGGGCCAGCGATATCCATATTGAACCCAAACGGGAAACAAGTCTGGTCAGGATGCGCATTGACGGGATGCTTCATACTGTGTTCAAGCTTCCAAGAAAGGTTCACAATGCCGTTATCAGCCGGATAAAAACCCTGTCCCGCCTGGATATGGCGGAAAAGCGCAGGCCCCAGGACGGGCGCATCAAGACGGAAAAAGAAGGGACTGAAATTGAGATCAGAGTATCCACTATCCCTGTTGCTTTTGGCGAGAAAATTGTCATGAGAATCATGGACCCGGATGTTCTGCTCCAGGACATTGATCTTCTGGGCTTTTCTCCAAAGGATCTGGAACGATATAAACAGATGATTTCCCTGCCCCACGGGATTATCCTTGTCACAGGCCCCACAGGAAGCGGTAAATCCACAACCCTGTATTCGACTTTGAGATCCCTGTCAACCCCTGCCGTCAATATAACAACCATTGAAGAGCCCATTGAAATGATCCATGAGGATTTTAATCAGATTTCTGTCCAGCCGGCCATTGATGTGACCTTTGACTCTATTTTAAGGAATATTCTCCGTCAGGACCCGGATATCATCATGGTAGGGGAAATCAGGGACCTTCTCACAGCCCAGAGCGCTGTACAGGCTGCACTTACAGGTCATCTTGTCCTTTCCACCCTGCACACCAATGATGCGGTTTCCTCGGTGACCCGGCTGCTGGATATCGGTGTTCCTTCGTTTCTGGTGCAGGCATCCCTTGCAGGAATCATTGCCCAGCGTCTTGTCCGCACCATCTGCCCCCATTGTATCACCGCTTTTGAAATGGATGCAGATGAGCTCAAGGCCATGGGCCTGGATCTGGGGCGCAGGGGCCCGGTCAAACTAAAGGCGGGAAAGGGATGCCCCAAGTGCAGAAACACCGGTTACAAAGGAAGGAAAGCTGTTTTTGAGGTGCTGCCCTATACAGAAAGCCTGAAAAAGATGACCTCAGCGGATGTGAGCATATCAGGCCTCAGAAAACGGGCCAGAATGGAAGGCCTTACCTCCCTGAGGGAAAATGCCGTTGACAAGATGCTTGCCGGTATCACCACATACCAGGAAGTCCTCAGGGTCACCTGGATCTGATTTCCCGGAGGCTCTGCCATGAGCCCGCAGCCGGTCAGCCCTGTTTGCCTGCAGCCAGGGCCTTGGGCTTACATGTCATGGGATGACTGAAAAACTGAGATATTGTCAGCCTGGCCGATGAATGCATGGGGGCTGATTTCCCTGCGGTTGCTCAGCACCATAACCGTTGATGTTCTTTTTTCAGTGTGGAGAACAATTATCTTTCCAAGTATGGAAGGCTTGATATTTACGTTAAGTGATTGGCCGGCAGGCCCATGGCGCTTTAAAATATTATAGATCTGTCCTTTCTGGATATTGCTGGTTTCACCCAGATTGATAAAGGCAATGGCGTTGTTTCCAAGAAGCCTGTTGTTGTTTTCCGATCTGATCAGCCGGCCCTGAATATTTTTTGAACAGGGATGTATTTTAACAAGGGGTTCTTTTTTTTCATAGGCCATGACCCTGTCTTTGGATTCTGTATATCTGAAATTGTTGATTATCCTGGCTTTAACGTAGGTGCCGTGATTTTCAAGGACCGTAACAAGGCTTTTAATCTGGTGCAGGATGCCCTGGATGCGGTTTTCCCTGTCTGTTACACCCTGTGAATAGAAAATAGGTTCAGTTGAAAACACCAGGTATTTCTGTCCCTCTTCCATGGGAGTGCTGCCTGTGACTTCAATATAAACAAGTTCATTTTCAGTGATCATTACCTGGTCATGTTCTCCTTTTATCACCCTGCCAAGGGAGGGAATCGTGCGCTGCCTGACAAAGCTGATCCCGTCCATTTCCGGGTAGTAAAGGGTCGGCAGAATTTCCGGGGTAACAATGATGGGCGGCTTTTCTGATGGTCTGGAAGGCTGAGTCCGGGTCAACGTCTTTTTTAAATATATCCTGATTTTATTGCCGGGATACAGCCAGTGGGGATTGGTTAACTGCTGATTGATGCTCCACAGCCCCGGCCATTCCCAGCTGGAGTTGTAGAACCGCTGGGACAGATCCCAGAGGGTATCTCCTTTTTTAATGGTATAGTAAAACGCCGGACCGTTTTCTCCTTTTTCCCCGGCAAAGGACAGCAGGGGAGATATGAAAAGAACTGCCAGGGTTATCCAGAATACGCCTGTATTATTTTTTTTCATGATGTATCTCCTGTATAAAAGTTTTGAATGTACCGTGATTTTAATAGAGATATAGTGTATATTTAACTCTTTGTAAAACAGGATGTCAAGAAATTAGGGATCTGGAAGAAAATAAAAGGAATACAGCATATGAAAAGAATTGCAGATCTGTTTTTTGAGGCAAAAACTCTAAAGGAACTGCCAAGGTCAGGATATCATTTTTTAGGTTCAGGAAGGGAAAGTGTTGCTGAACATTCTTTTATGACCGGATTCATCTGTCTGGTTATGTCAAAAACAGTGCCTGATATTGACCGGGAAAAACTCATATCCATGGCCCTGATTCATGATCTGCCCGAGGCCAGAACAGGGGATCTCAACTATGTGCAGAAACAATATGTTCATGCAAAAGAAGCTAAGGCGGTCAGTGACATGGCCACAGGGCTTTCCTTTGGGGATGAACTGCAGGCACTTTTGGAAGAGTTCAACCAGGGAAAAACCCTGGAGGCAAAGCTTGCCAATGATGCTGATCAGCTGTCCTTTATTCTTGAATTGAAAAAGCACAAAGATACCGGCGCAAAATCGCCTGAAAAATGGCTGCCATTTGTTGTTGAACGGCTTAAAACAGACATCGGCCGGGATCTGGCCAGCAGTATTATGGAGACTTCCTGGGACAACTGGTGGATGAAATCCTATTCTGAACAGGCCCCGGCCCCTTAAAAATTATTTGAATTATTGACTGAATTGTTATAGTCTGCTTTCGATGATGAAAAAAACTGTCAGCCAGTACAGCAAGCGAACACTTTATGTCCGGTCCACAGAAAGGTCTGAGATTTCAGATGTTCTGACGTCCCTGTCCCGGAAGACAGACTGGCAGGTAAAAATTACAGATGATCTGAAAAATTTTTTGGGATCTGATTCAAGTTCAAGTTTTAAGCCGGATTTTATCATGATGGATGTTTTTCAGAACTCCCGGGAAAAATGTATTGGGCGTGTTTCTGATTTCAAGAAAAAAGATAATGTCGGAAACCCTGTTTTTATAGCTGTGATTTCCCCTGAGACAGTGGCCTCTCAGCGGCTGTATCTCCTTGAAAATGGATTTGACGATGTTTTATGGTATCCCTTTTCAGTTCATGAGCTGGTTAAAAAAACAGCTTTGTATCTTGAAAGAATAGAATTGAAACAGCAGCTGGTCCTGAAAAGCAGAATGCTTGAACGCTCAATGGAAACGGCAGACAAATATAAAGCCGGTTTTGTCCGCGCCAAAAAAGCCTGGAACAGGGAAAAAGAGCTGATACACAATACCTTGAAACAGATCAATATAATGACCCTTGAGCGGGAAGATCTGAGAAGGGAAATTCAGACATTGTCCACCCGGTATCAGGATAATTTAAAGCAGCTTGAGTTGTTTATTGCTGAGATGACAGTGGCAAGAAAGGCAAACAACAAGGAACACGGTCGAAGAACAGCTGAGATTGCTGATTTTACAGCTGAAAAAATTAAAGTCAGCCCTTATGACAGAAAAAAGTTGAACCGGGCAGCTCTGCTCCATGAAACAGGGCTGCTTTTTGTTCCGGATCTTCTGTTTGCAAAGAAAAAATCAGACCTTACCGATTATGAACAGAAAATATTTGACCGGCACCCTGAAAAAGGCGCTTTTTTTCTGGAAAAATTTTCAGGATTTAAAGAGGTGGCAGAGATCATCAGGCATCTTCATGAAAATGTTGACGGATCTGGATGGCCAGATGGTCTGAAACGCAGGTCCATTCCCTTGTTGTCACGAATTCTGGCAGGTGCTGATTTACTGGATGATCTCTGGTACGCCAATCCTGAACAGCCTGTGGAAGAGCTGCTTGTCCAGCTTGAAGAGCGCGCGGGAAAACGGCTTGATCCCGGAATTGTCCACTGCCTTGGAAAATATGCACTCAATTGCTTGAATCCACAGCCCGGTAAGGTCAGGGAGGTGGGGATCTATCAGCTTGAGCCGGGTATGGAGACCTGCGAGGGCATGTTTACCGCTTCAGGCACCAAACTTTTTTCCGCAGGTACCGTGCTCACAGAAGAATTTATCAGAATGATGATGACGTACAACCGGTCGTATCCCCTGGAAGAAACAATTAGCATAAAGGTGGAATAGTATGGATCTGGCTTCAATTATAGGTGTTGTGTCGGGTATTGGCTTTGTTTGTGTGACCATTCTCCTGGGCAGCGGCCTTGGCATGTTCTGGAATCTTCCATCTGTCATGGTCGTTGTCGGCGGAACCCTTGCTGCAACAATGATTGCATATCCCCTTAAGGACATTTTGACAATTGTAAAAGTGACCATTAAGGTGTTTAAGTTTAAAATTGAAAAGCCCGAAGATATTATCGCCCATCTGGTTGAAATATCCAACAAAGCCAGAAAGGGAGGCCTCCTCTCCATTGAAGGCGATATAAAGGACACAAATGATCCCTATCTGGCAAGGGCGCTGCAGATGACTGTTGACGGGGTAAAAACAGCGGATATTGCCCAGATCATGCAGAAGAAAATGGCGTTGACAAGGGCTGAGCACAAAACCGGATACGCAATGTATGCCAGCATGGGCGCCTTTGCACCGGCTTTTGGTATGGTGGGCACACTGATCGGTCTGGTTCAGATGCTGGCCAACCTGGATGATCCTTCTACCATTGGTCCGAAAATGGCCGTTGCCATGATAACTACATTTTACGGTGCTGTTCTTGCCAATCTTTTTTTTATTCCCATGTCTGAAAAACTTCAGACAAGGAGCAGCGAGGAGATTTCCAATATGAACATCATCTATGAAGGGGTTGTCTCGATCAGAGAGGGCGAACATCCAAGGCTCATGGAGGACAAGCTGAATGTATACCTGGGTGAGGGAGCAAAGGGTGAAGGCAGCGATGCCTAGAAACAGGTTTATCCCTGGTAATGCTGAGAAATACTCAAACCGGATCAAAGTATTCAAACCGGATCAAACAAGTTTAACCCTGCACAGTAAAAGGCTGATATATGGCTGACGATAAAGAAGAAGATGTACCGGTCCTGGCATCTTTTGAAGAAGATGAAGACGAAAGCTCCGGCAGAGGTAAGCCTGGATGGCTGGCCACCTTTGCAGACCTGGTCACCCTTCTGATGTGCTTTTTTGTTCTGTTGTTTGCCATGAGCACCACCCAGCAGGAGACCTTCAAAGAACTGGTCGATTCTCTGCGCAGTGCCCTTGGTGTTCAGTCGGTTCCTGAAACCGGGACAAGGGAAGGGCTGACCATGCATGCCGTCCCGTCTGAAAAGCCGGTGGAAAATCAGAAAATTGATGAACTCGGGGGTATGATTCAAAAGGAGATGGATGAAATTGTCAGTGAAGTCAAGGAGCTTGTCATGTTCAATAAGCTCGGCGGCATGGTATCGGTTGCTGAAACCGATGTGGGGGTGGTGATCACCCTGTCCGATCTTCTGCTTTTTGACCCCGGCGGCACTGAGCTGACTCCCCGGGGGCTTGATATAATGAAAAAGGTGGCATCCATTCTTTCAAGATTTGCCTATCATGTTAAGATAAAGGGGTTTACCGATGCAACGCCCATCAGTACCACGCAAATACCTTCCAACTGGGAGCTGTCCAGTTTAAGGGCCTGCTCTGTGGTAAGGCTGATTGTTGACAAAGGGGTAAATCCTCAACTGATATCCGCTGAAGGATATGCCCAGTACCATCCTGTCGCCACCAACGATACGCAGCAGGGGCGGGCAAGGAACCGGCGGGTGGAAATCGTTTATGAAAGGGACAGCATAGCCAGGGCCTTTGCCGGTATGGAGACAGGAAAATAACCCATTGAAACAAGGAAACAGAAACACAGAATAATTATGAAACTTGGCATATCAGAAATTGCACAACGGCTGGATTTGAATCCCGAGACCCTGGAGAGATGGATCAGGCAGGGCAGGATTCCAGTTGACAGGCGGGGGCGTTATGGGATTTTCAAAGAGTCTGAATTAAGGGCCTGGGCTGCCAAAAAACGAGTGGTCTACATAAGTGACAGGTCAGAAGAAAAAAAATCTGAAACCCGGTCCAGTGGCCTTGAGCTTTACAATGCCTTAACGCAGGGCGGGTGTTTCAATCATGTTCCTGGAAGTGAAAAGGAAGACGTTTTAAAAAACGCCGTAGGGCTTTTGCCGGGCCTGTCACAAGAGAATCTCAAAGCGCTTCTGTCTCAGCTTATTGCCAGGGAGCAGCTGACCTCAACCGGTATTGGCCGGGGGGTTGCTGTTCCCCACCCGAGAACGCCCATGGATGAATGGTTTAAACCCCCCATGATTCTCACCTGTTTTCTTGAAAATGAAATTGATTTTGATTCCATAGATAAAATGCCGGTGTCGATTCTGTTTCTTATCCTGAGTCCTTCCATGGAAACGCATCTTGCCATGCTGTCCAAATTATCCTATTTTCTGCGGGACAACAGTTTTGTGGATTTTCTTAAAACTTTTCCTGAACCGGATGATTTCTTTCAACAGGTGAAACATATGGAAAAAAATATTGAAAAGAGCGGGACTCAGGAGGCATGAAAAAGTTTTTTTTCTTGCGGTATCCAGCACGGCTTGCCTTTTTCCGCAGGGATGACCGGCTGCTGCTGATTTTTTTCGGGATTCTTGTGGGAATCTGCAGCGGCTTTGCCGCGGTTGCCTTAAACCGTACCCTTTTGTTTATTCTGGATGCCCTGCATGATATCCGGCACCTGTGGTGGGCCTTTCTTCTGCCGGGCCTGGGCGCCATGGCATCTTCCCTTTACCTGGAAAAGATAATGAAAGAAGGGGCCGGCCACGGCGTGCCTGAGGTGATATACAGTGTGTCACGGTACGGCGGCCTGATGCGGTTCAGATCAAGCATTTCACGGCTGGTCTCAAGCTGTCTGACCATTGGCAGCGGGGGCTCTGCCGGCCCTGAAGCGCCGGTTGTGATGAGCGGGGCCGCCATCGGCTCCAATATTGCTCAGCTTTTTTATCTCAACGACCGGCAGCGGGTAACCCTTGTGGGATGCGGTGCCGCCGGTGCCATTGCCTCCATATTCAATGCGCCGCTGACGGGAATGATTTTTTCCATGGAGATTATCCTGGGGGAATGGTCCATGGTCAATATGATTCCCTTAGCTGTTGCCTCGGTGGCCGGCGCAGAGGTGAGTCGGATACTCCAGGGCAACAGTATTGTTTTTGAGAGCAGCGGTTTTCATGTGGGCGGGTTTGATCTGATCTCCTGTGTCGGCATTGCCGTTGTTGCATCCCTTGGTTCGTTAATGCTGACCCGGCTGGTCCGCCAGATGCACCATGTATCAGCCAGACTGCCTGTGCCCCTCTGGTTCAGGGCGGCCATGGGCGGATGTGCTGTGGGCCTTCTGGGATATGCAGTGCCTGAGGTCCTTGGCGAGGGTTATGGTTCCATCCATGCCATGATAGAGGGGCTTTTCAGGTCAGGGCTCACCATTGCCGCCGTGGCCTTTGCTGCTAAAATTCTGGCCACCTCCCTTACCCTGGGATGGGGCGGTTCCGGCGGGATATTTGCCCCCTGTCTTGTGATCGGCAGTTTTGCAGGACTGGTGTATCACAGGTTTGTTGATCTGCTTTTTCCATGTCTGATAACAGCCAGTGAAGGCTGCTTTGCCCTCCTGGGTATGGCTGGCATGCTCAGCGGCATTCTCCAGGCACCCCTTACCGGTATTTTTCTGATTCTTGAAATTACAGGAAGCTATGAGGTAATGATTCCCTTGATTGTTGTGTCCGCTTTGTCCACCACCATTACCCATTATTTTGAACCCGCCTCGTTTTATATGAAAGACCTGGCAGACCGGGGCGCCCTGCTCCGGCCGGGGACAGATTCAAGGGTGCTGGCTGATATCAGTATCCGTGAAGTGATTGAAAAGGACTGTATTACAGTGCCTCCCTCCATGCTGTTAAGGGATTTTCTTCAGATTGTGAAACGATCCAAACGAATGTATTTCCCAGTGGCAGATGAAAAAACAAAAATTTTTCTGGGTATGGTTCAGTTTGATCATTTCCGGCCCTATCTGTTTAATACCCTGATGCATGATACAGTACTGGTGGATCAGATCATGGATCCTGATCCGGAAACAGCAAACTATGATGATGATCTGTCAGAGGTGCTCCAGCGGATGAGTGCCAAAAAAATGTTTTCCATGCCTGTTGTGTCCAATAATCGGTTTGTGGGTATGGTGTCCAAGGGGACCCTGCTTGATAAATACAGAGATGAACTCAACGTTCAGACAGCCCAGGTGTTATAGCGTTCAGACACCCCGAACTTTATAGCGTTCACACAGCCCAGGTTTTACCCAAATTTTATAGGAGGAATTATGGAAATCACCTTGTTTCACGTGTTCAGAAACACCCCCCTGGGACGGGAAATATTTATGCAGTCCCTGTATTTCTGCAGAGAGATCAATGCGTCCATTGTGGTATATATCCCTGAGTTTACAAAATTTCTCATGTATTATGAAAACGATGTGGTTCAGGTGGACCTGGATCATTCCTACCTGACAATGCCGGAAACCGCAATGAACAATGCCGGTGTTCTGGCCGAAGAGTACGGGATCAACCCCAGGTTTATTGAACCAAAGAATTTCACGGCATCCACCCTGCCGGATCTTCCTGTGGATTTTGATTTTATGTGCTGCCCCAGAAGCATAACAGATCTTTCCAGCAAGATAAGCCTGGGCCATATCGGCAGCAAGGTGAGACGGATTATCAATGCGGCAAAATTTCCAGTTTTAATGCCCAGTTCTTTGTTTAAAAAATGGAAAAGCATTATTGTGTTTTTCGGGGGGTCTGCCAATGCAGTGAATGCCTTTAAGCTGGGTCTGATGTTAAGCCGGCTGAGCAAAAAACCCCTTGATCTGCTTACCCATGCCGACGGACGATCCCAGGCGGATTTTATGGGGATTTTCGAAGAAAAGGGGTTTCAGCAGGACGTGGACACCCAGGTCAGAAAATGGTACTTTTTTACTGAGGGAAAGTTTAATCACAATCTCTACCATGTTCCCCATGATGCTCTGGTGGTTCTGGGCGCCTATGGTCACGGTGTGGTAAAGGACGTGTTTTTCGGCAGCACCATGGAGCTGGTTCAGTCCACCCTGCCAAATACCCTGCTTATAGCCGGGCCCAATTTTATACTCAGGCATTAACAGGGCGGTTAAGTTTTTCGATTTCCATGGATACTATTTTTTTCAGGATGGTTTCGGGTACATTTTTTTTGATTCCGGGACAGGAATTGCCCATGGCCTCCCAGTTTTCAGGCTGGGCAACAACGGCTTTAATAAATGGCCATGCCCGGCACATATAGGGCTTTACAGGGTGGATGGTGCAGTTTGCATCAAAGAAAATACAGGATTCGTCGGGTCCCTGTTTTAGAATCAGTCTTTTCCCTGATTTTGTACAATATTTTTCTACAAATATTTTTTCCGGGCAATTAATATATGCTGAGATCTTTGTGATATCGGCTTCAGTGACATAGGTGCCGCCATATCCTTTACAGCATGCGCCGCACTGGGTGCATTGAAAAACATCACTGCCTGTCTTGAATTCAGAATCCATGCCGTCCCTCCAGGGCCCGCTGCATTGTTACCTGATCCACATACTGGAGATCGCCTCCCATGGGGATTCCTGATGCAATCCGGGTGATTTTTAAATTTTTCCCGTTTAAACTGTCTGAAATATATGATGCCGTGGCCTCTCCTTCAACATCGGTCCCTGTGGCAATGATGATCTCCCTGGCAGAGGGATGGGCGGCCCTGGCAAACAATTCCTTTAACCGGATTTCATCGGGACCGATACCGTCCATGGGGGACAGGGCCCCGCCGAGGATATGGTAAACCCCTGAAAAAGCACCTGATTTTTCAATGGCTGCCATGTCTGCAGGGTTTTCCACCACACAGATAATGGATTTGTCCCTGGCCGGGTTACTGCATATCTTACAATGCTCCCGGTCGCACAGGGCAAAGCAGGTGGAACAGAGATGGACACTGGCCTTTAATCTGAGAAGATCGGATGCCAGCTGTTTGACCTCATGTTCAGGGGCATGGAGAATGTGCATGGAAAGACGCTCAGCCGTTTTTCTGCCAATGCCGGGCAGTCGGGCAAGGGACTTTATTAAACTGAGAATGGATTCAGGATATAAATTCACAGAAACTACATTCCCGGAATCTTTAACCCTCCGGTGATTTTGTTCATTTCACCGGAAACCATTTCCTGGGATTTGTTCAAAGCATCGTTCACTGCAGCCACGACCAGATCTTCAAGCATTTCTATATCCTCAGGGTCAACAATTTCCTTTTCCAGGGAAATGGATTCAATCTTCTGGCTGCCATTGGCCACAACCTTTACCATGCCGCCGCCTGCACTGCTTTCCACGGTTTTTTCGGCAAGCTCCTCCTGCATTTTAAGCATTTTTTTCTGCATTTTCTGGGCCTGCTTCATCATACCACTCATATTTTTCATTTTATGACTCCTTTATTTTTATATCAACAATACTGCAGTTAAAGGTTTTTACAGCTTCTGCAACCACAGGATGGTTTATAACGGCCTGTTTTAATTCTGCCGGCGTTTTTTCCCGGCTGTCAGCCTGTTTCCCGGCAGAGCGGGTTTTGTCAACAATTTCAAGGCAAATATCTTTATTGAAGTATTGTTTACATATGGCTTCCAGTTCCTGTTTTTTGCTTTTTACCCGGGTGCCGTCAAAAGATGTGCCGTGGACTTCAATGGTCAAAGTGTTGTCTGAAATGTCCCTGCACACGGCTTTGCCCAGAATGGCGGCAACAACCGGGAGACTTTCTCCCACACGGGCAACAAAGCCTTCCCAGTTCCCTGGGTCGCCTGAAGGGGGTAATTCGTCCACTGGCTTTTCAGGGTCTTTATTTAAACGGCCTTCACCAGGGGCTTTGTTTACAGGGAGATCAGGGCTTTTATCCCTAATGCTTTCAGGGTCTTTGTTCACAGGGGGGCCAGAAATTTCATCTCCCGGGCTTTCAGGGTCTCTGTTCATCACAGATGTTCCAGATACTTTATCCCCAGGGCTTTCAGGCTTTCTCTTCACAGATGTTCCAGGATAAGACCCATAGTCTACCTCCGTAAAAGCGGCTTCAGCTTTACAAAGAGCGGGGTCTGAATAGGGGGCAGGATCAGCAGCACCATGGTTTTCCTGGTTTCTTTCCTGGAAATTGGAAGCTGAAACAGAAGACATATTATTGTCTGTTAAAGGCCTTTGTCTTTCCAGACCGGACTTGATGGAAGCGGCAACAGCGTCGAGTTTTTCAATCATCTCGTCAATATCAAATCCCGGGCGTACCAGAACCAGTTTTAAAAGCACTGTTTCAACGGCGCTTTTGGTATGGGAAGAAAAACGGATAAGGGATTCTTCCTTTAAAAGGATATCAAGCATCTGGATTAAACAGGTCTGGGGAAGTGGATCAACCAGCTTGAGCATTGTTTCCCGGTCATGGTCACTGATATCTGCAGCAGGGGTTTCTTTTTTTGAAATTTTAACAATCACAAGATTTCTGAAATGGCAGATAAGATCGCTGTAGAATTTTTTTAAATCATGGCCCTGTTCATACACCCGGTTAATGAGGTCTATCACCTCCGATCCGTTTGAAGAAAGCA
Organism: Desulfobacteraceae bacterium; assembly: GCA_046482845.1. Lineage (GTDB taxonomy): Bacteria > Desulfobacterota > Desulfobacteria > Desulfobacterales > Desulfobacteraceae > DATFJZ01. The sequence continues at coordinate 12,022 of JAWOEJ010000165.1, read as the reverse complement.
CAGCTGAGGCAAGTTGAAAAATAATCAGCTTGTCAACAATTCCTAAATTGACCAGGATCGTCTCGTGGCTGATTTTTTTTTCCGGGCTGCTGGATATGATTCTGTCAAGAAGGCTTAAGGCATCCCGCATGGAACCGTCTGCCTCGGCAGCAATCATATTGAGGCTTTCCTGATCAAGGGAAAAGCCTTCTTTTTCACAGATGTCTGCCAGATGACTGGATATCAGGGAAAGGGGGATTCTGCCAAGGTCGTGGCGCTGGCACCGGGACAGGATGGTCACTGGAATTTTATGGGATTCAGTTGTTGCAAAAATGAAGAGGACATGATCAGGGGGTTCTTCCAGGGTCTTGAGCAGCGCATTGAAAGCGGCATTGCTCAGCATGTGCACTTCATCTATAATATATATTTTATACGGGGATGAGGTCGGCATATAGTTGACATTATCCCGAAGTTCTCTTATCTGATCCACGCTGTTGTTGGATGCCCCGTCGATCTCAAACACATCTGCTGCATTGCCCGAGGTAATTGTTCTGCAGGAATGGCACTGGTTGCAGGGGGTTGGGGATGTGCCTTTTTCGCAGTTCATGGCTTTTGCCAGAATACGGGCAATGGTTGTTTTTCCCGTGCCCCTGGGACCTGTAAACAGAATCGCATGGGCCACACGCTTTGATGCAATTGAATTGGCAAGGGTAGTGGTTACGTGGGTTTGGCCAATAACATCTTTAAAGGTCTGGGATCTGTATTTTAGTGCGAGTACTTGATATGACATTTTACCTGGGTGAAGAGAAAATGGCGGAGAGGGAGAGATTCGAACTCTCGGTACCTTTGACAGTACACCCGCTTTCCAGGCGAGCACCTTCAGCCGCTCGGTCACCTCTCCGCATTGATAATCACGATTAATTATCTTTTTTTATATCATATGTCAAGGATAAAGATTGTTTGTTAAAATTTATCCGCGATTCATGGGTTCTGTGAAAAAAGGGGGAAGGACTATAAGGGAAGCGGCTGTGTCCTTTATCCCTTTGAACAGAACAAGCTTTGCACATTTGTCCCTGTCTGTGTAGATAAACTGCAGGCTTACAGGTGAAATACTGAAGGTTTTCATCATAAAAACAAGCTCTGCTGTCCGTTCGGCTGGATAAATGAAATAGGTTATCCCTCCGGGAGCAAGGAGACGGCCGGCTGCAGCGGCCAGATCCTCAAGGGTCATTGCTGTTTCATGTCGGGCAATGGTCCGCTGCCTGTCCGGGCTGATTCTGCCGCTGTTCTTCTTTTTGTAGGGGGGATTGGCTACAATAATGTCCGGTTTTATTCTGATATGGGATAAATCAGTTTTTTTAATATCCTGGCAGAGGATTCTGCTTCTGGCCTGAAAATGGTTTAATGCCAGGTTTTTTTTTGCAATTTCAGCAAGCTCTGTCTGGATTTCAACGCCGGTGGCGGTAATGCAGGGATGCCGAAACAGAAGCAGAAGAAGCAGAATCCCGCATCCAGTGCCGATATCCAGTATGGATTCCCTTCCCCTTACCTGTACATGGCCGGCCAGCAGAACAGGGTCCATGGAAAACCGGTAGCCTTTTTCAGGCTGGAAGACGGTTAATTGACTGTCAAAAAAATATTTACGTGTGCAGGTTTGCAATTTTAAATCTTATTTCTCTTACAAGCTCCTGTCCCAGAGCAAAGTTGATACGGCTGACCAGATCCTGTTTTAGAAATCTCAGCTGCTGCATCCACACGGAGCTTGATACATGAACAAGGAGAACATCTTTTTTAAAGGCACCGGGTTTTGCATTCTGGGCAATGGGTTCTCCCACTGCCTCATCCCACAGCTTCCAGATTCTGATCATTTCCGTATCAGAGGTGACCCTGAAGTTTTCAAGGGCGGAATCAAGGACTGAGCTGATATGTGTCATATTGTTTTTCAATTTAACCCCCATGATGTAAGGGATCTTCCAAAAAATAATCCACGCATCTTGCTTGTCTTTTTGCCCGTCTCCTGCGTTGCGCCAATGGGACATATGTCAATATGCCCCCATTGCCGGGCCTTGAAGACGAACAACCCGATCATACAAATTGGCCTGCATAATATACGTATATTATTTTCTTCCAGATCCCTAAAGCACGACAACAAAGCCGTCAGTGAACAGCCATCAGTACTCAGCCATCAGCCGTCAGTAACCAGCCGTCAGTAATCAGTAATCCGCCGTCAGTGAACAGCCGTTGGTAACCATCAGGAAAAAATTTGTAATTGTTTACTGAAAGCTTATTACTAAAGGCTGAAGGCTTTCATTCAAATATACTTGAAAAAACAGGTATCCGTCAATAATTAAACTTGATATTGATATCAATGTTTAATATAACCCACATGTCCTGGCGGACACAACGAAGAATGAAACGCCGCCAATGGCAATGCTTTGACGAGTGTTTCTTATAAAAACCCACATGAAGCGCAGCATCACATTGAAGCCTGCTGTCTTGCTTTAAATTTTATAAAAAAATAAGTAAAGTGTCCCTATATTTCGATAACTGAGTACTGATAGCTGATGGCTGACGGCTGACGGCTTTAATATAAACTGCCATGGTTGAAGCTGATTGTCAGAAACACCCCATGGCCAGAATAAAAACAGAAAAACACAGGAAAGACAATGGGATTTTTTGATTTTTTTTCAAAACCAGAACCAGAAAACATTGAGCAAAAAGGGGATGCCTTTTTCAGCAGTGAGGCTTTTGGGCCGGCAAAACTTGAATATGAAAAAGCATTGAGTCGGCATCAGAAAAAACAGGCTGCTGACCCTGATTTTCAGAAACGCATCCAGGAAAAAATTCAGCAGGCCTGTGAAGGCCTGGCCTGGATGCATAAAAAAAGAGGGGAAGAACTTGTTGATGCCGATTGCTTAAAAGAGGCAAATGAAGCCTTTTTACTTGCCCTTTCCCTTACAGAAAAACAGGAGGTAAAAGAAGACCTTAACAGACTCATGAAAGAGGAAAAAAAAGACCCCTCACCTTTAGAGAATACTTTGCCGGAAAAAAGAGAACAGGCATTATCCGGGAAGGATGAATTTTTTGAAGATGAGCAGGAGGTCTTTGCTGCACTTTGTCATACCATGACTGAGGAAGAGCAAAACGCTTATCTGGGATACGGGGATGCCTTTGTCAAAGGGTTTGTTGCCATGAACAACGGAGATTTTGTTTCAGCTTCCAGGGATCTGTCCCTTGCCCTTGAGGAAAATGCCCCCAATACCGGTTATATTCCCCTGGAGCTTGCCACCTGTTATATGAATATGGGCGACTATGACAAGGCTGAAACACTGCTCAACGCTTTTTTAAAGGCGCATCCTGATTCTTTTAAGGGCATTCAGCTGCTGTGCGAGCTTATGTGGGCAGGGAAAGATTTTCAGGCCGTGGACGATCTCCTGGCCTCCTGCCCTGATAAAATATCAGATACCATTTTTATTTGTCTTTTAAAGGGAGAAAATCTTCTACAGGCTGAAAAAACAGACCAGGCAGTTTGTTTCTGCCTTGAATGCCTTGAGAAAAAGGGCAGAGACCCGTCCCTGGTAGAATTTCTGGCAAAGGCCTACACCCGGTCCCGAAAAGATAAAAAAGCCCTGGAGCTCTACAGGGAACTGATTAACACCTGTTTTGCCAGGGGGGTCTTGCCGGGATTTGATTTAAAGAGAAAATTTGCCGAGTCCAGTGTCCGGGCAATGGATGTAACAGCTGATCTTCTGGAAATCTATTTCAGCCTTCTGGACCAGGATCCTGGCAGCAGGGCCCACTATTTTAAACGGATCAGCCAGATTCATGATCTGCTTGGTAATGTTGATGAGGCTGAAAAATTCAGGTCCCTTGCAGCTGAGTACTGATGGCTGATGGATTTCATATAACCGGCATGAGCAGCGTGCTCACAACGTAGATAGGGTCGTAGACGCGAAGCCAAGTCGAAATTGAGGCAGCCGGTTCGGGGTTTTGTCCGTAGCGGTTTTGAGCGGCAGCTGTGAGCACGGATGCTCAAAACAGCTGCCGCTCGCATCAAGGCAAATCCTGGATGATTTGCGAGAAGGCTGATAGCTTTCTTATGAAAAAAACCCGGGGTTTATTTATACTGCTGGCGGATTACCTTTTTATCGAGTTTTCCCACCCCGGTTTTGGCAATTTCATCCACAAATTTAATTTTGTCAGGTATGCCGTATTTGGGAAGGTTGCCCTGCTCAAACTGATTGACAAAGAGCTGTTTTAGCTCTTCTTCAAGGTCCTGTCCCTTGAATTGATCCTTGAGTACAGCCAGGACAATGGGTCTCTCTCCCCATTTTTCATCGGGAACCCCCACGGCGGCTGCTTCACTGACAGCATCATGCCGGCTGATAATATCCTCGAGTTCAAGGGAGGAAACCCATTCACCGCCGGTTTTGATCACATCCTTGAGCCGGTCTGTTATTTTCAGGTATCCTTCGCTGTCTATGTTGCCCACATCTCCGGTATGGAGCCAGCCGCCCTCCCAGAGTGCCTCGCTTTTTTCAGTGTTTTTTAGATACCCCTGGGTGAGCCAGGGTGTTCGTGTCACCACTTCTCCGGTCTGTACACCGTCATGGGCAACCGGGTTGCCTGAAGGATCAACGATTTCAAGGTCCACCAGAGGAATGGGCATTCCTGTCTTACAGCGGATTTCAATCTGTTTGTCCGCATCAAGATCGCGCATATGGGGCTTGATATGGGCCACGGTCAGCAGCGGACAGGTCTCTGACATGCCGTAGGCTGAGTATAAATTGATATTTGCCTTCATGGCTGCCCTGCAAAGGCCCTGTGGCAGAGCAGATCCCCCTATGACCACCTTCCATCTGGACAGGTCCACTTTGTCAATTACCGGGGAATTGACCAGCATGTGAATAATGGTGGGAACACAGTGGGAAAACGTGACTTTTTCTTTTAATACCAGGTTCAGTATCATTTCCGGTTCATATTTTCCGGGATAGACCTGTTTGTTGCCCAGCATGGTAAAGAGGTAGGGCATTCCCCAGGCATGGACATGGAACATGGGGGTCAGGGGCATATACACATCCCCTGAACTCATGACAGCCTGGCTGTCATAGGCACACAGTCCGGTCATCAGTCCAAAGGTATGCATGACAATCTGGCGGTGGCTGAAATATACGCCCTTGGGGTTGCCTGTGGTGCCTGATGTGTAAAATGTGGTAGCTCTGGCATTTTCATCAAAATCCGGGAAATCAAACTCAGTCTTTTCATCCTTGAGCAGATTTTCATATTCGTTATCAAAGGCAATGGAAGAGGTTATCTCCTGATCGCCTTCCTTAATAAGGATAAATTTTTTAATGGTTTTGATTTTGTCCTTAACAGCCTCAAGCATGGGGAGAAGCTCTGAATTGACAAGGATGACATCATCTTCCGCATGATTTAATGTGTACACGAGCTGTTCAGGGGAGAGCCGGATGTGGACCGTATGAAGCACAGCCCCCATCATGGGAACGGCAAAATAGCATTCCAGGTATCTGTGGCTGTCAAAATCCATAACAGCTACGGTATCTCCCTCTTTTACCCCGAGCTTTTCAAGCCCGTTGGCAAGCTGACCAATACGTCTGTGCAGATCCCTGTAAGTATATCTCATCTGATCCCGGTAAACGATCTCCTGATCCGGCGCCCGTAAAAGTGAATTTGAAAGGATTTTTTTTATCAGCAGTGGATAGTCATAAGCTGAAGGACTTTTTTCAATTAATTTTACACCCATGGTTTTTCTCCTTTGTTTGAGATATTTTATATTTTGTGGATTACCGGAAAACGCTTTAATCCTTTTTTTTTGTGGTGCCCGTCAGGGCATGGCCGTTTTATATGAAAGCCGTCAGCCGTCAGCCATCAGTACTCAGCTAACAGCTAAAAGCTAAAGGCTAAAAGCTAAAGGCTAAAAGCTAACAGCTAAAAGCTAACAGCTTTCATTCTTAGTTGTGCCCGTCAGGGCAAGGCCATTCATAAGAATCTTGAAACACCCCTTTTCAAGTTTCATCCTTTGTTGTGATGCTGTGCATCAAGGCCGTTCTATGAATCATGGGAAATATAAACAGGGAAAATTTTTTTTGTCAAGGGAATAGTGTTCTCATGGATGATCAAAAGTTTTTATCCCGTGTCATGATAACATGGTCCACGCCTTTTAACTGCTTAAATGAAATATCCGCCTTGATCCCCTGTCTGGCAATTTCCCTGTTCCTTACAAGTGACCCTGCAATAAAGGAAAAGCCCAGATCAAAAAGGGCCGGTGTCAATGGGGTGCTGGGTCCGATAATTATTTTTACAGCGTTTTTCGAGCAATGGTCTAAAATCCCCCCCAGGGTTTTATTGGCAATGGTGGTGGCGGTTAAGGCAACCAGGTCTGCTCTGGGCATTTTTTCAGGAATGAGATCGGCACTGATATCCCCTGGCTGGGGTTTTTTTTCAAACACCATAAGATCTTCAAACTGGTTCTTCAGCTGCTTTACAAAGGGAAAATGTCCGATAATGGCCACTTTTTTCCCTTTTCCAAGACTTAAAATCAAATCTTTTGCATTTATGGGTTCAAGGCTTTCCCGGGCTGGTTCCGGAAGAAGTGAGTTCAGGGCGGCCATTCCCAGGGATGCATTCAAAGGGTTGTTGTCCTGAATCAACTGAGCCAGCTCCCCGGCTGAGGTGTACGTTTCCGGTGCAGGCAGTTTTTCAAAGGGGACAGGCTCCCTTCCGCCCCATGCCCAGGTGGCAAGACCCATATTAAGGCTTTCAACACCGGCAATATGGGCCCCGCAGGTGATGCTCTGGATTTTATGGTCAGGGATGTCTTTAATGGTGTCCAGGAGTAACTCGATGATTTTTAGATGATGCATTAATTGTCTCCTTTTCTGGAACTGTGCCAGGTGGTGATGGTAAAGCAGGCCAAAGTAAGGATCATAAGGGCATATACAATAAAAAACAGAAAAGAGAGTCTGTCTTTTGATATGGTCACCTCAATTCCTTTGGGGGCCTTTGCCTTTTTTCCCGGTTCATGAGCAGAAGCCTGTGATCGTCTCCAAATTCAACTGCATCGGCAGTTATTCTGTATCTGTCTTTAAAGCAGAATTCATCGCCTTTGTACAGCACAACACTGCTGTTTTTATGGCCGTTAATTTCAACTTTTCCTATTTCATCAATAAAAATAAAATCAAATCAATAGGATACGTTCTCTGGGTGTTCAGGTCCAGCAGGTTAAATTTTGAGCTTTGATTGTCCTTCCATTGGCCCAGGGCAATAATTCCGGAAACCTTGAAGTTTTTTTGGATCAAATAACGGGCAAACTTTTCAGCAAGGGGTGATTTGCCGCGTATAAACTGCATGGCCAGCCCATGATAAATGCTCAGAAAAAGAATATTGACTTGTTATTTAAAATAAATTATTGTAACACAATAACTTAAACAGAATAATAAAAAGAGGGGGATACTTATGCAGGTTTCCAATCCGTTTACCTTGAAAGTGATTGCATCCCCGGAATCCTTTTGCAATCGAACCAGAGAACAGAAGGATCTTGTCTCATATGCTAGGAGTGGAACCAATCTTGTTTTGTATTCCCCGCGCAGGTACGGCAAGACATCATTGATCCGGCTTGTCCAGAAAAGACTTAAAGATGACCATGGATTTTTGACCAGCTACACAGATTTTTTTGCAATAACCTCCATTGAAGATATTGCTCAACGAATTGCCAGGAGCATCTACAAGATGCTTGAGCCAAACCAGGGGCTTTTTAAGAAATCCTTGAAATTTCTGCAAACCTTCAGGCCCTCATTTCAACCAACAGCAGATGGTTCCGGTTTTAACTTTACTGTTCAACAAGTTTCTACTGGTCTTTTGGGGATTGATCTTCTGGAAAAAACCATGGAAGACCTGGGTATGTTTCTGGAAGCCACAAAGGTGCCGGTGCAAATCACATTTGATGAATTTCAGGAGATTACAGAGTTAAAAGCTCCGGAAATAGAGGGCGTGCTGCGGAAACATATACAGGAACACCGGGCATCCTATTTTTTTGTTGGCAGCCGCAGAAGGGTTTTGCTGAATATTTTTGTTCAACAGAAAAGACCGTTTTATCAAAGTGCATTGACTTACCAGCTGAAAAAACTTCCCAGAGAGGAATTTAAGATTTTTCTCCGGGACAAGTTTTTCCAGGCTGGCAGGGAGTGCCCCCAGGCAATCATTGACAGTATCCTTGATATCTCTTCCTGCCATCCATACTACACACAAAAGCTGGCTTTTTTTATTTTCCAGTCTTTTCATGAAGATCATAGGATAAATGATGATGATTTTCAAAAAGCATTCAGGGACTTTCTCGAAGCAGAGTCCATGATTTTTGAATCCATGCTTCAAGGGCTCTCACCCCGGCAGATTGCTTTTTTGAAAGCATTGTCCAGGGAACCATCCAGCTCTGTTTTGTCCAGTAAATACATGCAGAAGCACGGTTTAAAATCAATTGGCGGGGTACAGTCTGCCATAAAACGCTTAGAAGCTTTGGACTTCATTGAAAAGGATGACAACCAGGTATGGTGTGTGGTTGATCCTGTATTTGGTCGCTGGTTTAAAGCCCGATAATTCAGCCGGCAGTTTTGAAAAATATCAATTTGTCAGTCTTCTGCGTTGCACCATTGGGGCACATTTCAACATGCCCCTGTACAGGGATGATTTTCAAGGTCCAGAACAGCCCTGATCCCGTTGTAAAGGGTAGTGATACACTCTTTTTCAGTGATACCGAGGCGCTGTCTGTTGCTGATATCAAAGACAGCGTCTTCAATATCTGTTTTTTCACCACAGGTCCCCCGGATCTGAAGGTTATAGTTTCGGGCGGTACCCATTAACAATTCTCTGTTTTTCTCAAGCCGGGGCAGTCTGATGTGAACACTGGCCCGCATTGCTGTTCCAAGGTTTGACGGGCAGGCTGTAAGATAACCGAGTTTACGGCTGAAAGCAAAATTCATTTTGGTTTCAAGGCAGGCCAGGCCCTTGGCAAGCCGGTTAAAGGCTTGGGATAGATTCCCGTCCCTTTGCATAGATATGATTCTTAAGTGATCCTCTTCATTGATCCATACAATAAAATCCTTTGGGTCTGATATGAAAAATCCCCTTGCATGGGGCCAGTCCCTGTTGATGCCGGCTGATTCCTGGAACCTGTCTCCTCTGCTGAAACTGATGCGCTCTGTTTTGAAACAGCGGCGCTGTTGGGGTGAAAGGGCGGTGAGTTTGAAGAAATTTCCCTGAAGCCCTTTGGTCAGCCCGGTAAATGATTTAACAGCAATTTCTTCTATTGTTTGCCTGTCTGCCAGAGAGATGTGGGGGGTAAAGGGGATGCCGGCAATATTTCTGGCAACGCGGATCCGGGTGGAGAGAATGTTTTTTTTTAACGGGTCAAGATCAGGCAGGCCTGTATCTGTAAAATTGGACCGGTAAAGGACAGCTTCAGGGTCAACGCCGTGATAATCAGCAATAACAGGATTGAAAATCTTTGAAAAAGTCTCATAGGAGTCTTCATCACCCGCATAGATGCCCACTGCACTGTCCGGGTTTTCAATATTGGACCGGACAGCCTGGTCCAGGGTATAGCCGTGCCAGGTCTTTTTGTCTTTTAACTGGTCAAAGATTTTTTCTGACAGGTGTTTTGCTAATAAAGAGTTTGATTTATGTAATAACAACGGCAGTACCTGTATGCTTTTATATTAGAGCCATCAGCTAACAGCTAACAGCCATCAGCCATCAGCCATCAGCTAACAGCTAACAGCTAACAGCTAAAAGCTAAAACACTTTGTTTTGCCGGTCAAGGCATGGCCGTAATATACCATGGGAAGATGCATCTGCCCATATGAATCTTTTTGTTTTTTCCCTTGTAAGAAAAAAAAAATAATGATAGGTGTTTTGGATAAAGATTGCCATTCAAAAGTATAGAAGTGGTGATATCAATGGTAAAGGAGGGAAAATGGCATTTGAATCCAGATTTGCAGAATTAAAGGAAAAGGAAAGAAAGGCAAGAAAACAGATTATCATTGAAGCTGCTCTTGTTCTTTTTTCCAAAAAACACTTCTATGATGTGGGAATGCGGGACGTAGCTGACGAAGCAGGGGTGTCCCCGGCAACCCTTTACAGATATTTTCCCAGCCAGGAAGAATTGTTTATTGAGGCGTTTCTTCAGGATATCTCTTTTGTGAGTAAAGATTTTGAACGGGTCATGCAGAAGAACGGGGAGTCCAGCATTGAAGATTTTGCCATGACTTTTGTTGATCATCTGATAGAGAACGAATCCACTTTTCAAATGATGACCTATATCATGCTCAAGGACAATCTTACCAATCCGGTAATCGGAAAATTTGATTCCGTGACCAAGATATTCTTTGACAAATTCTGTGAACTGCTGGAACAGAACAATGTCAGGGAAAATACCCGGCTTTATGCCCATTCCTTTATCGCTGCCATGACAGGTATTGTCATGACCTTTAGAAATCACCCCATCAAGGGAAAGGACAAGATCAGAGAACACACCCTGCGTATAGCCAAACTGACCGCTGATCTGTACAGCAGACAGCTGTTACAGTCAGACCGCCCATAGCACCCCAGACTTAAACCGTCTGGGGGTATCTTTAGAGATGGTTTTTTTTTAAGAATGTTTTTTGCGTCAGCTTTATTTCATCCCGCATCCTGCCGGCAGGCCCTGAAAAGCCTGTTGCTGTTTCATTCTCTGTTGTTTTTCCAAAACAATTCTTTTCAATTCTTGACACATCTTTTACCGGCAATATATTTTAGGTCGACTCAGTCCCTGCATCAGGCCGGCTCAGGGGATTGTTTTTCTGATACGCGATGATCAGGTGTCTGAGCCAAGTGTCCGGAGAACAGGGCCGGTCCCGTGGTATGAGGGTATACAATCAAGTAAAAACAGGACAATATTGGTATGGAAGATATTAAACAAAAAGTTGAAGATGCGCATTTTTTGATCAGCAGCATTAGAAATGAGATAAAAAAAGAACTGGTGGGCCAGCAGAAACTGGTGGACAGTCTGCTTACCGGTCTTTTTTCAAGGGCCCATGTTCTGATTGAGGGCGTTCCCGGTCTTGCCAAAACCAGTGCGGTAAAAGCCCTTGCTGCCGCTGTTCAGGGGGACTTTAAACGGATTCAGTTTACACCGGATCTCCTTCCGGCTGATCTCATTGGAACGGAAATTTACAGGCCCAAAACAGGGGATTTTATCACCAAAAAAGGGCCTTTGTTCAACAATATCATCCTTGCCGACGAGATAAACAGAGCCCCTTCAAAGGTGCAGTCTGCCCTGCTTGAAGCCATGCAGGAGGGCCAGGTCACCATAGGGGATAACACATATATGCTCCCTGAGCCCTTTCTGGTGCTTGCCACCCAGAATCCCATTGAGCAGGAAGGCACCTACCCCCTTCCTGAAGCCCAGGTGGACCGGTTCATGTTAAAAAGCCTGATTGATTATCCAGACAGAAGCCAGGAACTTGAAATCCTGGATCGCTCAAGCAGCAGCCGGCTGGAAAAAATAGAACCTGTGATTTCACCGGATGCCCTTAAACGCATGACGGATCTGGTTTCAGATATTTATATTGATGACAAGCTTAAGGAGTATATTGTTGACCTGGTTTCCGCCACCAGAACCCCTGAAAAATACGGCCTGGATCTGTCAGGCTATATCGAGTTCGGTGCATCGCCCAGGGCAACGATTTTTCTTGCCAGGGCATCCAGGGTAATTGCGCTTCTCCAGGGACGGGCCTATGTGACCCCCCAGGATATCAAAATAACCGCCCCTGATGTTCTCCGGCACAGGATTATCCTGTCTTTTGAGGCAGAAGCGGAAGAGATCACCACTGAGGAAATTATTAAAAATCTGTTTGACAGCGTAGAGGTGCCTTAACAGAGCGTTATGATCCCAAAGGAAATCATAAAAAAGATAAAACGGGTTCATATAAAGAGAAGCCCGATTTCCTCAAACACCGTCTTCAGGTTCAGCGCCTCCGTCTGAATCTCC
>JAWOEJ010000154.1:0-39712 GCA_046482845.1 Desulfobacteraceae bacterium | reverse complement strand
AACCACTGGAACTCGCGGGAAGCGATCAGAACTTCCTCTTGGAAGTGAATGTGGGCAGACAGGCCGGAAAAGGGATTCCTGAATTTGTTTATCTGCTGGAATCTGTGATGATTGAAATTGCTGCACAGTTTAAGGTCAAGGCTGTCAGAGACAAGAGGAATCACGGTATCTGGGTTAATAAGAAAAAAATTGGAAGCCTGGGCCTTACCATCCGGCGTAACATATCATTTCACGGACTGGCCCTTAATGTTAATATTGACCTCTCGCCGTTTTCCTGGATTCATCCCTGCGGCATGCCCGGGGTTGAAATGACATCCATTGAAAAAGAGGTTTTAAAATCAGGGACAAATGTGTCAGTGACCATGGAAAAGGCAAAGCAGAAGATGAGAGAATGCTTTGAAAATTTAAAGATAGATTAAGGAATGATCTTTGGTTAAAAAAAAAGGTAAACCAGCCTGGCTTAAGCAGCGTCTGCCCAGGGGCGGGGAGTATGAAAAGGTCAGACAGCTCATTGCAGGATCTGGTTTAAAAACCGTGTGTCAGGCGGCCAGATGTCCCAATATATGGGAGTGTTTTTCCCATGGAACCGCCACCTTTATGATTCTCGGTGACAGATGTTCAAGAAACTGCCGGTTCTGCAATATCCCCCATGGAAAAAAGCTTGATCCTCCAGACCCGCAAGAACCATTACGGGTGGCACAGGCAGCACAAGACCTTGGCCTGAAATATGTGGTGGTCACCTCGGTAACCCGGGATGATCTAAATGACGGAGGGGCTGGCCATTTTGCTATGACCATAAATGAATTAAAAAAACGTCTGACGGAAAATACCCGGCCAGAGAATATCCGGCCAAAGAATATACGAGTAGAGGTGCTGATTCCTGATTTTAAAGGAGACACTGCAGCATTGGAACGTGTCATTAATGCCGGGCCGGATGTTTTAAATCATAATGTGGAAACAGTGCCGTCTCTCTATTATAAGGCGCGGCCGGAGGCTGATTATCATCAGTCCCTGAATCTGCTTGACAGGGCATCCAAAAGCAATGTGCCGGTTAAATCAGGTATAATGGCAGGTCTTGGTGAAACAAAGGATGAATTAAAGCAGACCATCAGGGATCTGCATGCACATGGATGCACCCTGTTAACCATAGGGCAATACCTTCAGCCCTCTTTGAAGCATCTTCCGGTAGAAAAATACTATACCCCGGAAGAGTTTGAAATGCTCAAGTCTTTTGCAGAAAAAACAGGTTTTACAGGTATTGCCTCAGGCCCCTTTGTCAGAAGTTCCTATCAGGCTGATAAATTGTTTTCTAATAAACGGCCATAAGCGACTGGCTATACGCAGCAGGCTCACATCAAACCGTGAAGATCTTCACCCTCAGCCCGTTGTCAGAAAGTACTAAGACTCGATTATCAAGTTTTTATTGAAGAGCCGATTAAGAGATGTTTTATGCATCAGCTGTCAGAAAAACGCTCAAACCAGGGGAAAGAATATGAGAGAAAAAAGAATCGTGATTATCGGCGGCGGCCCCGGCGGATATGCAGCAGCTCTCAGGGCAGCTGCATTAGGGGCACAGGTAACCCTTGTTGAAAATCATTATATAGGCGGCACCTGTCTGAATTACGGCTGCATCCCGTCCAAAATAATGAAAACCTCGGCTGATCTTTATGAAAAATTCAAACATGCAGAAAACTACGGGCTCAAGTTAAACGGGACAATTGATCCGGATCTGTCCGCACTGATGGCCAAAAAAGAGAAAATTATTATAGCCCAGAGAAACGCAATCCTCTCTCTTTTAAAAAAAAGCAGAATAGATTTTTGCCAGGGCAGGGGAGTGATAAAGGGAAGAAAACTGGCGGGAATTATTGATGCAGACGGCAGGGAAAAGGAAATTGCGTTTGACAGCCTGTTCCTTGCAGCAGGGTCAAAGCCCATGAATGTACCGGCCTTTCCCTTTGACGGAAAATGTATCCTGTCAAGCAATGATCTTCTTGAATTAAAAAAAATCCCTGAATCCATTTTGATTGCAGGAGGCGGGGTTATCGGGTGTGAATTTGCCTTTATTCTGGCATCCCTGGGCACAAAGGTGATTATTGTTGAAGCCATGTCACGGATTTTGCCCCAGGACAGTATTGATGAATCCTGTGCCAGGGTGCTTCACCGGGAGATGAAAAAAAGAAAAATCAAGGTCATCACAGATAAAAGTGTAAAAAAAGCTGTAGTTGAAACCGCGGCTTCAGAACCAGGTCTTTGTGTGACCCTTGGCCCGTCCCCTTTTTCACATCAGAAAGAGACATCCCCTGACCATTTTGAAGAAATCAAGGTGGAAAAAATGGCGGTATGTATTGGCAGATCACCGCTTTCAAAAGATCTGGGGCTTGAAATTGCAGGTATCCACACTGACGATAAAGGATGGATTTCAGCCAATGACAAAATGGAAACCAGTGTAACGGATATCTATGCCCTGGGAGATATTCTGGGCCCTGAAAAAATAATGCTGGCCCATACTGCTGTTCATGAAGGCTTTACTGCTGCTGAAAACGCAATGGGAGGAAATAAGAAGATGAATTACAAAGCAGTGCCCGGTGCTGTTTTTACCATGCCTGAAATCGGCTGTGTGGGCTTGACAGAGGCCCAGGCAGAAGAAAAAGGCCTGGATGCCGCCACAGCCACTGTTCAATTCAGATCCCTTGGCAAAGCCCATGCAACAGGTGAGATTTCAGGAGAGGCAAAGCTGATTTTTCAAAAAGAAACCAGAGAAGTCCTGGGGGCCCATATTATCGGTCCCTGTGCCACAGATCTGATCTCTTTAGGTGCTTTAGCTGTCAACAGAAAACTTACCGTCAATGATCTTGCCGACACTGTGCAGGCCCATCCCACCCTGGGTGAAATATGGTTTGAAGTCTCTATGAAAGCTGCCGGAAAACCCCTTCATGGGTAGTCAGCTGGCTTATCACCGGAATAAGGCTTGTTTGGTTCTTGTCCCAGCTCCTTACAGGCAGCAAGATAATTATCTACAGCCTCTGCAAAGGCTGCCTCAAGTTCAGAGACAGACTTGCCATGAAAACCGACCACATCATGGATGCCGATAATCCGGCCAACAAAAATATGATCTTCCGGGTCAAATTCAATTTTTGCAGAATAACCTTTATAATTTAAACCTTTCATGGAGTTTCTCCTATTTTGGTCAAGAACTCGCGAGCACCTTTCACACGGTATATAAGGGCTTCTTTTTCAGGGTGTGGTCTGTGAAAATAGGTTCGGACTCCGTCTTTCTCAAAGGTAATACTGGAGCCGGAACCTTCAATAATCCGACAACCCACAGCTATAACTCGGTTATCAAGAGGGCAAAGTTAAAATTAAGCCCAAAAGAGTATTGACCTGTATTAATTGTATACATGTACTGTATTATTATGCGTCATTTCCATAACCAACTGTTTATTAAGGGGAAAATAAAATATTTTGGATGATACTTTTTAAACTGTCGCATAATAAAACAAATTAATTTTTTTATATAATTTAAAATTTTATTTTTGAATAATTGGATTTGCTTAAATAACAATGTGTTATAGTTTTAAATATATTTTTTACCCTTCCGGCATAGTGGTTGCATTATACTTTATGTAAAGATTGAAAGAAATCTGAAAAATCAGACAGCAGATAAAATTCAAGTTTTATGTTGTCAGATCATCTCAAATGAAAACAGGAGGGGAAAAAATGAAAAAGTCCAAAGGAATAAAAGGGTTTAAAGTCGTTGAAAATGAATGTATCTGGATGAAAGCAGGCATTGTTTCCCTTCATCTCTGCAACAATGCCTATGATTGTTTTGACTGCAAATTTGACAAGGCCATGACAAAGGCCATGTTAAATAAAAAGGCAGACCAGGCTGCTTCAGACTGGGCAGAGCACTTCAGGAAAGAATATGAAGGAGCAGATCGGCCCTGCCGTCATGTGCTGACAGGCAGAATCGATCAGCCTAAAATCTGCACCCATAATTACCAGTGCCAGGATTGTGCCTTTGATCAGATGCTGGATGACATTGAAATAGCACAGACCCAGTCAGAACCGGATTATGTTAATGTGTCAGGGTATGACCTTGCCGAGGAGTATTACTACCATGACGGCCATACCTGGGTACGCATAGAGCACGGCGGCATGGCCCGTATCGGGTTTGATGCGTTTGCCATGAAATTGTTTGGAAAAGCAGAATTTGATCCCGGGTCCATGGAAATCGGCAGTACGATGACAAAGGGAGAAGAAGGGTGGACCATTACCCAGGACGGCCATACAGCCTCAATTCTTGCACCCATAACAGGCCGGGTCCTTTCAGTGAACCAGAGGGTAAAAGAAAATCCTCAGCTCATCCATGAAGATCCCTATCAGGAAGGCTGGCTTTTCATAGTTGAGCCCGATGCGCCCCTGAAAAATATAAAAGACCTTAAGTTTGGTGATGAAAGTCTGAACTGGCTGGCCCATGAAAATGAAAAGCTCATGGATATGATGGGACCTGAGTATAGAAATCTGGCCGCTACCGGTGGTGAACCTGTTGATGACTTTTTTGGATACAATCCGGAAGTTGGGTGGGATAACCTGGTAACTGCCTTTCTTAAAACCAGATCTTAATCTTGTGGTGGGAAAAGGCAGTGGACCATAGCAGTGGGCCTGTCTTTGTTTACCCCAATCTTTTTTAAATGAAAAACAAATCAATCGGCTTCAGGTTTATGAATCTGGAGCCGTTTTATTTTCCGGTGCAGGGTGGCCCGGCTGATGCCGAGAATCTCTGCTGATTTTGATATGTTGAATGCGTTGTTTTCAAGGACAGATTCAATATGTTTCCGTTCAAGTTCCTGCAGTGTGCTGTCCTTACCCAGCCTTTGCTGTTTTTCAGGTCTGGACTGCAGAAAGGGAAAGTCGCTTAGAGTGAGTGTTCTTGATTTTGAAAGAACAACCGCTCTTTCCATGCTGTTCTGCAGCTCCCTGACATTTCCAGGCCAGGGATAGTTTAAAAATGCATTTAAAACTGATCTGTCTATGGAATCAATTTTTTTCACAGTATCCTGACTGTATTTTTCAAGAAAATGCCGGGCCAGAAGGATGATATCATTTCCCCTTTCCCTTAAAGGCGGCAGTGACACACTTATAATATTGATCCGGTAGAAAAAATCACTTCTGAAACTGCCTTCATTGATCTTGTCTTCCAGATTCTGTCTTGTGGCGGACAACAGGCGAAAGTCCACATCTATCTGCCGGGTATCTCCAAGCCGGGTAATTTTTTTTTCTTCAACAGCCCTTAACAGATCAACCTGCATTTTCTGAGTGATTTCGCCGATTTCGTCAAGGAAGAGCGTTCCTCCGGATACCACCTCAAAAAACCCTTTTCTATTGTGTTCAGCCCCGGTAAAGGCCCCTTTGCAGTATCCAAACAATTCGCTTTCAAGAAGGGAATCCGGCAGGGCACCGCAGTTTATGGGAACAAAGGGCAGCTGGTTCCGGTTGCTTTTAACATGGATGGCCTTTGCCACAAGTTCCTTGCCTGTTCCTGTTTCACCCAGTATCAGAACCGGGCTGTCTGTTTCCGCGACTTCTTCAATAAGGGAATAGATTTTCTGCATGGCAGGCGATTCTCCGATAATATTGTCAAATCGGGTGATCCTGTCTATCTGGCCTTTCAGGTAACTGTACTCTGATTTTATTTTAAACTGCTGGTAGATTTTTTCCATCACAAGGGCAAGCTGGTCCGGTTTAAAGGGCTTGAGCAGATAGTCAAGGGCGCCTGTTTTCATTGCCTTGACCGCACTGTCAATGGATCCATAGGCGGTCATGATCACCACAGCTGTATCCGGATAGATCTGTTTGACCTGTTCGAGAACCTCAAACCCGTCCATGCCAGGCATCTTCATGTCTACAAACAAAACGTCAAAATTGTTTTTTTCAAGTTTTTTCAACGCTTCATTGCCGTCAGACGCAGTTTCAGCTTCATACCCTTCCCTTGAAAACCAGTGATAAAGGGATTCCCTTACCACAAATTCATCGTCAACAATCATTATTTTTGTGTTTTGATTCATCGCAATTATTTCCCTTAGAAAGGTTTTTTTAGGTTGACAAAAAAAAATTAAGCGCTTGTATTCCAGTGCTTCAGTGGGGCAGAAAATGCTTCATGCCGGGAATTTACTGCTTTTAAACGGCCGGGAACGAAATGATAAATTCAGTGCCGTTGCCAGGACTGCTGTTTACATTGATATCTCCATTATGCTCCTTTACAATACCGTATACAATGGACAGTCCAAGACCTGTTCCTTTTTCTTCTTTAGTGGTAAAGAATGGATCAAATATATGTTCAAGCACTTCATCGTCAATACCGCATCCATTGTCCTTTATTTTAATCCATACATTGTTTTCATTATTGCTTAACCCTGACTGTATGGTCAGTTTCCCCCCCCTTGGCATGGCATCGATGGCATTGAAAATAAGATTTAAAAAACACTGCTGGAGCTGATTTTTGTCCCCGTGTACAATAAGCGGGGTTTCGTTCAAAGGGGGTTCAAGGTCAATGGCAGACAGTTTAAGTTTATGGCCGGTCAGGGAAGTAATGGCGTCAAGGATTTCATTGATATCAATATTCATGAACTCAAGGGCAGACTCTCTGGAAAAGGCAAGCAGTCCTGAAACGATTTTCCCGCAGCGCTCCAGCTCTTTTTTCATATGGGAATTAAAATCCCTTAACTGCTTTAAATCCTCTTTTGTAAGGGTGTCATTTTTTAACATATCTTCTATTATATAGCTGAAGGTTAAAAGCCCCTGAATAGGATTGTTAATCTCATGAACACTGCTGGCCACAAGTTTTCCAAGGGCTACCAGGCGGTCCTCCTGTATGACTTTTTTCATATCTGAGTGGATGCGCTTGACCCTGTTTTCCCATTTCTGAGAGATCTCTGATGTAATATTCTGCCAGAATTCAATAATATTGATTATTTCGTTATTTATGTCTCTGACCGGGTAGGTGGAAAGATTGAAATAACTGATTCTGCCGTCAGGCGCTGTATGCTCGTGGATCACATGGGCCGGTTTCCCAGTGTTCATTGTTTTGATAAAAGGACATTCAAACCCTGCATCTGTAGAAGGGCAGGGGGCATAAAATCCTTTTACGATTTCATAACATTTTTTCCCAAGCACTTCAGATTTACTTTTTTTTACGGCTTTTAAATAAACAGGGTTGGCATCCACAATGTTAAATTCTGGGTCCATTATAACAACACCAAGGTTGGTCTGCTGAAAAAAAATATTGTAGTATCCCCTGTCAAGGGTGGCCTGTTTTTTTGTTCTGGCCAGATCCTGGTTGATGATGAAAAGATTTCTCAGCAGCCGTCCCACATTATGCTCAATCACCCCCACATTGTCTGGGCGCATGGTCATGAGTTCAGGAAGGATCTTGTTGTTGGTCAGCTCTATCACTGCATCAAAGGGCCTGAATTTAAAGAAATCCTGAAGATTGTCAAAGGTTGCAATCCCCATTTCCCTGGCTTTTACCATACCTTTGGCATCGGGATTAATATCGCATACCCCTTCCACTTTTATATCAAGAAAGGGAAAATCGGAAGATTCAATCAGATTAAGAAAAAATTTGCATGCACGGCCGCCGCCGACAATACCGACACTGAATGGTATTTTTTTGGGTTCCTTGGACATTTTTTATTTATTTCCAGTTTTTTTATATGAAAGCCATCAGCCGTCAGCCATCAGTACTCAGCTAAAAGCTAACAGCTTTCATGCTTCGTTGTGTCAGCCAGGACATGTGGGTTATATATAACCGGTTTAAAGAGGTCCTTTTATTTAAATCTGTCTAATACAGGCTTACGTGGTGTGGTAAAAATCGATGCCACCTGTTCGGGATTGATCCCCATGCAAAGCGCCAGCAATTGATTATAGTCAAACACAGGGATATTGTATGTATTGCTTTTGTCGGCTTCATTAAGCTGTTTCTGCATGTTGTCCAGATGCATAAGGCAGGTAATGCATGAAACCACAATAAAATCGGCTTTTGTTTCATTGATAATGGCATCAAGTTTTTCTCTGGTAAACTGGGCTGCTTCTGCTGGAGAATTATTGGTAAAGCCACCGGCGCCCCCGCAGCACTGGAGTTCACGGCTGTAATGGTTTACCTCCGCACCCAGAGCCCGGGTGAGTTCGCAAAGGATTTTCGGCTGTCTGGGGGAGTCTTCAAAGCAGACAATTTCACTGGGGAACAGGGTATGACAGGGATATTGAATCACCCCGCACAGTCCTTTTAAATCTTTTTTTATAGCACCTGATATTTTTTCACACCCCACATCACTGTAAAGTACATCTGAAATATGACGAATTTTATTTTTACATTCAACCTGTCTTCCAGAGGGCTTGAGCAGTTCATTCACCCTGGCCAGTTTTGTTTCATCACTGGCCAGGTGATGCTGTCCCATGCGCAGAGAACTGTAGCATGAGCCGCATTCAACAATCATATCCAGTCCCTTTGACTCTGCAATGGACAAATTCCAGCCGCTGGAAGCCATATGGGAATCATCGTCCGTTGAGGGAAATGAACCAAAGGCAGGACAGCAGACATAGCCTTCTGCATCAACGAGGTCTACACCAAGTTCCGGCATGGTAGCCCTGATGGCCCGTTCAACATCCGGACGGATGGCAGGAGTGTTACAACCTAGAAAAAGACATAATTCCATTTCTATTCCTCTTTAAACATATAATCATTTTCACTGATTACAGGGGTTTTCATCAGCATGTCCTGATAGAGTTTTAACTGTTCAGGCATTTTTGTTATGGAGGGTAGTTCCGGCAGACCAAGGGAGTCCCTGAGTTCTTGATTTGTGCCCACCGCCTGGGTGTATCCTCTTTTATAAATATCAACAATGGATGTGGGGATTCTGGTTTCATCGTTGGCGCTCTGCCATTTGCGAAGGGCCAGGATCAGTTCAAAGGGTTTGACATCCATGGGGCACATTTCTTCACATTTGGAACAGGACACACAGGACCAAGGTGTATCTTCATCAAAAAGTTCCTCTTCCAGACCGTAAATGATCATTCTGGCCAGATTTCTTACAAGAAGCGGCGGTTCGCCATGGGAAGCGGGGCATCCTGTAATGCATGTGCTGCAATTAAAGCAGTACATGAGATTGTCACTATTGTAAATGTCTTTCCACAAATTTTTATCGGATTCACTGAAATCCATGGTCTTGTATCTCCTATTCTGTTGTGGCCGGCTGGGTATCCCAGGCTGTTTTATTGTCAATAACAGCCATTATCTGCCTGTCGCTCCAGCCCGGCACTTCAGCAGCATTGTTGCGGCAGGCAACGGCACACATGCCGCAGGCCTGGCAGGTTGCCCCGTTTACCAGGATTCTGTCAAGGGCCTGATCATAGGACCGGGCATCAAAGGGACATACGTCAATACAGCGCCGGCATCTGACACACAGGGCATGATGCACAATTGAAGTAACACGGGGGCGGTGCCTGGTGCGGGTACTAAGACTGGCAGAAACCTTTTGTGCCGCGGCTTCGGCCTGGAGAATGGCATCTTTCAGCGTCATGGGCGAATGGGCCACCCCTGCCAGATAAAAACCTGTTTTATTAAACTCCACAGGCCGCCATTTCGGGTCGGCTTCAACAAAAAAACCATCCTCGTTCACAGGGATGTCAAATATTTTCCCTATTTCCCTGTTGGAGGGTTCAGGGTCAACCCCGGTTGAGAGCACCAGAAAATCCGGAGATATTTCTACACTGTCCTGAAGGACAGGATCGGTAAAAGAAACCACAGGCTGATTTTCTGAAACGGTCACACCAGGTTTGGCATCAAGGCTGAATGAGACAAAAATCACACCGGCTGACCGCGCCTGAGAATAATACTGCTCAGCAAAGCCATAGGTCATCATATCCCGGTATAAGATAAAAATTCTGGCTTCAGGATTTTTCTTTTTTATGGTCAGGGCATTTTCAATGGCGCCGATACAGCAGATACGGCTGCAATACCTCCGGCCCTCCTTTTCCCGGGAACCTGCGCACTGGATCATGACAATATTTTCAGCATCGCTTACATCTATATCCCCAGAGAGAAGGCCTTTTTTCAGTTCGCCCTGGGTTAAAATTTTTTCACTGTTTCCATACTCATATCCGTTTATACGCCCCTCCTGCCCGCCAGTGGCAATGATGGCCGCACCATGGTGAAGGTGAATCAGATTCTCTTTTTCATTGTTTTTGATGGTGGTTTCAAAGTCGCCGAATGTCCCTGTACTGGCCACAAGCTGGCTGTTTAAATGGACAGTGATGTGTTTATGGTCAATCACCCTGGTTTTAAGTTCCTTGGCCATGGAAACCGGTTCAAGCTTGTCAATGGTGTGGTATACCTGGCTGCCGGCAAACCCACCGAGTTTTTCTGATTTTTCCACCAGATGTACTTCTATCTCCCTGGAGGCAAGGGACAGAGCTGCCCGCATGCCTGCTATACCGCCTCCCACAACAAGGGCCGCCGGTGTTACAGGCAGCACTTCTACATAAAGGGCCGGTTTGAATTTAAGATTTTCTACATTTGACCTGATTTCATTAAAGGCCGTTTTGGTCAGGTCCATATCCCTGGAAACCGCTTCAGGGGCATGAACAATAGATGACAGGTCGAAAATGTCAATCAGGGAAGCTGAAAATCCGGCTTTCCTGGCCAGATTTTTCAAGGTATTTCTATACATATAGGGCTGGCAGGCCCCGATAAGAAGACGATTGCATTTTGATTTTTCAAGTGTTTCTGCAAGTTCTTTCTGTCCTGCTTTACCGCAGACAGTGTCTATAATATGGATTTCATGTACACCATTCAGTCTGGAAACTTGATTCTCAAGGGTTTTGAAAACCACAGCCCCGTTGTCAGGTTTTTCACTGCACCGGCACAGAACTATAGAAATCAACGGTAAACTGTTATAAACCCCTTCAGGCTCGGCAATATTCTCCTCTTCAAGCACTGACACATCAAGGGTGGATAACAGAGCAGCGGCATGACCGGCTGCAGCTGTTCCACTGGAAACTGCTTCACTGATGTCGGTTAACCCCATGAGGGAGCCGCAGATAAAAACACCGGATTTTGTCAGTTTTACCTTGTCATAGGGTTCTGTGGGAAGAAGTCCGGTATTGTTTAATTCAACGCCCAGAAGATCTGCCATTTTTCTGTGATCCTCAAAGGGGATCTGTCCCGTTGACATCACCACCATATCATAATTGTCAGTTCTGAACGTGTTTTGCTCCGGGTCATAATAGCGGATGGCAAGGGTTTTATCAGGATTAAGCACCACTTCCTGAACCCGGCACCGGACCAGCCTGACATTGTACTCTTCTACTGCTTTTTCCTGGTATCTGTAGTAATCCTTGCCAAAGGTTCTCATGTCCATATAAAAAATGGTGGCTTCAAGGTTGTCTCCCCCTTTTTCCCTGGCAAAGACTGCTTCCTTAAGCGCAAACATGCAGCATATGGACGAGCAGTACTCTCTGTTCTGCCGTCTGTTTCTTGATCCCATGCATTGAATCCAGGCAATTTTTTTGGCTGTTTTCTGGTCCGAGGGACGTCTTATCGTTCCGTCATAGGTGCCTGTTCCGCTGAGAATACGCTCAAAGGCCAGGGCTGTGACCACATCCTCTGAAACTGCATAGGACTTTGCATCTTCAAATTCCGTCAGATTGTAGAGTTTTACACCGGATGCAAGTATCACGGCATGAACCTGCCGTGTTTCTGTTTCGGCCTCTGCTTCAAGATTTATGGCATTTGTGGGGCAGACCTTTACGCATTCGCCGCACCTGGTGCATATATCCATATCCACCAGAAGCATCTGAGGTGTGCTGTGGGGGACCGGCTGATAAACAGCCTTTCTTTTAGTAAGTCCGTGGTTGAATTCATCCGGGGCTTCTACCGGGCAGACATCAATGCACTTTAAAAGTCCGCTGCACCTGTCCGTGTCAATATATCTGGGCTTTCTTTTTAACTCTATGGTGTAATTGCCGGCATCACCTTCAATGGACTGTATTTCTGTAAAGGGCAGTATTTCAATATTTTCATGGTACAGTCCTTTGCGCATGCAGTACTGGGACGCATACTCCCGGCCGATCATGGGAAGCATTCTGCATATGCCGCAATGGTCGGTTGGGAATTGATTGTCTAATTTGGCAAGGATTCCGCCAATCTGTGGAGATGAGTCAATCAGAATTACCCTGTATCCGGTTTCTGCGAGCTCAATGGCTGCCCGGATACCGGATATCCCGGCGCCTGCGATAAGAACGGTACCTGTCTGCTTTTTTTCTGCCATAATATAAACTCCTATTTATTGTCTGAACGAAAGCCCCGTGTTTGGATGAAAACGTGCCCAGCTGCAAGGCGCAAAAACATTTGAAACCGGAGTGTACTCAGGTACATGAGGCCCGATTATATAATTTGGCAAATTTTTGCAGCAACGTAGCAGATGGGTGCGTTTTCGTTCAAACACTATTTAACCTGCCCGGTTACCTCTATAAATTCATCATCGTGAAATACAGCAAGGGGCTGGGGTTCATCAACAGACCTGCCTGCCTGGTAATCAAATCTGTCCTGGGTTTTCTGGGCGATGGTTCTGAAAATGGGCATTAAATTTATATCATTGGGGCAAGCACTGCTGCACTGGCCGCAGCCAACGCAGAAAAGGCCGATATGGGCCATGCGGGTTAAATGGAAGAAAAGGGTGTCTGCCGGCATTTTCAAGGTTCCTTTGCTGTCCGCCCATGACATGTACTGATCCCCGTTGTGGCGGAAGGTGTCGGTCACAAACACGCATTCCTTGCAATAGCATACCGGGCAGGCCACTCTGCAGTTATAACAATTAATGCATTTTGCAAATTCATTTTCCAGAGCATCGATACTGTTGACGGTTTCCCTGTGTTCCTTAAACATCTGGTCGCGGGCGTTTATACGTGCCTCAGTCAGTTTTTGAACAGCACTCTGTCTTTCTTTGGGAGCGCCGGCATTGGAAAGGTCCGAAGAATCAAGGGCTTTTTCTCCTTTTTGGGTCAGGCCTTCTATCAAAAGTTCACTGCTGCCTGTCCCGATGATACACAGCCTTAAATCAACATTGTCGGCCACAGGAAATTCACAGATCTTACATGCGGGGGAAACATCTGTATCATTGAAAGCAGTATTGCCGGCCAGGGCGTTTTCTATAAAATCTTCAGATGTGTTGCCTTGTTCCTGGAATTTGAAAAAGTCCTGGTTTTCATACCTCCCCAGGCAGTCCATGCCGATGAGCAGAACATCTTCAAGATTGGCCTGCTTTAACTTGACAAGCTCAATCAGTGCCCTGATTTCACAGGATCTCAGCACCATGGCCACTTTTCTGCCCGAAGGATTTGATGTAAGGGAAGATGCAAGCTTTGCTGCGTTAACAGGCACTACCGGCGCAAAGATATCAATTGATTCCACATGGGAAGGTTCTGTTACAAGGGTCTGCATTACGCCTTTTTTGGGCTGTACCATGGGAGCAAGCAGGGCATCCACGGTTTTTTTTTCAAGCATGTCTTTGAAAAAATCTGCCAGTTTCGTGTTCAATTCGCCTTTGCTAAAAGGCAATTTTTTAAAATTTGCCATTTGTATCTTCTCCGTTTTTCAGCCTGCCATTTTTTCTCTGTTCAGCTGCCCCGGGCCAAGTTCCTTAAGCTTTTCCGTCATCTCCTCTACCACTTCCTGAAGCATATTCCCTTCACTTGCCGCGATCCACCGAAGCCAGAAGCGCTCTTCTTCTATGCCGTAGGCTTTGAGAATTTCTGTCAGCATGGCAACCCGTCTTCTTGCCTTTAAATTGCCGTTTATATAGTGGCAGTCTCCAGGCCAGCATCCCCCGATGAGCACTCCGTCTGCCCCGTTCAGAAATGCTTTGATTACATATTTGGGGTCCACCATGCCGCTGCACATCATTCTGATAATTTTAATGTTGGCTGGATAGGACAGTCTCGATGTTCCTGCCAGATCTGCAGCAGTATAGGTGCACCAATTACAAAAAAAACCCACTATTTTTGGTTCATACCTGCTCATATCATTACTCCTAATTCAATAATAAACCGTCAATTTCTGCAAAAATCTGTTTGTCTGTAAAATGCCGTATTTTTGCCGCTCCGCTGGGGCAGTGACCTGCGCAGCTGCCGCATCCCTTGCATACCGCATTGTTTACAACCGAGACGTTTTTAAATTCATCAAATTCAATGGCTGAATAGGGACAGAGTCCAATACAGACCTTGCAGCCCACGCAGATGTCCGGGTCAATAAAAGAGGTCATGGGCGGGACTTCCACCTCTCCCTTTGCACTCAGGGCCAGGCATTCTGCTGCAGCTCCCTTTGCCTGGGCAACAGAATCGGGAATATCCTTGGGCCCCTGGCAGGCCCCGGCAAGGAAAACCCCGCTGGAGGGCGTGGACACCGGTGCAAGTTTGGGATGTTCTTCCTGGAAAAAACCATCCTTGTCCGTTGTGATGCTGAAGGTGCGTGCAATCTTATTTACATCAGCTCTGGGCTCCATTGCCGTGCACAGGATAACCATTTCCACAGGCACGTGAACAATCTTGCCAAGCAGGGTATCCTCGGCCTTAACCACCAGAAGACCGCTGTCCTCCTGGGTGACCTGGGAGGCTTTTCCCCGTATCATGTGCACCCCTTCTGACTGAACCCGATTGTAAAATTCTTCATACCCTTTGCCAAAGCAGCGCATGTCAATATAAAAATTGTAGATCTCTGTTTCATGTCCGCATTTGTCCTTGAGCAGATGGGCATATTTCAGGGCGTACATACAGCAGGTCCGGGAGCAGTATTCGTGATAATTGACATCTCTGCTGCCGATGCAGTGGAGAATGGCAACGCTTGCCGGTGGCTCGGTAAATACCATGGGATCTGTCAGATCTCTTTTCAAAAGCCTGCCTGATGTGGGACCGGTGGCATTGGACAGGCGTTCAAATTCAAGGTTGGTAAACACATTGGGGTATCTTCCGTAACCAAACTGGGTGATGGGGGTGGGATCAAGGGCATCAAAGCCTGTTGCAATTATTATGGACCCTGCATCAATCACTTCCTGACGGTCTGTATCGTCATGGTCAATGGCCATGGCCCTGCATTGTTCCACACAGAGCCGGCATTCACAGCACCCTCCGCAGTTGATACACCGGGCCGCTTCCTTTTGTGCGGCCACCTCATCCAGACCCAGATCCACTTCTTCAAAGGAGTTTCGTCTGGCCGCTGTTTCAAAAAGAACGGGTTTTTCCCGATGAACCCTGGGGGCATTGGCAGGTATGGGAACATAATTTTTTTCTTCCGCTGCCGTTTTTCGATCCTGGTTTTCCTGCTCAAACAAGTCCATCTCATGGTTTAAATACCGTTCAATGGCGGTTACTGCCCTGTGACCGCCGGCAATTGCCTCAACAACTGTGGCTGGACCGGTTAAAGCGTCGCCTGCGGCAAACACTCCGGGAACAGATGTCTGCATGGTGGTATGATTAACAGAAAGGGTGCCCCAGGCAGTGGTTTCAAAGCCTGCTTCTTTTAAAACCGGTTTAAGATCAACTTTCTGACCAATGGCTGGAATAATCATATCACATTCCAGAACATATTCGCTGCCCACAACAGGAACAGGCCGCCTTCTCCCGCTGTTATCCGCAGGACCAAGTTCGTTTTTAATACATTCAAGCCCGCAGACCCGGCCGTTTTCAACCACCACTTTTTTGGGGCCGGTAAGATTGACAAATTCAATGCCCTCATCCATGGCCCCTTGAATTTCTTCTTCTTCAGCCGGCATTTCCTGACGGGTTCTTCTGTACACCACAGACACCTTTTCTGCGCCTGATCTCAGCGCCACCCGGGCGGCATCCATGGCCACATTGCCGCCGCCGATCACAACCACCTGTCTGCCAGTGGTCCGGTCGTTCAGCATGTTTTCCCTGTAAAGAAAGGGGACCGCATCTATAACCCCTTCTGCCTCTTCATTTTCAATATTGAGTTTAATGGGTACATGGGCGCCGATACCCATGAAAATCGCCTGAAACCCCTTTTCCCTTAAATCCTTGAGGCTGAAGTCCAGGCCAAATTTCATATTGGTCTCCAGAGCAATGCCGGTGGAGAGAATATGCTCAATTTCCCGGTCCAGAATGGCCGGTGGAAGCCTGTAGTCGGGAATGCCGCTCCTCAGCATCCCCCCGGGTTTTTCCATGGATTCAAACATACTGACCTGATACCCTTTCCGCCTGAGATAATAGGCCACGGTAAGGCCTGCCGGCCCTGAGCCGATCACCGCTATTTTCTGGTCAATCTCCGGTACCTGGGGCAGGGGGACATCCTCAAGGTTTGCATGATCTGCAGCAAATCGTTTTAAATCCCTTATGGCTACAGGGGCATCGATCTGAGCCCTTCTGCATTCATATTCACAGGGATGGGGGCATACCCGGCCAAGGACGCCGGGCAGAGGCAGACGTTCCATCATGAGATTCAGCGCCTGCTGGTAATTGCCGACTTTTACCATCTGTACATATCCCTGGACATTGGTTCCGGCCGGGCAGGCCAGTTTACACGGCGGGGTGGATCGTTTATCAATCACATATCTGACCGGTACAGCCTGGGGAAAGGGGATATAAATGGCTTTTCGCATCTTGGTGTTTTCATCCCATTCATTGGGAAGTTCCACCGGGCAGACCTTGGCACATTCCCCGCAGCCGGTGCAGTTGCTTTTTACATATCTTGCCTTGTGATTCACAGTGATTTTGAAATTGCCGATAAATCCGCTGACATTTTCAACTTCACTATAGGTTAAAAGATCAATGTTGGGGCTCTGGCCGACTTCAACCATTTTGGGGGTTCCAATACATGCCGCGCAGTCCAGGGTGGGAAAGGTTTTGTCATATTGAAGCATATGACCGCCGATGGTGGGCGCCTTTTCCACCAGACAGGCTTTAAATCCGGATGCGGCAATATCAAGGGCTGCCTGCATACCTGCAATTCCGCCGCCAACCACCACGGTCTTTGAATTCACCTTGAACCTGCTGGGAATAAGCGGGTCCTGAAAAACAACCCGTTTAATACCTGCACTGGCCAGCACCTTTGCCTTTGCCGTTGCCTCGTCTTCACTTTCAGTAACCCATGACGCGTGTTCCCGGACACAGACCATATGAAAGGCATTATAAGGATTCAGTCCGGCCCTCTGGCAGGCACCGCGGAATGTTTTTTCGTGCATTCTCGGAGAACAGGACGCCACAACCACACGGTTCAGATTATACGCTTTAATATCGTTTTCTATGAGTTCCTGTCCAGGATCAGAGCACATGAAAAGATAGTCGCGGGACACAGCAACACCGGGTAATGTTGCTGCATATTCTGCGACTTCTTCCACTCTGATCCTGTAGGAAATATTAATCCCGCAGTGACATATATAGAACCCGATTCGTTCATGCATGACAACCCTCCTGAAAAAGGCTTGGTCTGATACTTGTGTTAATCATTGTTTTCCCCTGCTGTTCCATTGGTTGAAGTTTACATTAACCCTGCTTTTTTACGGAACCCGGCAGTGATCGACAGGTTTTTATCCAGTCCGACGTCTTTTTCTGAAAGTCCAAGGGCCAGGCACAGCAGCTGGGGGAGGTAGAGAATGGAAATATTGAGATCTTCACCCTGCAGGCGGGATATTTTTTTCTGGTATGCTTCAAGATTCATCTGGCACATGGGGCATACCGTAACAATGGCATCTGCGCCTTTTGCGCCTTTTAAAATGGCACCGACCAATTCCAGCGCAACGTCCATTTTTGTATTCATATGGGACGCCCCGCAGCATTTTCCGCCCATATCCCAGGGGTGTATCTCCGCTCCAACTGCCTTGAGAACGGGTTCCATGGAAAATGGAGCTTCCGGGTTGTCAAATACCGCATAGGGCCGGAGGCACTGACATCCATAATAGGGAGCAATGGATAGATTTTCAAATTTTTCTTTTACGCGGGCGGCAATTTGTGCCGGACCCATATCTGTTGAAATGACATCCAGGAGATGCCGGACCTTGACACTGCCTTTGAGACTGATTTCCTCATCTTCAAAAAGGGAGTTCAGTTTTTCAAGGAGCCCCGGCTCTGACTGAATCTTAACCTCCACTTTTTTTAAATTCAAATAACAGGCGCTGCAGGGGACCAGTATGTCCTTGATCTTTTCCTGTTTTTCAGCAAGGGCCAGAACCCGTGCCGGAAGGGCAAGGGAGAGCAGGCTGCTTATTGATTCTGCAGCGCTTGCACCGCAGCAGGTCCAGTCCTCAATTTCATAAATTTTATGTCCCATGGTTTTCATAAAGGCCTGGGTGGCGATGTTATACTCTATGGCTGTACCTTCAAGGGAACAGCCGGGATAGTATTGATATTTCATGCCTCATCCTCCAGCTTTTCTACTTTTTTAATAAGCGCGTCAAGCTTTCTGGTTCCCTTTGAAGGCAGCTCCATTGATATCTTTTTTTTCATTAACAATTTTGTTCCCAGGGGAGCAAAGCGAAGTGGCAGAAAAGGGTGTTTCATGGCAGAAAAATACAACGTCATAAACTCTGTTTCCCTGACCCTGCCGTGACGTCGAACGCTTTCCATGAATTTTTTATAAAATAAACTGCTTGATCTGTATTTTTTAATATTCTCACGGGAGGCTATCTGTTTGAGAGCTGACATGGCCTCTGTCAATGGGAGTCCCCTGGGGCATCTCAGGGTACAATAGTAGCAGGCTGAACAAAGTGAAAATGTTTTGCTTTGAAAGATAGTATTCGTATCACCCGATAAAACCATCTGCCATAAATGACGGGGAGTAAAGTCCATGGCAAATTCATTGGGGCATGACCCGGAGCATGTCCCGCACTGAATACAGCACTGTACCATTTCCTGGACAGCTTTCAGTTGATTGGTTTCATTTTCTGATGTATCCATGTGAAAACTCCAATATTAAGGTAAACGCCAGATGGTATTTAGTAAATTTTAATATTTTGCACATAAAATTATGTTTGTGCTGTTTTTTCAGGCTGTGCCATTTTTTAATTTGATTAAAAAGAGTGACAGGAGTCTGGATTGATAGTCTAAAAATCAGTTTTACAAGAACAGCACAATCTTAGTTTAAACTAACTTGAATTTTAATAACAAATGGAAAATCAGCTGTCAAGGGATATTCCAAATCCAGATTTCCTGTGACAATTGGTGTTTTAACAAGGGGTGGGATTGTACGGGATTACACAGGCTGCATATAAAAAATCAGACTGATCCTTTAGAGTGATCCAATTGACGGGTTATTATCATAGGATCCGGTTGTTTCTGGTGAGTGAACCGCGCCTCCTTCATAAGGAATATGAACTCTGCACTGCCGACCAAAAGCAGGAAATAACCTATGGTTTCTCCGCTCTCTTCTATAACTCTCTTGTATGAACGATTATAGTCATCCCCTAAAATGGATTCCAGAAACAGGCCGTGTCCAAGTAATTGAGCCACGGGAACAGCTATTAAAAAGCCTGCCCAAACAATATCCAGTGCATGGGATAAAAGAAACTGGGCAATCTGATCTTTGATTTTATGTTTGTCTGTAATAATTAGAATCACAATGTATACAGCAAAAATAAACCCGATTTTCCAGCCAATCCAGGGGATCAGTTCATCCAGCAGTTTGTCCATCTCGCGAACTGCTGCAAAAGCAGAAAAACAGGCCCAGAAAAGAAACATCTCCCTGAAATCGGGAAATTTCAATGCGCCTGCCAGGAATATGGAAGTGGTGCAGAAAAGCAAAAAAAACTGCAGCCATTCAATAGGCCCGTTTTCTTTAAAGACTGAGATGTCACAATGCTGAACCAGAAAGGGCAGTGAAATTGTAAAAAAGAATATGAACAGGGTATACGCTGCAATGCGCATGGCAAAATGCATTAAAGCACTTCTGGACATTTCCAGGTGAAGATTTTTTTCTTTCATTTGTTTCTCCTTTATTGTTGTCTGATGTTCAGGAAAAAAACAAAAAATCTGCTACAGCTAATTTTCAGGAAAGGATGTGTTGATTTGACTGAGGTGTAAAGCTGTATTCATTTGTTTAAAATCACAGCTTCGCCGTTTCAGTTACATTAAATAATGTTTCTGATTCATAAAAAAGTTATGAATATAGAACAACCTATACCATTTAAATCTTTTTTGTAAAGAGATTTATTAATTTTATATGAGCGAAAAATGGACATCTCCTGTAACGGTTTATCACAGTGAATTTCATATAAAAAAAACAAACAGGTTTAAATTTGAAAACAGAAAAAACTGTGGTATTGTGCTGACAGCCATACCATGGCGGGCAAAACAAAAGATGAAAGAATTCAAAAATTTACATTTTTTTTCATTTAAATTTTTAAAAACTGAGATTTTGAGCATGAATATCCGGTATAAATAAGGAACAAATAAACAATCATGGAAAATACAGGGAGATAAAAATGGAAAAACCGGTTTTAAAAACAGAGTTTAAAGATCTTGAACTGGTCAGAAAAGGAAAGGTAAGGGATATATACGATATGGGGGATTCCCTTTTAATGGTAACAACTGACAGGCTGTCCGCCTTTGATGTGGTCCTGCCCGACGGGATTCCCGGCAAGGGCAGGGTGCTGACGCAAATTTCTATGTTCTGGTTTAAGCAGATGGAAAATCTGGTAGACAATCATATTATTGCCCACAAAGTTGAAGAATTCCCGGAACCGTGTCAGAAATACGCAGATATCCTTGAGGGAAGAAGCCTTCTTGTAAAAAAAGCAGCGCCGCTTCCTGTTGAATGCATTGTCCGTGGCTATATTTCTGGTTCAGGGTGGAAGGATTATCAAAGCACCGGCAGGGTCTGCGGCATTGAACTGCCCCCGGGACTGAAAGAATCAGACAGACTTGATCCGCCTCTTTATACGCCCTCAACAAAGGCTGATGTGGGAGATCATGACATAAACATTGATTTTAATGAAACAGTCAATATTCTTGGAAGGGAAAGGGCGGAAAAAATCAGGGAATTAAGTATTGAGATCTATTTAAAAGGATCTGAAAAAGCCCTTGAAAAAGGCATTATCATTGCTGATACAAAATTTGAATTTGGTATTTTCAATGATGAGATTATTTTAATAGACGAGGTGCTGACGCCGGATTCCTCCCGGTTCTGGCCCAGATCAGACTATGCACCGGGCGGTTCCCAGAAAAGCTATGACAAGCAGTATATAAGAGACTGGCTTTCTTCCTCAGGATGGAATAAAAAAGCCCCGGGTCCTGTTCTGCCAGAGGATGTTGTTGATTATACGTCAAGGCAGTACAGAAAAGTACTGGACCTGATAACCGGTTAATTTAGACAAAGCAGGCAGATACAGCATTTATGCTGTATTACTGCCGCCCTGATCCGTCATTTAGCCAGGCGGACAATAAAAAACTGTGTGATTTTTCCGGCAACCAGGGGAAAAATTATTTAAAACTGCCAAGGGGCCGCGTAAACGTATAGGCAGCCGGCTCTTTTATCAATATTTTTTCTGCTTTTTCACAGCGTTCCCTGGAATGGATATTAAAGGGCAGGGCGCCCAGGAAAATAACAGAACCAAAAGCTGTGGAAACAAGACTTAACGGCCGGATGACCAGCAGGTCCGCCACCATGCTGGGATAGCTGGGTTGATTGAAATCCTTTTCGGCCATTGCAGATGCTGAACTGGAAATAATCATAACAAGCGCTAAAACTGCTATAATGACATGTTTTTTGATTTTACTGCCCATAATTTACCTCCCTGTATTTTTTTATTTAACTGCCACAAAACAAGAAGGTCAGAGTATTTTTTGCCCTGCCAGGCTGAAAATCAACCCCTGCAGTCCAGGATGTCCTTGAACAGCCTGATCTCTTTAATGCCCGGCAGGACAGAACGCCTGATCTTCTTCTATGTTCATGGATTTATTCTTCTTCCTGCTCAGCCTTTACCTTTTCAATGACTTTTGGAGAAAGATCCGGAGGCACTTCTTCATAATGATCAAATTCCATGGTAAACGTGCCCCGCCCACCAGTCATTGATCTTAAATCCGGTGCATACCTTAAAATTTCAGCCATGGGAACGTGGGCATTGACAATCTGTTTCTCACCCAGGCTGTCCATGCCGAGAACCCTTCCTCTTCTGGAATTCAGGTCCCCCATTATATCACCTGTATACTCGTCTGGCACCATAATTGAGATTTTCATCACAGGTTCCAGCAGAACCGGGCCCGCATCAGCGGCTGCTTTTTTAAAGGCCAGGGAGCCGGCCATTTTAAAAGCCATTTCCGAGGAATCCACGGAATGGTAACTTCCGTCATCCAGCGTTATCTTGTAATCAACACATGGAAAACCTGCCAGAACACCATACTGGGCCGCTTCTACCACGCCTTTTTCAACTGCTGGAATATAGGTTTTAGGAATGGAACCCCCGACAATTTTATCAACAAACTCAAATCCTTTCCCCCTTGGCTGGGGTTCCAGGGTGATCCAGCAGTCACCAAATTGTCCATGGCCGCCGGACTGCTTTTTATGTCTTCCCTGGACCCTTATTTTTTTCTTAAAGGTTTCTCTATAGGGTATTTTAGGGGTGCTGAGCGCCATTTCCACATTAAATTTTCTTTTTATTTTTTCAATTATGGTTTCAATGTGTACAAGTCCCCGGCCGGAAAGAATGGTCTGCTTTGTTTCAGCTTCCCGTTTTAAAGCAAGTCCGGTATCCTCTTCCATGATTTTTCTCAGGGCATTGTGGATTTTGTCTTCTTCTCCCTTTTTCTGAGCTGAAACAGCAAAGGATATCACAGGCGGCATGGGCTCAGGGGCTTTAAATGTTATAAGCTTATCATTGCTGATAGTATCCCCTGTAAAGGTCTCCTTTAGTTTTGATACCGCAACAATGGCCCCGCAGAGAGCAGAATCAATGGGTTTCTGTTCCTTGCCCGCTATCTCCAGCAGCTGGGTAAACCGCTCCTTTGTGTCTTTGTTGACATTGGTAAAAGTACCTTCCTTTTCAAGTTTACCTGAAATAATTCTGAACAGGGAGAGCCTCCCGGCATAGGGGTCAACAATGGTATTAAAGACAAGTCCGTAAAAGGGGCCGTCCGGGTCAGGCGCAATATCAATGGATTCACCGGATTCTTCTGTTCCAGTCCAGGATCCTCTTTCATCCGGAGAGGGCATATATTCATTTATAAAATCCAGAAGAGATTCAATCCCTGTCAGCTTAAGGGCGGAACCGCAGAGTACCGGTGAAAACTCACCAGTAATCACTCCCTGCTTAAAGGTTTCCTTAAGATCTTCCACGTCAATGGATTCTCCTTCAAGGTAGCGTTCTAGAAGATCATCATTGAGTTCTGCAATATTTTCTATAAACGCCTCTTTGGCCGCTTCCACTTCTTCTGCCATATCCCCGGGAATATCTGCGGCCTTTGCTTTGTTGTTTTCATCATAGATCCAGGCTTTTCCTGAAATCAGGTCCACAATGCCTTTAAACTGATCTTCTTTTCCAATGGGGAGCTGAGCAATGACTGTTTTCTTTTTTAAGGATGCCGTGCATTTTTCCACGGCACTCTGAAAATCTGCTCTTTCCTTGTCAAGCTTATTGATAAAAACAATGGAGGGCAGTCTGCTGTCAAGTACACAGGCCTCAGCCTCCTCGGTCATGGCGCTGGGCCCGTCAATACCGTCAATCACAATAATGACGCTGTCTGCAACAGGAATACATGTTTTAGCCGATGAAAAAAAGTTCTGATCGCCAGGGGTATCCATCAGGGTAACAGCATGTTTTTTCCATGGGTATTTATAAAAGGAAGTGCTGACGCTTTGCTGTTTTTTAACTTCTTCCGGCTGAAAATCCATGGCCGTGTTTCCCTCTTCAATCTTTCCAAAACGTTTTACAACGCCGGTGTGATAGAGGACAGCTTCAGCCAGAGAAGTTTTACCCGCACCCCCATGGCCTGCCAAAGCAACATTTCTCATTGTTTTAATTTTTTCAATCATTACATCTCCTTTTCCTGATAATTTATATTTTACATGTTGTATATCAAAGAAATGATAAATTCCCTGTTGCCTTTGGGTCCGGGAACCGGTGAAGGGACGACTTCACCTGCTCCATACCCTTTTTGTTTAAAAAAGTCTTTGATATCCGCCAGAACAGCTTGTCTTATTTCAGGATCATGAACAACTCCGCCCTTGCCGATATGCTCTTTTCCTGCCTCAAACTGAGGTTTTACAAGTGCCAGTATCCTGGTTTTGTTTCTCATGAATTTTTCAGCCGCAGGTATCACGGTTTTCAATGAGATAAATGAGGTGTCAATGGTAACCAGATCCACCTGCTCGTTGACTGCCTCAAAATTCATGTAACGGATATTGGTCCGCTCAATAGGTTTCACCCGTTTGTCCTGCCTCAGTTTCCAGGCCATCTGCCCGTATCCCACATCAACGGCATATACTTTTTTGGCACCGTTCTGGAGCAGGCAGTCGGTAAATCCCCCAGTAGACGCTCCAATGTCAAGACAGACAAGATCTGTAACATCAAAGGACAGTGTTTTCAAGGCCTTTTCAAGTTTCAGCCCCCCCCGGGACACAAAAGGATGATCTTTTTCTTTTAAGGTGATAACCGATTCCGGGGAAATTTTTGTCCCCGGCTTGTCACAGCAGACAGTGTCAACCATTACCTTGCCTGCCATTATAAGGGCAGCTGCCCGTTTTCTTGACAACACAAGCCCCTGTTGAAACAGAAGAATATCAAGCCGTATTTTATCCTTTTTCTTCAAAACCCCCCAACTCCTCAGCTGCCTTTACAATGGCAGAAGCATCTACTTCATAGGTTTTCCTTAAAATTTTCTGGGGGCCGTGCTCCACAAAGCAGTCCTTTATACCCACCCGTTTTACCCTGTATTTGAAATGTTGCGTGTCTGCCAGAAGTTCAAGCACAGCACTTCCAAATCCCCCGTCCAGCACATGTTCTTCCGCTGTGATAACCGCCCCTGTTTTTTCAGCATGCTCAAGTATCAGTTCTCTGTCAAGGGGTTTAACAAATCTGGCATTGATGACCCCGGTTGAAATATTTTTTTCTTTAAGCTGCGCTGCTGCGTCAAGGGCCTCCTGGACACATCTGCCTATGGCAATAATCACAAGGTCGTCCCCGCTGCAGAGCAGTTCACCTTTTCCAATGGGCAAAGAGAGGGGGACATCATCAATATCAACACCGATTCCCTTACCTCTGGGGTAGCGAAGGGCAATGGGCCCGGGATAATCCAATGCGGTTTTAAGCATCCGGGCCAGTTCATTTTCATCTTTGGGTGCCATCACTGTCATATTTGGAATGCTTCTTAAAAAGGCAAAATCAAAAAGCCCGTGGTGGGTGGGCCCGTCTTCTCCCACAACCCCCCCCCGGTCCATGGCAAAGACCACGCCAAGGGATTCCAGGCAGACGTCATGGAGAATCTGATCATAGGCCCTCTGCATGAATGTGGAATAAATGGCCACAACAGGCTTTATCCCCCGGCATGCAAGTCCGGCGGCAAAGGTAACAGCGTGCTGCTCTGCAATGCCCACATCAAAAAAACGGTCAGGAAATAATTTTGAAAATTCAACCAGACCCGTTCCCTCGGGCATGGCTGCGGTCACTGCAACAATATCTCTATCGCCTTTGGCCAGTTTGACCATGGTTCTGCCAAAAATATCAGTATATGAGGGGGGGGTGTTTTTTTTCTTTACACAATTTCCCGAAGGCACATCAAAACATCCCACACCATGAAAATAAACCGGGTTTTTTTCAGCAGGTGTATATCCTTTTCCTTTTTTGGTTGTTACATGAAGAAGGACTGGCTCATCATGCTTTTTTATGTTTATCAGTATGTCAATGAGGTGGTTGAGGCGATGACCGTCTATGGGACCGAAATAGTCAAAATTAAAGGCCTCAAACAGCATACCAGGTGTTATAAAGGTCTTAAAGGAATCTTCCGAGCGTTTGGCTATCCTGTATACATCGTCCCCTATGCCGGGAAGTGATTTTAAAAAGGATCCCACTTCCTTTTTCAGGTTCTGGAGATATTTTGCCGACAGTTTTCTGCTTAAAAAAGAGGACAATGCCCCAACGTTGGGGGAAATGGACATGTCATTGTCATTGAGAATAACAATAAGATCCTTTGCCGAATCTCCCGCCTGATTCAGTCCTTCATAGGCAAGCCCCGCTGTGAGAGATCCGTCGCCAATGACTGAGATCACTTTTGAGGACTCGTTTTTCAGAAATTTGGCTGTGCAAATGCCCAGTCCCGCTGAAATGGAGGTGCTGCTGTGTCCCACAGTAAACCCGTCACAGGGATTTTCACTCATTTTGGTAAACCCGGTAAGCCCCTTAAAGGTTCTTAAGGTGTCAAAATCTTTTTCCCTGCCTGTCAATAGTTTATGGGCATAGGCCTGGTGTCCCACATCCCAGATCAGGGTATCTTCAGGCAGAGAAAACACATAGTGAATGGCTATGGTAAGTTCAACCGCACCAAGACTGGATGCCAGGTGGCCACCGTTCTTTGAAACAACTGAGATGATTCTCTGTCGGATTTCCTCTGCCAGCAGAGGCAGCTGCTGCCTGGAAAGCTGTTTCAGGTCATCCCCGTTTTTGATATCTGCAAGCAACTTCAAACTTAATCTCCCTTGTTAATCCCTTTAACGACTCCTTGTCAAAATATAGTCTGCAATAAAATGCAGCGGCAGCACTCTTTTTTCATCAAATCCGCTTAAGGCATGCTTTGCCTCGTTAATCAGCTGTCCTGCATAGTCCTTTGATGCCTCAAGCCCCAGCAGGGCAGGATAGGTCATTTTATCATTCAGGGCATCTGATCCGCAGGCTTTTCCCATCACAACAGGATCTCCTTCAACATTGAGGATGTCATCGGTGACCTGAAAGGCCAGCCCGATTTTTTCTGCATAAAGGGTCAGACAGGTGCATTGGGCCTGATCACCCCCTGCAGACACTGAACCGGCTTTCAGGCTTGCCATGATCATTTTTCCAGTTTTGAGCATATGGGTGGTTTTAAGACAGTCAAGCTGAGATTCAGAAGAGACCTGTTCTGTTAATGATGCCCGTTGACCTGAAACGCCTTGTGATTGACAGGTTTTGTCGGAAAAGGAAAGCATGTCCATCATTTGTCCTTCCACCATGCCGTTGACCCCGGCTGCCTGGGAAAGAATACCTGTGATACTGAACAGAGCAGATTTTTCCGGAAAAATTTTAAAATAGTTTTCCGGGGTGGTCAGCACATGAAAGGCATGGGTTAAAAGGGCATCTCCTGCAAGAATGGCAGTAGCTTCGGAAAAGGCTTTATGGCACGTGGGTTTTCCCCTTCTCATATCATCGTTGTCCATGGCAGGAAGATCATCATGGATAAGGGAATAGGTGTGTATCATCTCAATTGCGCAGGCAGAGGGCAGGGCAATAAATCCGTCAGGGTCTCCAACGGCCTCTGCCGCTGCCATTGCCAGGACAGGTCTTATTCTTTTGCCGCCGGCCATGAGGGAATGGGTCATGGCCCGGGTAAGCTCGCGGGTGGGATCGCAGGCTTTTAAAATTTTTTCAAGATGAGCATCAATAACATCTCTTTTTTGCTTTAAATAGTCAGAAAGTATAAAGACTTCCCGTTCCGGGGTATTATTCATTTTCAAAAAAATTTTCTTTAATGTTCCCTTGATTGTCTTTTAACAAAACTTTTATTCTTTTTTCGGTTTCATCAAGTTTGTCAAAACAGAAATTGGCGTATTTCATTCCCTGCTCAAATTTTTTAATCGCCTTTTCAAGGGGAAGCTGTCCTGATTCAAGTTCCTTGACAATTTCTTCCAGCTGGGCCATTGCCTCTTCAAATGTTTTTTTTGCTGCCATTGGATTTTTCCACCTGACACAGAAGTTTTCCCCTGGCAAGGAGGACCTCGACCATGTCACCTTTTTTATTATTGCATGCGCTGGTTATAATCTTTTTGTCTGTATATCCCATTGTTATGCTGTAACCTCTTTCAAGCACAGCCATGGGACTTAACGCTTTCAACCGTGCAGACACTTCTTTTCTCTTTGCCTGGTTCTGTTTTAAAACCGCATCCATGCCTGTTTGGAGTCTGCTCAATAAATTCTCACAGTTTTCTTTTAAAATAAAAATAGTATTGACTGGATTACCTGCATACAACGCATTGGAAAACCAGTCAAGCTTCTCTTTTTTAGAAATCAGATTTTTTCTGAACTGATTGTGCATTCTTGTTTCCAGATCTTCAAGCCTGAAACGCATATCATCAATTATGCGTGAAGGGTCTTTAAGCCTTGATTTTAAATCTGAAATCTTTTTTCTTGAAACAACAATATGTTTTGACAGCCCCTCACAAAGGGCCAGATTCAGCCATGTAAGATTTTTTTCAAGGTTGGCTTTGTCAGGCAGGGCAAGTTCGGCTGCAGCAGAAGGGGTGGGCGCCCGGAGATCTGCTGTAAAATCACAGATGGTAAAATCTGTTTCATGGCCCACAGCTGAAACAACTGGAATCTTTGAATTAAAAACCGCTCTGGCAATGGATTCAGAATTAAAGGCCGCCAGATCTTCAAGGGAACCACCACCCCGGGCGACAATGATGAGATCTGAGGTGGCCATGCCATTAACCAGGTTAATGGCTTCGGACACCTCTGCTTCAGCTCCCTGTCCCTGTACGGTTACAGGAACAATCTCAAGTTGAACACCGGTGAACCTGCGCCGGGACACGGTGATAATATCCCTGACAGCAGCACCTGTGCCGGAAGTAATAACCGATATTTTTGAAGGCAGAAAGGGAATCGGTTTTTTTTTATCTTTGTCAAACAAACCTTCCTGGGAAAGCTTTGTTTTCAGCTGCTCAAAGGCTGCCTGCAGGGCACCGGCTCCCTTAGGTTCGATATGCTCAAAAATAATCTGGTAGGCTCCCCGGGGTTCATACAGGGAAAGCCTTCCCATCCCGGTAATTTTCATGCCGCTTTCCAGGCTGAATTTAAGACGGCTTTTCTGATTTTTAAACATTACTGCTGAAATCACAGCTCCGTCGTCCTTAAGAGAAAAATAAGCATGACCCGAGGCCGGGGTAAAAAAATTGGATATTTCACCGGTTATCCAGACAAAGGGATAGTGCTCCTCAATTAAATTTTTAAGTTCTGATGTAAGACGGGAAACCGTATATATCTGTCCCAAAGCTGACCGCTCCTTTATTTATAAAAATATAAAGTAGTTCTATAGCAGAAAGCAGATAAAATTGGAATCTGCAATTTATCTTTATAAAAGAGCTTAAAATAAGGAGCTTAAAATAAGAGTCCGATAATATATATTATGTAAACTTTTAATTCCGCAGATAAAACAGCTTCTCTGGCAATGGTATTTGGTTTTCGAGGATTTTGGTTCTCAATGATTAAAAACACATCAAGGATCACGATTAATCTTGAAAACAAAATACAATGTGTTATATTTAACAAAAAATACAGAACGGGCATCTGCTTAGGGATCTGAAAAAAAATAATATACCGTGATGCGTTGATTATTTTTCAAAAGATCCCTTATCATCAAGATTAATCAAGTAAAAAATTACAGGTAACATTTACAGGTAAAAATTTCAGGAGGATTTAAACATGAACATGTCATCTGCCTTTGACAGTACAAAGTCTCTGGTAAAGGTGAATTCCTTTATTAAAAGCGTATACAACTGGATGGCAGTCGGTCTTCTTTTGACTGCATTTACGTCCCTTTATGTTTCCAACAGCGAAACAATGCTGCGCATCATATTGGGAAACCAGCTGGTCTTTTTCGGGCTGATCATCGGTGAACTCGCGCTTGTCTTTTTTCTCAGTGCCAGGGTTCAGAAAATCAAGGCATCAACAGCCACAAGTCTTTTTGTCTTGTATTCTGTTTTAAACGGCGCCACGCTTTCAGTGGTTTTTCTCATGTACACCAGTGCCTCTATTGTATCCACTTTTTTTGTATGTGCGCTTACCTTTGGTGCCTGCAGTGTATACGGTATGGTTACAAAACGGGATCTGACCTCCCTTGGCGGTTTCATGATGATGGGGCTTATCGGCATTATTCTGGCTACACTGGTCAATATGTTTATCCGCAGTTCCGCCATGACCATGATCATATCCTACATCGGCGTGGTCGTTTTTGTGGGACTTACTGCATATGACACCCAGAAACTGAAAAACATGGCCCTGACCCAGCCGGTTGACGCCAGCGGCGCCATGGTCAGAAAAGGCGCCATAATGGGAGCGTTAACCCTTTACCTTGATTTTATCAATCTTTTTATTATGATGCTTCATGTATTTGGTGTTTCCAGGGATTAGGGATCTTCCAAATGGTATAACCCACATGTCCTGGCGGACACAACGAAGCATGAAAGCTGTTAGCTTTTAGCTGAGTACTGATGGCTGACAGCTGATGGCTTTCATATAAATCTGGGCGGCAGTTGTTTTTTCAGCGCCAATTTTCTGAGGGGTGGGTTCAGAACTCTCCAACAGGCCTGATCACGGCATTTATTTTATAATGTGCGTTAAACCAGTCTAGAAATTTTAGAGCCTGACCCCTTGTTTCATACCCCCCTATTCTCACCAGATACCATTTTCTTTTTTTAACATCATGAAGTATTAGAATTTTTGCTTCCAGGCCTTTTTGAACAAGATCCGCCTTAAAAGATGCTGCATTATCAGGGTTGAGAAAGGCACCTGTCTGCACAGTATATTTTGCTTTCTCCGTTTCCAGACACGGCTTTTTATTTTTTTTTATTTTTTCATCTGTTTCTGGATGCTTATCTGCTTCTGGTTTTTCATTTTTTTCTGAATGTTCATCTGTTTCTGGTTTTTCACCTGCTTTTGATTTTATATCTGACTCAGTTCCTGATCTGCCAAGAATTTCATTTTTGAGCAGCAGAGCAGATTTAAACCCGGGTTTTAAGTCAAGGCATTTGTCAAGATCCTTTACCGCTTCTTCTTTTCTGTCAAGTTCCACAAGGGAGATCGCCCGGTTAAAATATGCGGTATGCCCTTCTGGCCAGTTTGATATTTCCTGGTCATAACAGGCAATGGCTCTGGTGTATTTTTTTTTGTAATGCCAGGCCGACCCGAGGTTGTTGTAAAGCCCTTCAATATTTTGATTTAAACGGATTGCTGTTTTAAAATCCTTTATGGCCAGATCAAATTCTTTAAGACATAGAAGGGAGATCCCCCGGTTTTTGTAGACAAGAGGGGTTTCAACCCCTTTGAAAATCATTTCTGTAAACAGATCAACAGCTTTCTGGTATCTGCCCTGCTTAAATTCACTCACCCCTTTGTCAAAGATTTTTCTGATATTTTCACTGTTTTTCTGGTCACTTGATCCCTGGCCTGAAGCTGACATAACAAGTAAACAAACAAAAAGAAAACAAGTGATATATCTGTTTTTATTTTTCAAAATAAATGGGTCCTTTTTTTTCACAATAAAGAGGATAACTCGATTTTCAGGTCAACAGAGACATTGACAGGTGTTTTAATTAAGATTATAAATATATCATGAATCCGGTAAAATTTTTAAGAAATTATATACACAGGGCCAAAAAAGAGGCCGTAGAGAATTATTCCATCCAGAACCCTTTATCTTACAGCACCAGGGAAAAAAGACAGGCATGGATAGGCATGGATCTTGACGGCACCCTGGCAAGGGATGATGCCCTGGTTTCCCTTGAAAAAATAGGAAAACCAGTTCCCAAAATGGTTGCCCGTCTAAAGAAACTCATGGAAAGCGGTGTTAAAGTAAAGATTTTTACAGCACGCGCCAGTGACAATGAGCAGATTTCTCTGATAAAGGACTGGCTTGAAAAAAACAATCTCCCAAACCTTGAAATAACCAATGTAAAGGATTACGACATGGTCAGACTTTACGATGACCGGGCCGTTCAGGTAATTCCCAATACCGGGGAAATTGTTGAAAAATCAGAAAAAGAATAACAGGTATCTGCGGATTTTAATAAGAAAACAAGCCTTTTTTAACCTGAAACAGGAGGGTTAAATGAAATATATATTTTATATCTTTGGAATTTTAATTGTATTAACCTTTATTGTGTTTTACAGAACATCTGATTTTGAGGTGAACCTTTCAAAACCAGCCATTATAATAAATGACAGAATTGTATCAGAAAAAGAATTCAATGGAATGCTTGAAGCCCGGGCCCCTACCAGTCATATGGGAGATATTGTAAATTCCATTATTACCAATGAACTGCTGATCCAGGAAGCATTAAAAGAAAAAATCAATAAAGAAGAAGATTTCCGTAGGTCTGTTGAAAGTTTTTATGAACAGTCTCTGGTTAAAATTCTCATTGACAGGAAATTCAATTCCCTTGACCCCAAGGTTTCAGACCGGATGGTTCAACAATGTATTGACATGTCTGGAAAGGAAATTGAATTTAATCAATGTCTTTACAAAGACAGAAAATCTATTCAGCACAATAAGTTTATCTCCTGCATACTTAAAAAAATGCCCTTTCAACAGCTTT
This sequence comes from Desulfobacteraceae bacterium, assembly GCA_046482845.1. Classification (GTDB taxonomy): domain Bacteria; phylum Desulfobacterota; class Desulfobacteria; order Desulfobacterales; family Desulfobacteraceae; genus DATFJZ01. The sequence continues at coordinate 7,161 of JAWOEJ010000154.1, read as the reverse complement.
CTGCTGAACTGCAGTATATCGTTTTCAACCTGAAACAGGGACAGACGTCTTTGCCCGTTGAAACTGAACAAGGTCTGGTTACCTATACCCTGACAGGTATTTTTAACGGGTCTGAAAGTGAACCTGCTTTAAATGAAAATGAAGCAAGAGAGTTTCTGGTTCACCAGAAAAAAAGCGGGATGTTCAATACATGGCTTGAAAATCTTGAAAAAAATGCAGATATTAAAGTTCTGATACGCGATGCTCAAGTTTTTTAATGGTGACCTTTTTACAATCAAGGAAAGCGGAGGATCATATGAAACAGAAATTTAAACGGAGAAACTATTTTATCAACAAGGAATTCCAGGGGAAATATCTATTTAATGCCTTTCTTCTCCTTGCCCTGGGCAGTATTCTTTTTGTATTTATTCTGCGTTTTTTTTCCTCCAACACCCTTTCCATTGTATACGAGAATTATCACCTGGAACTTGGAACAACACCGGACATACTTTTAAATAAAATTCTCAATGCCCAGTGGCTGTTTTTACTCCTAGGCGGTTTTTCCCTGATGGTTATTGTCCTTCTTTTATCTCACAGAATAGCAGGTCCTTTTTTCAGATTTGAAAAAACCCTTGACAGCATGATCAGAAAAGATCTCACCCAGAAAATTTTTCTAAGAACAAAGGATGAAGGCAAGGTGCTTGCAGGAAAAATAAATTCCTTTAACCAGAAACTGGGGGATGATATTTCAAAAATAAAAAACAACTCAAAAGAGATAGACCGGTTTCTTGAAAAAAACCCAAAAAACGAAAAAGATACAGAATCCATTGGAGTGCATATCGAAACCATAAAACGTATGAACCAGAAAAACTTAGCCATTCTTAATGAATATAAATATGAGAATGAATAATGGCCAAGGCTTTGAGACAATACAGAATTGTACTGATTTTATCTGTTTTTGCGCTGGTTTTTCCTGGGGTCAGGTTTTCCTTTGGCCATGAGATTAAAACCCGCTATACAACCATTACGTATGATTCTCCTTCTACTTTGAAAAAATTTAACTACAAGCTTTATATGGGCAGATTAAAATATCTGTTAAAGGGGAAAAAAAACGATACCATTGAAGAAGAGGTTAAAAACAAGATTGATTTAATTGTTGAAAAAAGTGAAACCGTGCTGGACATGTATCCCCATAATCTGAAGTTTTTCATAGTCATAACTCCTTCAGCAGAAGGCGTGCAGGATCATTTTATGCGGCTTTACAAAAAAAAGGTAAACTATATCGCCTTTTACTCTCCCGGAGCCAACACAGTGTTCTACTCTGCAGACAATGCCAGATTAAGGGTTGTGACCCATGAAATCGGGCATGTTATTGCAGAAAATTATTTTGCCATCTCCCCCCCCCCAAGGATACATGAGGTGCTTGCCCAATACGCAGAAAAGCATATAACGGACTGACAAACAGGCTTGGGTTACATGGCCTGTCATTACATCCCATTGTTTAGCTTGATTACACTCGATCATCAAGTTTTTTGAATACCGCCGCCCCCAGCGCTCGGCCCTTCCATAAAAACCTGATAACCGAGTTACAGGTTTAAATCAGTGAGCCGTTTTTTTGCCCTTTTATTATCCGGGTCAATAAAAATTGCCTGTTCATAGGCCTGTTCTGCCCGGTATATCACCCCCATTTTTTTATAGATATCTCCGATGACGATCCTGATGTCCGGATCAAAGGGAAGGACCTCTGCTGCCCGCTGCATTACTTTTAAAGCGGTTTTTACCTGATTGGTTTTCATGAAAAACCGGAAAATTTTATAATACTGCCACTTTTTAATTTTTTCCTGTTTTTCAATATAATCAAGGGCTGAGAGATAGGTTTCTTCTGCGGCTTCCTTTTTTCCATAGGAATAGAGAAAATCAGCATAGTCCAGGATGGGACCCGGCAGTCCAGGTACGGCCTGTTTCATTTTTTCATGACCAAGCCTGAATACGGACATGTTGGTCAGGGCGCGGTCCATAATGGCCGGCTCAAGAAAGACAGCCTGCCTTATCTGGCCAACCCCCTGATCCGTCCTGCTCTGGGATATAAGCCAGACTCCGTACTGAAGCCTGTTTTCTGCATTGCTGATATCTGCGCTGACACTTGCCTTTAACAGCTTGTCTGCGGCATTGCTGTTTTCCTGCTGGATCATGAAAAGCCCTGCCCTTTTTAAGAAAAAACTGTTCAAGGGATTGAGCTGTACCGCTTTTGTCATGTTTTTCAATGCAGATTCAGTGTTGTTTAAAAAATGATCCGCACTGGCAGATGCGTTGTAATATGTTCCACAAAAAGGATCGAATTTTGCAGCATACCCGGATATTTTACGGATCGTTTCAAGGGTTTCAACCGGAGTTTCCTGGCCGGCAGTAAACTCTTTAATATGGTAGAAATAGAATCGGCCCGTTAAATTTGAAAAATTAAAAGCAACCGCCCCTGTCAGCATAATAGTGATGCAGGCAAGCGCTGTTTTTTTTAGCACCGGGGAAGTTAAAACCTTAAGCCGGGTGGGCCGGCTGTCAATGCGAAGTCCGGTATTGGCGGCAGACACAGCCAGTCCTGCCGTAAAAAAAAACCAGAGCCTGTTGGCTGGGATCTGCAGGTTAAAGTCGGTAAAACTGTGGATGAGAATGGACACAACTCCGGTAACCGCTCCCATGTAAATATATACACAATAGGCTTCTTTTCTTGTGATAAACATCCTGTATGTTTTTAAAAACAGAAGGTAGATGAATAAAGCAACAAGACAGAAACCAGTGATCCCTCCTTCTGAAAGAAGTTCAATATAGTCATTGTGGGCATGGTCAACCAGGATATCCCCCCTGACGGTCTGGTAGGACCGATAAACATCTATAAAAGTTCCGAATCCTGACCCTGTCACAGGGAAATCAGCAATAATATTTTTGCTGTCCTTCCAGAAATCCAGTCGGGAATCATGGATGATACCATGGGCATTTTTGAGTTTTTCAAAGCGTTGAAAAATTTGATCCCAGCCAAACCATGAAACAGACAACCCGGTTAAAAGTACCACAGCGATAATGAGAATGGTGTTCCCCCGGCTTATTTTTCTTTTGAAAAGCAGGCAGGTAAAAAAAACAAGGGACAGGGTCAGGCTCAGCATCCCTCCCCTGGACAGACTGACAAAAACAGAGGATACAATAAGCAGGGCAGCGCCGCCTATGAGGATATGGATATTGGCCTTTTCCTGGCTGAGAATTTCAATGATTCCCTTAAAAACGGATGTGGTATGAATCCTTGGTCTGTAAAAAAAGAAAAAAGCCAGAACTACGGGAAAAATCATCTCCATGAGCCCTGCAAAGTGGTTGTGACATATATAGGGACCCACAATCATGGAATTGTCTGGTACATGTCTGAACCATAATGCCATGTCTTTCGTCAGATAGAATTGAAGTATGGAAGAAAAGGCAAGTAATGCACCAAAAACGGTTATCAAAACAATGGTCTGTTTTAATATTTTTTTATCTTTTAAAAGCTGTACCGTAAGAATATAAAAAAAAGCGCAGGCTGACCAGCAGAAAAACTGCGTCAGGCCTGCCTTGATATTCACAGAAACTGGCATAAAAGAAGGCGGTGATCCCGAAAGCAGGGCAGAATGGTGGTGAATTTCAAAGGCAGCAGGGGAAATGATTTTTACAAGACCTGCCGGCAAAGGGATAATCTGCAGCAGAATATACAATAAAAAAAGCAGGAGAGGAACAAAACCTGGAACAGAAACAACTTCTTTTTTGTTTTTAAGGGCATCAGCCAGAAACAGAAACAGAGCAAGAAAAACTGAAATTTCCATTACAGCCAGGGACCATGGTTCTACAGTTCCAAAGGCAAGGGGGCAGAAAACCAGAAGGAAAAAAAACAGTTTAACAGCCAGCCCCTTCATGCTTTTTCTTTTTTATCCTTTGCCGAGGTTTCCGAGGAATAATAATAATCTCCGTATCCATAGTAGTAGCCGCTTTTTTTTGCGTCAAAACGGTTCAGGACAATTCCGGTAATCGGGGCGGCAATCTCCCTGAACGCTTTGACACCCTTATGGAGGATTTCATGGGTAGTGGAACTCGACATGGCTACAATGGCAACCCCCTCTACATTTCTGGAAATCAAAAGGGGATCACTGACATTGAGTGAGGGCGGGGAATCAATAATTACCATTTCATACTTTTCAAGGAGCCTTGCTATGAGCTTTTTCATTTTAGGGGAGCTTAAAAGTTCTGAAGGATTGGGGGGAACCGGTCCGGAACTGATGATGTCAAGATTGTCAACAGGTCCCTTTTGAATGATATCACTGGAAGTAACACCGGCAAGAAAAGTGCTTAAACCGTTTTCGTTGGATACATGGGTGTTTTTATGCTGTACAGGCCGTCGCATGTCCGCATCAATAATGATGGTTTTTCTCCCGGTTCTGGCAATGACAACACCAAGGCAGGTGCAGACCGAGGACTTGCCTTCACCCGGAGACATACTGGTGACAAGTAGGGATCTGGGATATCCTGTTGCAGAGGAAAGAAAAACAGAAGTGCGCAGACCTGTAAAATTTTCCACATAAATCGATGTGGTTTCCTGGATAACATTCTCAACTATGGTTTTGTGTTTATCCCTGAAAAGGCCTATGGTCCCTATAACCGGGATATCAAAGCCCTCTTCCACATCTTCCGGACTTTTTATGGTATTATCCAGGTATTCAAAAAAGAAGGCCAGACCAATACCGCCGAACAGGCCTAAAATAACTGCAAGCAGAATATTTCTTTTTTTTCTCGGCTTAACTGGAATTTCCGGCACACTGGACTTTTCAAGAATCCATACATTGATGGACTGGCTTTCCTCGGTAATCCGTTTTTCTTTTAATTTTGTTATAAGGGCATTGTACAGATGTCTGTTGGTTTCAACTTCTCTTTTTAAAATCCCCTGCTGAATATATTTTTCATTGAGATTTGCGGCATCAAATTTGGTGTCTTCCAGCAGAGATCTTAAATTATCTTCATTTGATACAGCCAGCTCGTATCTATTTTTAATGGTTTGAACAACCTTGTCAATCTCCTGTTCTTTTTTTTGCTTAAGCCCTCTTAACTCATCTTTTGCAGATATCATGGTGGGATGCTTTCTGCCGTATTTTTTTGAAAGCTCTGAAATATTCTGTTCTGCTTCAATTATCTGTTTTTTCATGGAGGCCACTGAATCATCTTCCGCTATGGCCGGGATGGTTTCAAGGTTGGATCTTCTTGTCCTTTTTATCTGATTGTAAACTGCGCTGAGCTCTTTTCTTTCAGTTTCAGCCTGGGTAAGCCTCAGGCTTAATCCGGAAAGCCGCTCAGGAAGAACAGTCATCTTATCCTCTATGGTGACAATATCATTTTCCCTGTTGTACTTCTGAAGGGCGATTTCAGATTTTTCCAGCTTTTTTTTCTGATCATCGGCTTTTATGGTCATCCATTTAATACTATAGCCGGACATTTCCATGCGCATATCCATAAGCTCGTAAATGTATGACTGGGCCACTGCATTGGCAATTTTTGCGGCAAGGGCGGGGTTTTCCGAGGTATAGCTGATTTCAATCACTCTGGATTCCTGCAGCGGCTCAACACCTATACCGGATTTTACGGCAAGTTTCATTTTTTCAGCCCTGCTCAGCGGCTTTTTTTCATCCTCCATAAGGCTGCTGTCAATGTCACCGGTAACAGTGTTGAACATTTTTTTTATACCTATGGTTTCTTTAAACCATGCATAGGTGTTTCTGCACCAGGCCTTTACCGGATCGAGGATTGAATCTTTTTTTTCCTTTTGAGCGAAAAAAATATCATACATTTTTTCCGGATCCAGGGTGTCCACTACTTTTTCAGCAACAGAACCGCTTTTTATGATCTGGTACTGGGTTTCAAGGAACTCGGGATCATATGGGGTGTACCTGTACCCCCCGGACAGGGGACTTGAGGTGTTGCGTTCAACAACAACCTTTGACGATGCCCGGTAAATGGGGGTAGCTGTGAAACTGGCGATAACGACAATGATTACAGTGATTATAAAAAAAGTAAAAACAGTGCTTTTCCGTTTATTGATTACCCTGAGGTAATCCCTTAAATGTATCTCTTTTTCTTCCATAGGGTATTTAAGGTGTCCGTTGATTTAAAAAATTATTAGAAAAAACTCTCCGGCACAACAATAACGTCATCGGGATATACCCGTTCATCCATTTTAACATTTTCAATAATTGTTTTTTTACCATTTACAATCCTGATAATGGACACCTTGTTCTTTGCGGCAATTTTACTGAATCCTCCAGCCTGGGTTATGGCCTTGATAATTGTGATGCCGGATTCAAATTTGTAGGAATCCGGTTTTTTAACCTCACCTGATACATAGTAGATGTCTGCTTTGGAAATATAAAGGGTATCCCCGTCTTTTATGGGAAGATTAAGAGATGTGTCCCCTTTTTCGATTAATTGTTCAAGGTCTATGGGAATATTATCCTGCTCCTTTGCCTTGTCCGGGGTTTTTCGTTTTATGGTTGCCCTGTTTCCGGCTTCTGATGTCAGCCCTCCTGCCTTGGAAATAAATTCCAGCAGCGTTGTTTTCCCTCTGAGCTCGTAAAGTCCCGGGTTTCTGATCTGACCCAGGATGATGGCTTTTTTGCTCCTGTATTCATTAATGAATACATCCACCTGGGGATTGACAAGATAACCGTCAGCCAGCAGTTTTTCTATTTTAGATGATATTTTGGAAACATTGAGACCGGCAACTGAAATCTCACCGATAAGGGGAATTCTTATGGTATCATCTGCAGACACCCTTACTTTTGTTGACAAATCTTCGTTTTCATAGACGTTCAGGGTAAGAACATCCCCGTCTCCCACAATATAATCCTCAGTCCCGGAACACACCTGGATGGGCAGAAAAACAAAGGAAAAAATAATTAATAAAATTGTTTTCATAGGTTTTGCAAAACACCATTTTATGTATTTTATATGAAAGCCCTCAGCCGTCAGCCATCAGTACTCAGCTAAAACCTAACACTCGGTTATCAAGTTTTTATGGAAGGGCCGATTAAGAGCCCCCAGCGGTTGCCTGTCAGGAACATTGAGAACCAAAGGAGATCAGACTTTTTCCCTGCCAGGCGTTGCGACAATCAAGCTGTTTGA
>JAWOEJ010000134.1:0-22330 GCA_046482845.1 Desulfobacteraceae bacterium | reverse complement strand
GGGGAGACTGGGCAAGGTAGACGGAACGGTCAAAGTACTTAACCTCGAAAAGTCCTGTTCCCCCCTCCGAGCCGCTGCCGATGAGCTTGCTGCTCTTTATCTCGGTAAAATCCACGCTTCTCATGTATTCGCTAAAATAGGAGATAATATCCGCCTGGAGGTGAAAGATCGACCTAATCTTCGGGTTTCGTAGGGTGAGCATCCTGTTATCGAGAAGAGCATGCCAGGACATGTGGGTTTATAAGAAACTCGAAACAAGATACAGGAAACAAGACGCGGCAAAATTCAGGTTTCAGGGTTTGTTGTGATGCTGTGCATCATGGGGGTTATACAGAAAATATTAAAGACAGACATATTGCAGAAAACAATGGGGTGTTGCAATATGCAATATTTTTATGGGCATCTGTATTCAGGGTCCAGGCGTTTTGACAGGTTTTGGATAGCAGATCAGGCTTGTGTCATTGGCATTATCCCTGGTATCCTCCCTTGATGGTGGCGCAGGATTTGCTATACACTGATTTACCTGGACTGAAAAGGTTCAATCTTTGTTGTGAGCCTGTAGATCATTATTTTTATTGAGTGATAATATCCCCTGGAACTTTATGATCGAGTGGAAAATGATCCGTTGAAAGAGGAGTGAGGCTGGATGAAAAAATTGTTTAAAAAAGATGTTGAGGTCAGAGAAGATGTGCAGGAGCTGGATAAGCTGAAGCAGGATGTGCTGGATGCCAGTATGCCTGAGGCAGTTGAAAAAGTCGCCCTTAAGGAGGCGGACCGTCTCCTTAAGATCAGTCCGTCTTCAGCGGAGTATACCATTATTATCAATTATATAGACTATCTGGCCAGCCTTCCCTGGAACCGGTTGTCTCCCGATAATCTGGATATTAACCGCGCTGAATCAATTCTTGATCAGGCCCATTACGGTCTTAATGAAATCAAGGAAAGAATTTTAGAGTATCTGGCAGTCAGGCTCATGAAGCTTTCAAGAAAACAGCGTATCATTGTGGTTGATGATGAAGAGATTACCCGGATGAATCTCAACCATGTTCTTTCCAGGGAAGGATATCATGTTGAGGTCAGCTCCAATGGTATGCAAGCCCTTGAACTGATTGAAAAGAATTCCTATGATCTGGTGATCACGGATTTAAAAATGGAAAAGATTGACGGCATGGCCCTTCTGGACCGGATAAAGAAGATCAGTCCCTTAACCGAGGTGATTATCATTACTGGATATGCAACCGTGCTGACAGCTGTGGATGCCATGAAAAAAGGATCTTTTCAGTTTCTTGCCAAGCCGCTGAAACTGGACAATGTCCGTGCGGTTGTCAAGGGCGCTTTGAGCCGTAATACAGGAATTCTGGATGCCAGGGGACCGGTCCTCTGTTTCACCGGACCTCCGGGCACGGGAAAAACATCCCTGGGTATGTCCATTGCCCGCAGCCTGAAACGCAAATTCATACGGATTTCCCTGGCTGGAATGAAGGATGAAGCCGAGATCCGCGGTCATAGAAGGAGTTATGTGGGGGCGCTTTCCGGAAGGATCATCCAGGAGATACGCCGTGTGGAATCCTGTAATCCTGTTTTCATGCTGGATGAAATCGACAAGATCGGGCAGGATTTTAAAGGAGATCCCGCCTCTGCCCTGCTGGAGGTTCTGGATCCCCAGCAGAATGCCAATTTCATGGATCATTACCTGGATGTGCCCTTTGATCTGTCCAGGGTGATGTTTATTGCCACGGCAAATACCGTGGACAGTATACCCCGTCCCCTTCTTGACCGGTTTGAGCTGATTCATCTGTCTGGTTATACTGTGGAAGAAAAAATGAATATTGCCCGTAAATACCTGATTCCCAGGGCCATAGAAGACTCTGCCCTGACCGATGTGGCACCGGAATTTTCAGATGCTGCAGTGCATAAAATTATCAGAGAGCATACCAGGGAAGCCGGCCTCAGGGAACTGGAACGAAAAATTGCTGCGGTCTGCCGGAAGCTGACAAGGCAGCACATGAAATCGCCGCTTTCCTTGGAAATGCGGCAGGTTACGCCGGAACGGGTGGCAGAACTCCTCGGCCCCAGCCGTTACTATTTTGAAATTGCCGGTGCCCGGGACCGCATCGGATGTGCCACGGGCCTGGCCTGGACTGAAACAGGGGGTGAGATCATTTTTGTGGAGGCAACAAAAATGATTGGAACGAATCAATTGATTCTTACAGGATCCCTTGGGGATGTTATGAAGGAATCGGCCCAGGCCGCACTGAGTTATATCCGAAGCAATACATCTGTTTTTGGCCTGCCCCGGGATTTTTTCAATGGCCAGGACATTCATGTCCATGTGCCGGCCGGAGCCATTCCAAAAGACGGTCCGTCAGCTGGAATCACCATTGCCGCGGCATTGCTGTCCCTGCTCAAGGAAAGGCCGTGCCGGAGGGACACAGCCATGAGCGGCGAACTGACCCTGGGCGGAAGAATACTGCCCGTGGGCGGCATCAAGGAAAAGCTTCTGGCTGCCAGAATGTCGGGAATCAAAACAGCGGTGTTTCCCTCCAAAAACAGTGCAGACATTAATTCCATTGGAGATGAAATTAAAAAAGATATCAATATCGTAACAGCAGATGAACTGGACCGGGTGATAGAACTTGTTCTGCGTTAGGCAGCAGGTTAAAAACAGTTTTGGATTCACTGCTTTACAACGACCAGGGGAACGGAAAGCATTTTTTTAATGCGTTTTACAGGGCTCCGTTTCTGGGAAACCCTGGCCGGCCTGCCAAGGGATGGATCAAAAACCGTTAAAACAATTTCCAGATGTGTGTCAATAAAATCAGGAAGCTCCTTTTCCGGTTCCCTGGTACTGAGTGAGATTTTATAGGGAAGGTCTGAATTCCGGGATCTGGATAATAAATCTTTAACAGCATCGGCTGCTTCGGCTGCCTGGCGTTTTTTGCTGTTCAGCTCGGGAATCAGCCGGCAGGATGCAGCCGGCTTTCTGGGGATGAATAAAAGAATTTGCAGTTGTGCGTTCATCCGTCTGCACAGGTCAACTGCGTAATGAAATGCTGATGTTGACATGATGCTGCCGCTGGCAACCAGTAAAATTTCTTTCATGGCCCTGTCTCCGGGAATTTGTTGTCTCATTGGGTTATCAGGTGGTTTCATTGGTTTTGGAAAACCCTATCCCTGTTAGCCCCAGACAATCAATTGTTACTCGATCATCAAGTTTTTTGAATAGCACCGCTGGGGGCGGCGCTCGCCCCTTCCATAAAAACTTGATAATCGAGTATTAGGAAAATGCTGTATAATAGTCATGACCGTATTCTTTTTTTTGTATACGGGCTTGAATCATTATATGAGCATTTACCGTGCCGGAAGATGCCCTGTCAGATATGTGGTGATTTTTCCGTGATTTTTCATGGTAAATTCAGTAAATTTGAAACAGAGTCGTTTTTGTTATAAAATAGTTTTTCCAGTCAATATCGTTTCATTATTGTAATGTCTGACTGTGCTAAAAGGGTTTTATCCTTTAAATTCAAAGCTTTATGTCTGTATTGCAAAAAAGACAATTCTATTGCAATAATTAACACCCCAACTATTTTTCCATTCCCTGTTAAAGTGAGGATATCGTTTTTTTCTATCAATGTTGTCGAGATTACAGCATTCTTGGCAGTGATATAAAAGCTGCTGTTTTTGACAGTATGCTTGAGATCACAAGTCCTGGCCCTCTGCCTGGTTGATTTTTTCCCAAAGATGCAGGGCCAGGCTGAATTTTTTTTCCAGAACAGCGGCAATGGAAAGCAGCTTTGCCCCGTCTTCAGAATAATAAAGGGACACTGACCGCCGGGCATGGTAGAACATCTGTTTAAAATCATCTGCCCTGTATGCTGCTGCAGCCCTCTGTTTGTGCTCAAACGCACTGTTTTCAATGTCCAGAAGGGGACCAAGGTCTGTTTTACATCTGTAGCAGATTCGTTTGTTTCTGTATTTTGCATTGCATGCAGGGCATTTATCCATTTCCACCTTCCGGGCAGACCTCTGTTGTTTTTGGAATTATTTCATCCTGTATTGCGCCCGCCAGGGGATGGTCGCTATTCAATATAAAACAGGATATCTTCAAGTTCTTCCCCGAGGTGAAATGCTTTTTCTTTGTCTTTGGCAGTAAAGGCGTTGTTAATGTCTTTGATCAGCCGGTCGATTTCTTCCTGATCTTCACTGGCAGCATCGGCTTTCATCGATTCTGCCCGTTGAATGATATCAAGCAGTTCCTCTGGCAGAGAAGCAGACGCATCGGTTTCTTTTTTTTCCTGATCAGGAGGAGATGGTTTGCTCCACAGGGCGTTTATTTTATTTTTTGAGTCAGCCAGGGATTTGTCCGAGAATTGAGAGAAGGCATTTTTAATGACTTTTTTCAGCTCTTTTCCAGTGGCTTTTTCCAGGGCATGGATTTTTAAAATGCCGTTGATGTCCAGTTCATATTTTATGATGATGGTGCTGTGGGCAGGCAGTTTTGAAAGCTTGAAAAAATACTCGCCGATCAGAACATTTTCCAGTGCATTATCGCTTTCTCCCTGGTAAACCTTCAGTTCTGCGCCTTCCTGCTGGTCAAAAACAGTACTAAAGGCATCGCTTTTGGCTGTTGGCAGCTTTGAATTCCTTTTGATCATGGGAACAAATCTATGGGGGGAAAATTCTCCGTTTATTTCCCCAAGGGCTGAAATACCAAATGTGTATGGCGTTATATCCACCAGAACCCCTGTGGAATCAATCCCCATTTCCCGTCCCGCCTGGATGGCAGCACCCAGTGCCACGCAGAGGTCCGGATCGATCTGCTGGCTCGGCAGCATTTTGAACTTTTCTTCAAGCATCTGGGAGAGTTTGGGAATTCGGGTGGAGCCGCCCACAAGAATGATTTTATCCAGATCAGCAGGCAGCATGGATGCGTCGGAAAGGGCCTTGTTGACCGATGTCATGGTCTGATCCAGGTAGTCCTCAATCATTTCCTCAAACTCATGTCGTGGGAGTTCATAGGATAGATGCACATCCTCTGATCCGTTTTTGTACAGATAATCCTCTTCTATATTTGCATAGGGAGAACTGGAAAGTTGAATTTTTGCCTGTTCAGCTGCTCTTCTGAGCCGGGCCATGACGCTCTTGTTGTCTGCCACAGAGCAGTCAAATTCTTCTTGAATATAGCTGACCAGCCTTTCCTCGATTTTTTTGTCAAAATCATCACCGCCAAGGTGGTTGTCCCCGGTGGAGGCAAGCACTTCCACTACCCCGTTCTGAATTGTAACAATGGATACATCAAAGGTGCCGCCTCCAAGATCGTATATCATGATATTCTGGTCTTCCGAGTTGTCGGATTCATAGGCCAGGGCGGCGGCAGTGGGTTCATTGAGGATTCTGACAACGGTCAGTCCTGCAATTTCACCGGCTTCTCTTGTGGCCATACGCTGGGCATCGGTAAAATAAGCCGGTGTGGTGATAACCGCCTTGGATATGGGTTTGTTGATTATTTTTTCCGCCCTTTCTTTTAAATTTTTTAAAATAAAGGCGGATATCTCCTGGGGGGTGTAGGAGGTATTGTTTAAAAGGAATTCTATGTTTGAGCCCATGGCTCTTTTCACTGACCGAACAGTATTCTCAGGGTAGAGCAAAGCCTGGTTGGCGGCTTCTGATCCGGTAATTATCTTTTTTGATTCCGGATCAATACTGACACAGGAGGGCACGATGCCATTGTCATTGTCTTTTAAAATTTCTGCATTGCTGTCTATGATAAACGCAACTTCTGAATTTGTTGTGCCAAGATCGATACCAATAATAGGTTCCATTTGGGTCTGCTCCTATTCTGCCACAATAACCTGGGCAAATTTTAATACTGTTTTTTCTTTTAAAAAACCGCATGTCACGGTTTCAATGACCTGTCCTTTTGAAAATCCATGGACTTTTCTGGTGTCCACGGCTTTCATGGTTTTGGGATCAAACCGGGCATTGTCTGTTTCAACAGGGTAAATGTCCATCATGGCAAGGCTTCTGTCAAATCGTCTTAAAGCCATTTCATAGCCTTTGGCAATGTTTTTCACCTCTGCCTTTCTGGATGTGAACAGGACTCTTTTACAAGACAGGGAAAGGCTGGCCCTGTGTCCCCGGACCAGAGCATCCCTGACATCAAAAAAAAGAAGAGAACATTTTTTTTCACAATTGTTCCATATACTTTTTTCCAGCTGTGCGATGTCCTGGATTTTTGTTTCAAAGAGCCGGGAGTTGTTTTCATAGGTGTCTGTATAAGACTCCAGCCGTTTTAATGTTCGGTGCTGCTCCCTGTTCTGCATTTTAATCTCCTGGCGGAGGGCTGTGAATTCAGACAGCAGAGAAAAAAGATCACAGGTATCAGGGGTTACATCTGTTTTTGACGGAAAATCCAGGTAGGTATCAGACAGCCATATTTTAAAATCAGCCAGGGCTTTTTTTTTAAAATCTGATCGGGAAAACTTTTTTTCACTTTTTTTTTCCATCTGAATGGTCAGAACGTCAATAATCCATGTCATCAACGGCATGGTAACCCATATGTCAAATCGGTGCCCCATGTGTTTCACGGTTTTGATTGTTTTCTTTATCATGAGTATAAGTCTTTAGATGTTTGCAGAATTTCCGTCAATGTTGTTTTTTTCTTTCTGGCCTTTACTTCATCAGCAAGTCTTCTAAGCTCTTCTTCATAATTAAAGGATTTCAGAGCAGCAAACATGCGCGTTTTTACACGGGTTCTTTTGTCTTTTATGGATTCATAGGCAGTGTTGATGACGTGGAATCTGTCCGGTGCCTTTTCCGGGGGAAATTGTTTTACAAGCGCCAGATACCTGTCCCGTATCATCTGATCCGAAGCATCCAGGGGAAGGTCAAGGGTAATAAACGCATTTAACATATTAAAAAACCTCTTTAATCAAGAAAAAAAAATCTTGCTTCTTTTGACAGATTTAAATCAAAGCGTTTTGCAAATTCACAAATAAATTCTATCATATCAACTGTTTCAGGGATTAACATAAGCTCTTCTTTAGCCATTTTGATTGTTGTTTTGGGCATTCCCCTGAGGTCACAGTCATTTATTAATTCTTCTGCATGACCGGCAATATCTTTGCTCATCATTTTTGCCATGGGTTTGGCAAAGGCGTCAGGGACACTGTCTAACATCTTGAACAGTTCAGACGCAGATCCCATTCCTTCAGGAGACGGTATCATGTCAGGAAAAAAATCTTCATCAAAATCAGAATGAAAAGGATCTTCCCAGGAAGGATCGATAAGTTCAATTATTTCAAAGTCAAAATTTTCCAACGCCTTTCTGAACCGGCCGGTACTCCGTTTTGACAGGGTTGCGGCTGCATTTTTCAGGATGGATGCTGTGTCGCTGTCGGCCATGTCGATAATTTCATAAAAAACAGAGGCATCCACCACTATTTTTTGGGGGTGTTTAATATTGGCAAGGGATGCGTGATAAAATTCCAGCCTTAGCTCCCTTGATTGATTGTTCCCGGCACGTTTCTCAATTCTATCAGAGAGTTCTTTGATAAAATGACCGCAGATATCTGGATAGATTATTCGATTGATCACCTGAATCAGATCCCCGTCATCCAGACGTTTAAGAAAGTCTTTCAGGTTGTTTAAAAAAAGATTCAATATGTCTTTATGATTGAAAAGAAGCTGCCAGTCCTCTGGCAGGGGCATTAACAGCGCAGCAGCTTCAGAGGATGTCAAGTCCTTGAGTTTTTTTGTATTAAAGAATGAGGCAAGCTTGGCGTTTACCTTTTTAAGATTATTTTTTTTGTCTGCCTTTTTAATATCACAAATCAGCATGGCAAGAATCCTGGCTCTGTTGAAATTTGAAAACGTTTCCAGCTTGAGCTTTAATACTTTTATCGGTATTTCAGGTTTTTCAACTATCCTGCACAGGATTTTTTTTTCTTCCCTTAACAGATTGCAGTTTTTTGACTTAAAGGTATCTGTTTTTTCAAGGTCTTTCCATGCCAGGTGAAATTTCTTTTTCCCGATATTTCTGTCTGCTGATATGAGCAGGGAAAGAACATGTTTATCAAGCACCTGCTGATCATGGGGTGCAATTTCTTTTGCCCTTTTAAGTGTATTCTCGGCTTTTCTATAGGCGTTTTTTCTGTGATAAACCGTGGCAAGCTGAAGAAAGGGAAAGGGATCATTGGGAAATGCAGAGCACATCAAAATAAATATTTTTTCTTTTATGTTTTTGGCATTTCTGGACCAGTATGGCATTTCTGCCACTTCCTGATATAAGGCTCTGTTTTGATTGTCAATGGATAAGGCGTTATATGCCGTTTCCAAAAGAACTGCACTCATATTTTTTTCGGTTATACCCAGGATTTTTTTATCATGGGAATTCAGAGGATGGTAAGAATAGTTATAGTCAGTGTTATTGCGTATTGATTGTATAGTTGAAAAAACAGCCTGTGATTTTGCAATGGCAAATTCCTCAGGATCTGAAAATTCTTTTTCTGCCAGTTCAATAAAACGGGCAGTATTAGAAAACTCGTTATTATCAGGCAGCATAAAATTAATTTTAGATTTTAGAAGTTTTGTTTTTTTGTTTATTAATTTTTCTGCCATTTCAAAATAGCGGTTTTGGATTCTGTTATCAGATAAATACAGGTCCTGGTTCCAAATTATTTCCACCAGAAAATTAACAGCTTTTTCAGGGGATTCCGGGTATATGGATTCAGCCAGTTTGGATATAAGAGCCGTGCATGCCGTGCTGTACGGTTTCTTTTCCATTTCCTGGATCAGGGACTCAACTTCCTGGTGCAGAATGAAACCGTTTTGATAGAAGACCTGCAAAAGCGGGTTGTCCGGTTTTACAGCTGTGGCAGGCATGTCCTTTGGGGAGATGGTTTTAACAGAGGCAAGCAAAACCTCAGCACTTTTGGAAAAAATAGAATTTTTGCTGATCATGGATAAGGCTTTGACCATGTCTGCATCATTGTCTTCATAAAATGCCACCATGGCCCGGCAGAACATGCGCAGATTGAAAAAGGGAGAAGAGCGCGGCAGCGGCTGCATCAAGTCTTTGGCTTTTTCCCAGTCTCCCTGGTTCATCAGGTCAACTGCCGTCTTTATCAGGTCTGCATCCCTGGCTAAAAAGGATAAATTCTCCAGACGGTCAAGGGGGGCCCAGCAGTTTTCCAGAACAAGTTTTTCACCCAGGAGCCTTTTAAATTCAGGCGTGGGGCTGTGATGTTCAAAAAAACGGCTGCAGTGTTCACAGGCCAGGCACGCATCACAGTTTCTCATTATCAAGACAAGGGTTTCTTCTGTTATCTGGTCTGTTTCCTGCAGGTTTTCCATTGCCAGCTGAAGTACCTCTCTGGCCTCGTCCTTCATGTTTTTTTCTTTAAGCTGTTTTTCCCTGGCCAGGTAGGATTCAAAAAGGCCGGCTCTGATTCTCTCTTTCTGGACAGGGTCTTTTGCTTTTTTCAATGCGGATTTGAGAAATTGTACTGCTTTTATTGCATTGTTGGATGCCAGGTGATCACAGCCTTCTTTTTCAAGCTGGCTACAGTCCATGCCGGCTATTTTTTTGTGTTTTGTATTTTTTTTCTTTTTTTTCCCCATTTTTTTGGTGTCCGATAGGTCACAGCGGCTTTTAAAAATCTGATTCCATGATTTACACTAAATTCATTGAAATTTCAAATTTTTTATACGGATGCCTGTAATTCTAATTTTATTTGGGTATGGAATTTTTTAATCCGGTGGGGGAGGGATCCGCTTTAAAAAAAATTAAACAGATGGAACCGGACAGATATGCCGATTCCATCTGTATTGGTAAAAATGCTAAGGCGGTTCAAAATAAAGTTTGTCAGTTTTCCTGAACAGCAGTTGAGGATTTTGCCAGGTGTGACTTGTTTCCGGACGGCTCAGGGGCTGACAGGGGTAACACGGTTCTGCCGAAAGCGGCATTGTTTACCACGGCACCGGCCGTGTAAAGGGCCAGCACACCTGATGTCATTAGAAATACTGCCACAAAAGTTTTGAACTGGGCGCCGAGAAGGCCTAAATCCAGTCCCGCGATCAACCAGAGCGCCAGGTCTATGAGAACAACAATGCCGAATAAGGTTTTCGGGCCTTTGCTGTATGCCGGGGTGACAATGGTCAGGAAACCAGCACCGGCCAGCCAGCACCAGCCTTCTACATAGCTTGAGTGGGGGATTTCAAAATAAATCATGAAAAATTTGGCAAGGACACTCAGTGCCGCTCCAAACATGAAAAATGCAGAAAAGAAAAGAAACACATTCCCGCCGGTGATGTTATGATCCTTTAGTTCTATTACCGCAGTGGTATACTGCACAATCCCGCCGCCAATAAGCCAGGCGGCAAGCAGGGGGAGGCCGCCAAGGCTTACTTTGCCCAGGAAAACGGCGCTGAAACCAAAAGTTGCTACTGCCAAAGCACCCAGCCCGGCCGGTCCAGGGCTTGCAAATGAGTGAGTTTGTTCTGCCATAATTTTTCTCCTTAATCTTTAAGAGCTTTGATAGGATTGCGGTGCGCTTTTTTCTCACAATCTATCCTTGTTAATGTTTAATTCCAGTTAAACCGATCAAGCGCTCAGTCACAATAAAATAAAAAAGCAATTCTTGTCAAGATAAAGGTTGGAAAAAAAGCGATATTTTTTTCAAGTAAATATAAATAAGTATGGACAATCTTTATTGGCGGGGTTTTCTGCGTTAAAAACCTCAACGCAAAAAATCGTCAGCCTGCGATTTTAAACCATCAGGCTGACGATCGGAAAATGGTGTTCATGGGGGCAATCTGATTTTATTTTAAAAATCCCTGGATGATCCGGTTGACCGCTTCGTCATAGTCAAGCCCCAGGCTCATCAGTTTCATGAGCTGGTCGCTGGCAATTTTGCCGATGGAGGCTTCATGGGTCATCTCTGCATCCGGGTGCAGTGCTTTGAGCGCCGGTATGGTCTGGCTTTTTCCGTTGTCCATGATAATGGCGTCACATTCAATGTGACCATAGCATCTGGCAAGGGCTGTTAAGTTGACAAAAAAGTCCTGCCTGGAATCTCCCTTTACCACGGATCGGGAAATAATATTGGCCTTGCTGTCAGTACCTGAAAGTGTGATTTCATTTTTGGATTCTGCGGTCTGGCTGTTGTCGGTCATGACCCGTTCCGTCATGAGCAGTACGCTGCCTGCATCAAGAGTGGCCTCATTCATACGTTTTGCCTCGTCCACACCGCCCAGCTGGGTAAGCTCCATTTCAGCATGGGCATTTTTTTCCATAAACACCTTTGTGGTTGGATTGAGAATACGCCGGCCGCTTCCTTCTCCAATGGCCGCGTGTTTTTCAATATACTTTACCTTAGCTCCGGATTTGATCTGAAATTCATGGATGCCGGAGTGTCCCTCGGATTCTGAGCTGCCGCAGTGTATGCCGCACCCGGCAACTATGGTTACATCTGAATTTTCCCCTATGATAAAGGTGTTGTACACCACATCGTGAAGGCCGGCCTGGGACAGGATAACCGGGATGTGAACCGATTCATTAATGGTGTTGGGCTTGATCCTTATAATAATACCGTTGTTTTTTTCATTGGCCTCAATATTGATATTTGCGGAAACCTCCCGGCCCAGAAGTTTTCCGTTTTTTCGAATATTATAGGCGCCTTTGGGCATGTCCTCGAGACCGGCAACGTCCTTTAAAATTTGTTTATCTATAGCATCGAGCATTGGTTTCTCCTTCACATGTTTCACCGAACGTGCAGACACTTAAATCTTCCAGTATGGGCATGGCGCCTTCCAGATTGCCGGTATAGCCGATTTTACCGTCCTTTATCAGCAGCAGGGTGTCTGCGGCTTCAAGAAAGGATCTGTTGTGACTGACCACTATGGTGGTGGTATTGTTTTCCTTTTGCTCTTTTTTCAGCAGTTCCACCATGGGACCGATGGTCCAGAGGTCAATCCCGGTATCGGGTTCATCATAAATTGCTACGCCGGGATTTTTGGCAATAACAGTGGCCAGTTCTATTTTTTTTATTTCACCCCCGGATAATTTGTGGTCAACCGGCTTGTCAAGAAAATCAAAGGAGCACACACCCACCCGTGCAATCAGCTCCACCAGCCGGTCTTCGTCATCTGTACCTGCAGCAATGGACAATAAATCCCGGAAAGTGGTCCCCTTGAACCGTGCCGGATTTTGAAAGCCATACACAATACCGGCCCGGGATCTTTCATTGATAGGCATTCTGCTGATATCATTGCCTTTGAACAGGATGGTCCCGCTGGTCAGCTCGTTTATGCCCATGATCAGCTTGGCAAGGGTCGTTTTTCCGGAACCGTTGGGCCCGGTGATGGCGTAGAATTTGCCAGGTTCAAATGTAAAGCTGATATCATTAATAATTGTACTCATGGTTGAATTTTCTGAGGTTGACTCAGAAAGCGGTGCCTTGAAAACGATATTTTTCAGTTCCAGCATGGTCTGAATATTCCCTGTGTTTCGGTTAAAAAAATATTAATTTTAATTTTAAGATAAGAGTCTGATCTTTGTCAATCAAAATGTAAAAAATATGAGTTTCAGACATATCTGTTTTTATTAAAAAAGAAAATTCCTGATTCAGCCTGAGTAGTTAGGGATCTTCCAAAAAATAATCCACGCATCTTGCTTGTCTTTTTGCCCGTCTCCTGCGTTGCGCCAATGGGACATATTTATTACGTGTCCATTTCATGAGTCATTGAGCTGTGATAAGCCGTTGAGCCATATGGAATGGATCAGACCAGGGCTGTCTTTTTTACCCGGTCAATTCTTTTATGGATGCCATGTACAGATCAAGGTCCTGAAAGAAAATATCATTGTGGTTGGCGCCTTTGATTTTTATCATTTTTTTTCTTCTATAGCCATATTTTATTTAAAAGGGTATTTTGTATTGACAAATTGGTGTTGACCTAATAACTGAAACTCTTGCAGGAAGGAAAAGGCATGGACGTCAGACCGGATTTTGTTTTTATGGAGGATACAGATGCACCTGGAATGTAAGGGCTTGAATTTTACCTATCCTGAGTCTGATGCCATGGTGATTCAGGATCTGCATTTTTCCATGGATGGACCGGGGTTCCACGCGGTTTTCGGACCCTCAGGGGTGGGCAAGACCTCCTTTGCCAGACTGCTGGCCACCTGGGAGGACAGGCCTGATCTGCCCATTCACACCACAGGGATTCGTACCATTTTATATTCCTATAACATGGAGCGGCTGCCGGGGTGGTCCTCCACCGGCCGCCACCTGGACCGGGTCTGTCCGCCGAACCGGCAGGATCTGAAAAACAGGCTGATTGACATCTTCCGGCTGGGTCCGCTGCTGGATGCCAGGTTTTCCCAGCTGTCCATGGGCCAGCAGAACCGCATGAATCTGCTCAGGTACCTGCTTCAGGATTTTGATCTCTTGATTTTGGATGAAAGTCTTGGCAATGTGGATGAAAAACTGCGCCAGACCATTCTGCTCACGATAAAGGATCTCTTTGCCCATAAAATGTTTTTGTATATTTCCCACAATCTCATGGAAGTGGCGCGTTTCTGCAAAGATATTCTGGTATTGACCGATCCTTCCCGTACAAAACAAAGTAAAATAATATCCGGTCTGGATGATACCACAGGTTCTGTCCAGGACAATGTTTCCCTGAACCAGGTAATGCTGGAGGTCATGAATGCTTTTTAGGCGGATCTACCAGTTTTTGATTGTGTATGTGGTTTTTCTGATCATTCTGGCAGGGGTTAAACAAATTTTGTCATTATCGGATTATGTGATTCCCGGATTTCCATTGATCCTGGATACGGCTGTGCAGATGGCTGCCAAATACCTCAGGGATGTTATGGATACCCTGTCTGTTACCATTCTGGGTCAGGCCGTGTCCATTTTTATGGCGTTTTTTGTGGGCATTCTGGGCCGCAAGTCCTCCTGGGCCGGCTCCATGATACGGGTGACCGCATATAATATCCAGGCATATCCCATTGTGGCCCTGGCCCCGATTATTTTTATTCTTCTGGGAGACGGATTTCTGTCCCGGCTTCTCATTGCCTCAATGATCTGCTATTTTCCGCTGCTGTTGTCGGTTCTGGGGGTTATGGCGGCGCCGGTGGAAGATATTGAACACTTTTATATTGCCACGGGAAGGATGCGCTGGCAGCTGGAAGTAAAAATCCGGGCCTTTGAAAATTTAAGCAAACTCACCACGGTTATTGCCGGCAGCGCCACCCTGGCCATGGCTGGAACCATTGTGGCGGAATTTATTGCTGCCAATGCCGGTATCGGGTATAGTATACGCATTGCCCTGTACCAGAGCGATCTGGCCGCCATTTTGACGGCTCTTTTCATGATCGGCATTGTGATTTCAATTTACCAGGGGATACTGGAAACCCTTGGCGAAATGGTCAAGGCCAAATGGGGATCTGAAAACAAAGGAGGGCTGTTATGATATACTTGCAGGTGATTAAAGCCAAGGTCGTTGTTTTATGCCTGTGCATGGTGTGTGTCATTGGAGTGTCCCAAAGTCTGGCTGGAGAAACCTCCCTGACCTACCGGCTTAAATGGCTGTTCAATGTCAGTGCGGCAGGGGATGTCTTTGCCATGGAAAAGGGATATTTTGCAGCTGAAGGTCTGGATGTAAAGGTCAAGGAAGGCAGTCCTGAAAAAGATGCCATCAAGGAGCTGGAGCTGGGGTATGCTGATTTTGGTGTGGCCTCTGCCGATCAGGTTATCCGGGCTCTGGACAAGGGGGCGGATGTGGTGGTTCTGGCTCAGATATTCCAGGTTAATCCCATGCAGTGGATTTACCGGGACAGTCATGTAAATATCAGGGAGCCGGGGGATTTAAAGGGGTGCCGCATTGGTATCACCTATGGGGGAAATGACGAAACCATCATGAAAACCCTCCTGGCAAAAGGCGGCCTTACTCTCAGAGATGTAAAGGTAACCGGAGTGAGATTTGATTTTACGCCGTTTTTAAGAAATCAGGTGACCTTCTGGCCGGTGTACAGAAATTCCCAGGGTGTTATTCTGGCAGATCAGCTGTCCCGGGAAGGCGAATCTGTCGGTTTTTTCAATCCAGCTGATTTTGGCGTGGATTTTGTGGCCAATTCCATTGTGACATCGGGGCGTATGGCTGCAGACCAGCCTGATCTGGTGAAGCAATTTCTTACAGCACTGCTCCAGGCCTGGGAGGCAGCCATGGACCCGGCCAGACAGGAAGCGGTTCTGAAAGCGGTAAAAAAATATGACAAAGGCACACAGGGTCAGGTGCATAAAGCTCAGCTGGATGCCACAAGGCTTCTTGTCAAGCCGGACCCAGATACCCGTCCAGGACAAATCCAGACAAAGGCCTGGGCCCAGACCGAAGCCATTATGCTGGAGCAGGGGCTGATCAAAAAGGCTGTTAAGGTGACAAACCGACTTCTGGATGGCGCATTTTAATCAATCTGAATGCATTAATTTAATTTTCTAATGAGAATCTCTTTCATTATTTTGGGATTGGCCTTTCCCTGGGCGGCTTTCATGGCCTGGCCCATGAAAAATCCGAGAACCTTTTTATTTCCGGATTTATAATCATTTACATCATCGGGGTGGCTGGTTAACACCTGGTTTACGATGTCCTCAAGGGCACGGGTTTCTGAAATCTGACGGAATCCCAGTTCATCAACAATGGCTTCGGGGGATTTATCCGTATCAAGCATCTGCAGCAGCACGTCTTTGGCTGCCCTGGCATTGATTTTTTCAGAATCCTGCATACAGAGAAGCGCCTGAAACCGCTCTGGGGTTAAGGGGACATGGGAGATGGATTTTTCTTTTTCCTTGAGAGCGGGAATCAGCTGGGAGATAATCAGGGTAGCGGCCCTGCGGGGATGGGGATACCCCTGTGCTGTTTTTTCGAAAAAGTCAGAAATATCACGTTCATGGCTCAATACCATGGCTTCATCCGGTGTGAGTGTGTAGGTGCTGATAAAGCGCTCCTGTTTGTGCAGGGGCATTTCAGGAAGGTCAGCTTTTTTTTGGGCCAGCCAGTCTTTATCTATGACAATGGCCGGTACGGACGGGTCAGGGATACAGGGACCTTCAAATTTTTCCCGCATGGGGGTGGTTACCTGTTTTTCCGGGTTCCACAGGCGTGTGTGCAGGGTAACAGGCTCTCCTTTGTCCATGCATGCTGTCTGGCGCTGGATTTCATAGGAAACAGCATCTCCCACATGCTGGATGGAGTTCATGTTTTTGACTTCCACTTTGGTGTTGAACATCTCACTTCCCCGGGGACGGATGGAAATATTGGCATCCACCCGCATGCTTCCCTGATCCAGACTGCATTCAGATGCTTCTGTATAGCGCACCTGCCTGCGCAGAACCTTGAGAAAGGCCATGGCCTCTTCAGGTGTGTGTATATCCGGTTCTGTTACAATTTCAATCAAAGGCGCACCGGCCCGGTTGAAATCCACCAGACTGACAGGGGTTTTCCCCTCGGTTTCGTGGAGGAGCTTGGCAACGTCCTCTTCCAGATGAATATGATGAATGCGAAGGCGCTGCGGTGTTTCAGCATCCGTCATAATATCCAGATATCCCTTTATGGCCAGGGGGCGGTGGTGCTGGGACAGCTGGTAGCCCTTGGGCAGGTCCGGGTAATAGTACACTTTTTGATCAAAGGCGCTTTCCTGCTCAATGGTGCAGTTAAGGGCCAGACATGCAGTGACCGCTTTTTCCACCACCGCCTGGCTGAGCCGCGGCAGGGCGCCCGGAAGCCACAGACAGGCAGGGCAGATATTGGTGTTGGGGGGATCACCGGGGCGGTTGGGACAGTCACAGAATAATTTGGTCGGGGTATTCAGTTCCACGTGGATTTCAAGCCCAATGACGGCTTCGTATTTCATGATGCCGGTTCTCCCTGTGATATGGATTCAAGATGGTGAGCAATGCCAAGCAGTGCAGGATCACCCAGGGGTTTTCCCGTGAGCTGCAGACCAAAATCCTTATCCTGACAAAGACTGAGACCAGGCAGTTGAACAGCGGGAAGACCGGTTACATTGGCGGGCAGCGTCAATGAGAACGCCTCATAGGTATCCTTTATGGTTGAGGTGTGAAAGGCATCAGGGGTTTTGCGCCGGGTAAGCGAGGCCAGGGCATCCACGGTTTCCAGGGCGGCCAGGGTTCTGTCCAAAAGATGCCCCCGCATGCGGCAGGCGTTTTCAAAGGCGTGGTACTTCTGAAACTGGAAACATGCGCCCTGGAAAATATAGGATTTTATAAAAGAGCCAAAGGCTTCCCCCCGGGTTTTCAGATACATCTCGTTCCAGTTTTCAGCTGTTTTGGTTCTATGACCATAACGTACCCCGTCATACTTGCCGGTACTGGAAGAGGCCTCAACTGAGCCGATAATATTATGTACTGCAGAAAAAAGCGCCGGCTCCGGCATGGTGATGAACCTGATCCTGCACCCGGTTTGTTCCAGGGCGGACAGGGCCTTTTCCCAGGCGGTAATTTCAGCTTTGGAAAGGCTGTTTTCATAGCCTTCAGGTACGCCTATGGTTTTTGCCGCAGGCCGGCGGGACAGGCTGTCTGAGAAATCCGGCAGGGGAGGGCTGTGCATTGAAAAATCCCTGTCATCATGGACGCAGATGGCATTCATGAGATACTGGATATCTGATATATGCCGGGCCACAATTGCCGGGCATTCCATGGATGGGATCAGTCCAATGAGTCCGGCTCTGGAAACAATGCCGTAACTGGGCTTAAACCCCGTAAGACCGGTGCATGCCGCGGCATACCTTGCCTCTCCCATGTTGTCAGTGATAATTGCCGCATCTGCAAGCTCCTGTACAAGGATCTGGCTGGCTGTATCATTTTTCAGGCCGAATCCCATCTCGCTCATGTATGAAGTTCCAGTGAGTACTGCGCTGGTTTTTTTCAGCAGACCTGTGATATGGGCATCCTCAACAGCCGTAAAATTCTCAAGTGCTTTGGAACCGGCTGTTGCGGGCCATCCCCGGCAGGACATGCCCGGTTGAAGGACAATGCGCAGTGCATTTTCTTCAGCGGGTTTCAAAGAAGGGGGTATAAATGAAAAAACAGATGAATTCATTATGGCTCTTTTTTTTTTATTCTAAAATGCTTGCTACCTTGAAATACCCGCCTTTTACAGCAGGTGCGTTTTTTAACAGATCCCTGTTTTCCGCAAGTGCATGGCGCCGGGCACTGATCCCTTTGCGGGTGCGGTTTTTTAATGGCACCACAGAGTAAACCGGCTCATGGTCTCCCATGGTTCTGGTGCGGTCGGTTATAAATTCGGCCAGTTCTTCGGCAGCGGTTACAGCCTGCCTTATTATGTCGTTTTCATGGGAATCCACAGCAATGCGGGACACCCAGGACAGTCTGTCCACAGGGTCATCCTGGCTTTCAGCACCGGGAAGCGACGGCTTTGTTTCTTCTCCGGTAAGGCCGAGTTCACTTAACTGGCTTTTGGCAACGTCTGAGGGCGCACCGGTCAGGGGACAGAACGCCCTCCGGTTTTTGGGAAAGGCTATCACCTCGCGGATGGAGGATGTGCCGAGAACGATGGATACAACGCGGTCGATACCAAGGGCAATGCCGCCATGGGGCGGTGTGCCGTAGGAAAGCCCCCGGAGAAAAAATCCGAACTTCTGGTCTACTTCTTCCCGGGAAAGGCCCAGGGCCTGAAAGATCTTCTGCTGAAGCGTTTGATCATTGATCCGTATGCTGCCGCCGCCAAGCTCTTCACCGTTCATCACCAGATCATAGGACCGGGAGGACAGGGCAAGGCATTCTTCGGTCTGTTTCGGATCAAACTCCCGGCTGGAGGGCATTGTAAAGGGGTGATGGGTAGATGTCAGCCCGTCGCTTGACGCTTCAAAAAGGGGAAACGCTGTCACCCACACTGGTTTGTAAACATCCTGGGGAATAAGTTTCAAGCGGTCTGCCACATGCAGGCGCAGCTGCCCAAGGGCGGAGCAGACTGTTTGCCAGGAGACATCTGCAATGATCATCAGCACATCCCCGTCCCTGGTTTTAAACCGTTCCATGATGTCTTTCTGTTCTTTTTCACTGAAAAACTGAACAATATTGGATTCAAGGCATCCGTTGGCGACCCGCATCCAGGTCATGCCCCGGGCACCAAATTCCGGAACAATCACTTTGGCATATTCATTCTGGAGAATATTTTTGCTCAGACTGTCTGACTGGCCCTTGACATTGATCCCTTTGATACAGCCGCCGCGGTCGATAA
Organism: Desulfobacteraceae bacterium; assembly: GCA_046482845.1. GTDB lineage: Bacteria > Desulfobacterota > Desulfobacteria > Desulfobacterales > Desulfobacteraceae > DATFJZ01. Next base: position 3,046 of record JAWOEJ010000134.1, on the reverse strand, counting down.
TCTGCTTGAAAATGGCATAATCTGTATGGGTGAACAGGTCTGTGGCATCAATGAAAGTCATGTCAAAACGCAAATCCGGCCGGTCCGTGCCTGTACTTTCCATGGCCTCATGCCAGGTCATTCTTGGGAATTTTTCTGGCAGGCTGATATTGTTGACAGCAAAAATTTTTCCCACAAGTTCTTCAAACAGGGAATAGATAAATTCCTCGTCAATAAAAGATGCCTCAAGATCCAGCTGGCTGAATTCAGGCTGACGGTTGGGGCGGAGATCTTCATCCCTGAAGCAGCGGACAATCTGATAATATTTTTCAAATCCGCTTACCATGAGAAGCTGTTTAAACAGCTGGGGCGACTGGGGAAGGGCATAGAAACTGCCGGGATAATGCCGGCTGGGAACCAGATAATCTCTGGCGCCTTCAGGGGTGCTCCTTGTCAGCACAGGGGTTTCAACTTCAATAAACCCTTTTTCATCCAGGAAATTTCTAATGCAGCGCATGATTTTGTGACGCTTGAACAATTTGTCCTGCATGGAGGGACGGCGCAGGTCCAGGAATCTGTACTGCAGGCGCAGATCCTCATTAATGGTTTCCCGGTTGTGAACGTCTGTTCCCGCCACCATTGATTTTTCAGATATATGAAACGGCAGGGAATCGGCTGCGTTTAGAATTTTAAGCGCATCGGCAACCACTTCGATCTGACCGGTTTCAATATTGGGGTTTTCCGTTCCGGCACTGCGCTGAATAATTGTTCCGGCCACCTGGATGCAGTATTCGCTGCGAAGGGAGACAGCTTGTTTATATACCTGGGGGTCTGTTTTTGCAGGATCAAATACCACCTGGACAATGCCGCTTCGGTCCCGCAGGTGAATAAAAAGAATGTCACCATGGTCGCGCAGGGCATCCACCCATCCGGCAAGAATTACTCTGGTGCCGGTCTGCTCTGCATTCAGGCTGCTGCAGTATATTCGTTCATGAAAATCCATTTGTTTTTCCTTTGCTAAAATCCGTAGATCCTTAACATCAGCCCGGTAAAAGGTCAACCTTAAATTTGCATCAGTCGTAGCTTCTGCGTGTGGCTTCGTCGCTCATGGAAGGGGATATAATGTCTTTCCAGCAGGATTCTTTCCATGTACCAAGCTGGTTGTGCATATCCAGATATTTCTGGGGGATGGGATGGGTCCCGGCAACCACCTGGATATTATATTTTTTTTCCAGGAACTGCTTGAATGTTTCAATGGCCGGGCAGGGAGGATAGCCAACGATCATGCCGGTGGCCAGATGAATCACAGTTGCTCCGTTTTTTACCATTTCTTCGCCTGCATATTCTATGTTTCCCCCGGGGCAGCCGTCGCAGGTGGTATAGCCCACCAGCTCAGGTTCGCTGTCCGTATATATACTGAACGCCCCTTCTTTTTTCTTCATGGCCCTTAAACATTTGCCTCCGGCACATCTTCGGTAGCGGTCGCATATTATTATTCCGATTCTGGTTTTTGAACTCATTTCAGCTCCTTTTTTTAAAAAACAAAATAGTAAACAGCCGTATAGGTGACAACAACGCTTAAAATATTCCAGTGGGCGTTGTTCTGAAAGAAAAGTGCCCATCTGAAAAAGAAGAGTGCTTTAAGGTCTGTATTTCCAAATGAAGGCAGAAACCGGTTTACCTGCCGGCAGTAATCTGTATATGCTGTGCCGAAAATATTTTCCAGTGTTTTTTCCTCTCTGTTTACCCGGTTGACCATATAAAAGTAGTAAAACAATGTGTAGATGAGGATAATAAATATATTGCCCGTAAGCACCATGGCCCCGAGGATGATAAAATATCTGCCAATATACATGGGATTTCGGGTGACAGCGTATAATCCCTTTGCAGCAATTGTTTTTTGTTTGTCAAGCGCAGCAAAGCACCATACCTGTATGAATTCACCAAAAAAGGAGATGGCCATGCCGTAAAAGAAAAATTCCTTTTTAATGTGAAAAATAACAATTAGAATAAAAATCAGCGCAATGGGCAGACGGAATTTGACCAGGGTTTTTCTGGTTTTTTTATTGTTGAAAATCGAATGAATGGATTGAATAGTTTTTTTCATAGACAGATCCTTGTAATTTTTTTAAAGCTGCGGCTTGGTAATCAGGTCTTTTTTTTCTTAACATGACTTTCAAGCATATATCCCCTTAAAAACCATAACCTGCGTTTTCTGTTTGATTGGTTTAAAAGCCTTTTTTTCTCTTTTTTCAGTGTTCCCGGGTTAATCTTTGCCCAGTATTTGTAAACACCGGAAAGGTCAATGTTTTTTAAAAGGGTTTTAAGCGTTTTTCCTGGAATCAGATTTAGATTCAAAGAGGAGTTGAAATCTATGATCAAAGGATTCTTCTGCTCAGATACAATGATATTGGACCCGTTGCGCAGGTCCAGATGGACGATGCCGAAGGCATGTATCTCTTTTACGGCATTTTCCAGCTTTATGAAAAATTTTTCATCAAGTGTCCGGCCCTGCCGTGAAAAAGAACTTAATTTCTGACCTTTGATATACCGGTATCTCAGAGAAAATCTGTTGATCCTGACAACATTATCACAGGTCCCGTAACAGGAATGAAGCTTTTTTAAAATTTTATACTCTCTTTCAATTAAAAATCTGCCCAGGGTATTTTTAATCAGGGGAGGATGGTTTTCAAAGGTTTTTTCAACATATAGATTATTGTTGTGGCTGTGCAGGTAAAGATTACAATTTCCCCATTTCCCGGTTTGTATTTTTTTTATAATCATATGCTCTTTTAAAATTTTTCAATTTCAGCAGATTTTTCTAAAAAGATATCAGACTTTGTTTTGTTGAATAACCTTCCTCCCTAAGAACAAATCAGAAATGCTGTTTTATCCGCTGCACGAACAGCCGGCAGAGAGATACTGCAAATTACAGGGAAAAAAACAAAATCATCCTACCCTTATTAATTGTGAAAGTCAAATTTCTTTTGATTAGTCAAACAAAGCGGATTTTTTCGCCATTAGCAACCGGATACAAAAAAATGATCACTCAAAGTCCTTGGCGCAG
>JAWOEJ010000117.1:0-12657 GCA_046482845.1 Desulfobacteraceae bacterium | reverse complement strand
CTGCGCCAAGGGTGGCTGTCCAGCTGGATGCAGCCTGTGCCACGGATATCATCGATATAAAGATGGACGGGGATGATAGGGAGGTGGTCCGGCCGGCCACGGCAAATAAGCTGATCCAGAGGGTCCGGGTGAACACAAAGCAGGTGGTGGCCATTGTCAGGGCAGGCGCCTTTGAGGCGGGCAGCGACACTTTGGGCACTGAAAACCGGGTGGACATGGCACCGCCGGAACCCGACCTCAAGGCCGTTGTCAAAGATCTTCTCTTTGATGCCAGCGGCGACATAGATCTTGCAGAAGCCGACATTGTTGTTTCTGTTGGCCGTGGGGCAAAGGACCAGGCCGGGGTGGACCTTGTCAGGGATCTTGCCGACGAACTCCATGCAGGTTTCGGTTCGTCCAGGGCCATGGTAGACGGCGGTTTCATGGCCCATAACAAGCAGGTGGGGCAGACAGGTAAGATTGTGGCCCCATCCCTGTACGTGGCAGTGGGGATCTCCGGCGCCATCCAGCATTTGGCCGGTATGACCGGTTCCAGGGTGATCCTGGCGGTGAACAAGGACCCTGATGCTCCGATTTTCAATGTGGCAGATTACGGCATTGTGGGGGACCTGTTCGAGGTGGTTCCCATTCTCAAACAGGAGATCAGGAAAATCAGGAAGTAGAAGATAGTTTTAACAGATCTGGATAAAAAATTTTAATGAGGCCGTTATGAATCCTTTGTTGATGTCGATTTTGCTCATTGTGGGCGTAGGTTTTTTCTGCCGTACCATGTATGCTAAAATACAGCTGCTCATGGCCCTGGGGCCGGCCCGGCGGGTCAACAGGATCAAAGAGCGTCTTAAAGCCGTGGTCGTCCTTGCCCTGGGGCAGAAACGGCTGGTGGGAAGAAAAAAAGAGCGGGCCTCGGGCCTGATGCATGCCCTGATTTTCTGGGGGTTTTGTGTGCTTCTCATCCGCAGCCTCACCCTCTACGGCGAGGGGTTTTCAAAGGGGTTTCAGCTTCCCTTTTTCGGCGATGAGTTTCTCCTGGGGTACTTTTACATCGGTCTGAAGGATATCATGGAGGGGGTAGTCCTGGCCATGGTGATCTACGCCATCCTGCGGCGGGCCGTGATCAAACCGGCCCGGCTGCACAACACCTTTGAGGCCTATCTGGTCCTGGTGCTCATTGGGATACTCATGATCTCGGACCTCCTGTACGACGGTGCCAGGTTTCATTTGATCACCGCCTGGAACAATCCTTTTGATCTGCATTTTTTCAACAATGAACTTTACGGCCTGGAGTTTGCCTGGACCCCTGTCTCCCAAGGGGCGGGTCTGCTTTTGTCAAACGCCGGAGCTGACACGGCCCATTTTGTCATGAAGGCCATGTTCTGGGTTCACGTGATCACCCAGCTGGTCTTTCTCAATCTTCTGCCCCTGGGAAAACATTTCCATGTGATCACGGCCCTTCCCAATGTTTTTTTCAAATCCCTGGACTATGTTCATGAAAAAACAAAAGTGCTGGATCTGGAAGATGAATCGGTCTGGGAGGACGAGTCCCTGGGGATCAACCATATCCACCAGCTTGACTGGAAACAGGGGCTGGATCTCTATACCTGCACTGAATGCGGCCGGTGCCGGGAGGTGTGTCCGGCCTATATCACGGACAAGCCTTTGAGCCTGCACGAGTTCAACGACAACCTCAAGGAAGAGCTGTTGATCAACGCTGATAAGATCATCCAGCGGGCGGCCCTGGCAGAAAAGCGGGACCAGGAAAAGGACCCGGACAAAAAAGAAACCATCCTTGCCGAAATGGCAGAGCTTGCCAGCACCAGACAGCTGGTGGGGGATGTGATCCCCGTGGAGATGCTCTGGGCCTGCACCACCTGCAGGGCCTGTGAAGAAGTGTGCCCGGTCACCATCGAACAGGTGCCCCGCATCATTGCCATGCGCCAGGGTCAGACCCTGATGGCAGGCAGTTATCCCCAGGAGCTGAACCCGGCCCTCAAGGGGCTGGAGCGCAACGGCAATCCCTGGGGCATCGGGTATGACAAGCGGGCGGACTGGGCCGAGGGGCTTGATGTTAAAATTATGGCCGACGACGCCCATGTGGAGTATCTGCTCTGGGTGGGGTGTGCTGGATCATTTGATGACAGGAGCAAAAAGGTCTCGGCAAGCCTGGTGAAAATCCTCAACAAGGCCGGTGTCAGCTTTGCCATCCTGGGCAGGGAAGAGAAGTGCACCGGCGACTTTGCCCGGCGCGTGGGCAACGAGATGCTCTACCAGATGATGGCCGAAGAGAACATCGAAACCCTGAACCGCTACAAGGTTAAAAAGATCATTGCCCCCTGCCCCCACTGCCTGAACACCCTCAAGCATGAATACCCCCAGATGGGGGGCGACTTTCAGGTGTTCCACCATACAGAGATTATCCAGGAGCTGGTGAATAAAGGCAAAATTGCCCTTGATCCCTCCTTTGAAGAGAGCATCACCTACCACGATCCCTGCTATCTGGGCCGGTACAACGAGATTTATGATCCGCCCCGGTTTCTCATCAACGCCTTGACAGGAAAGGGACTGACAGAGCTTGACCGCCACGGCAGCGAAAGCTTCTGCTGCGGTGCCGGCGGCGGCAGAATGTGGATGGAAGAGACCATTGGCACCCGGATTAACCAGGAGCGGGCCAGGGAGATGATCAACAGCCCTGCTTCCACGGTCGCCGTTGCCTGCCCCTTCTGTCTGACCATGATCGAGGACGGTATGAAAGAGCTTGGAAAGGAAGAAGAGATGAAAATCTTTGACATAGCCGAGCTTGTGGCACGGCACCTGGTTTAGTGGTTTAGCCCCATGGTAAAGCAGCAGTGCAGCATAGGGCAGCCCTGGTTTGAATTCTCTGATCCGGGAGCTGCCCCTTATGTTATGATCGAAAAATCATCACTTTTGTGAACTACAGTTTTTTCAGTGGCTTTGACTTGTGCGATGTAAGTTTGCGCTCTGAATTCATCTGCCTGGCCTTTCTCAGGGTCAGCAGTACATTACCGGAAAAAATCAGAAACGCCCCGGTCCATCCCACTGGAGAGAGAAACGGGTCCATGGCGATAAAGGGTCCCAGCAGGGCGGCCAGTAGAATCCGGGTGGAAGAAATGATTCCCCCCTCGATGGCTGTCACGTATTTAAATCCCAGGGTCAGCATGTACTGACCGGCAATGGCAATAACAGAACACCAGAACAGGTATTGGAGTTCCGTAAAATCCGGCATCCGCATCTTGTGAAAAAAAAGGCAGAAGATAAGGATGCCCCCGATGCTGAACATGGCAGACAGGGTGGTGTGGGTATCATGGACCTGGCGGGACAGGTTCAGGTAAATAATGGCAAAGGCTGCTGCTACCCCGGATGCCAGGGCCCACAACGAATCCGCGGAAAAAGCAATGCCTTGAGGGGATAAGACCAGCCATACCCCGGCAAAGGCCATAATTACTATGCCGACTGAAACCAGATCCCGCTGGTGCCTGAAAAATATCCATGAAAAAACCGCAATAAACAATGGATAGGTCATGTTCAAAATATTGGCCTGGGCCACAGACGTCAGCTCTACCCCTTTGAAAAAGCAGAAAACCGCCATGGCATTCCCCACGGCCCGGCCCACAAGATACCGTTTTTTTACTATTTTAATCCGTTTTTTTCTGATGATTCCCACAATAACAACTGTGATAAACCCGAAAAGGAATCTTGCCATGGTAAAAAGGGCGGAATCAATGGACAGGCCAGCCATGCTGGACCATTTGATCACAACGGTTGCCAGATAAAAGCAAAAGGCAGATCCAAACACAGCCAGACAGCCCAGGGTGGTTTTCAGGTCCATAATGTAGCGCAGGGATATCTGCATCCAGGTTGATCTGCCTTGTTTTTTTCGGCATGGGCACAAACCTGAAGGGTTCAATTCCCATACGTGAATCCTGTTACTCGATCATCAGGTTTTTTGACTATCACCGCTGGGGAGGCGCTCTGTCCTTCCATAAAAACCTGATAATCGAGTGTTAATAAACAGTCTGTTATTAACACAGGTAACAGGTGAATACAAGGGGGCGGACGTTATCTTTGCTTTGCCATATTACTTTTCGCCCTTTCGATCAGGTCTATCAGAGTGGTGACTTTGTTTTGGGGCTGTTCAAATATGATCGCCTGCTCCTTTACTGAATAATTATTGCTGATAAACTCCTGTACTGGAAATTTCTGAAACCAGCAGTCCAGCACCCTGAAACAGGGCAGTCCGTCCCTGACCTTACGGCAATAGGAAAACGGTACATCATGGCCCAGCATCCGGCAATATGCACGATGCAAATCAAATTGTGTTTTGTCCATTTTATCCATTTTTCAGCAATCCCTTTACAGGGCAGGCTCAGGATTGCCCTTGATGCTGCGGTCAAGGGTTGCTTTCAGCTCGGTTTCGGACAGTTCGCAGTTGGCCAGTTCTCCGGCCATATATTTGCTGTAACCTGTCAGATCCATCATCCCGTGACCGCTCAGATTGAAGATAATCACCTGTTCCTGTCCTGCTTCCCTGGCCTGGACGGCCTTTCGGATGGTGGCAGCCACGGCATGACTGGTTTCAGGGGCCACGATCATCCCTTCGGTTTTTGCAAAAATCATTGCTGATTCATAACACTCCAGCTGGTTCAGGGACATGGGCGCCATCAGCCCGTGGGCTGCGGCCTGGGACACCAGGGGCGACATGCCGTGATACCGCAGGCCGCCGGCGTGTATGGGGGCGGGAATAAAATCATGACCCAGGGAATACATGGGCAGCAAAGGCGTCATCTTTGCCACGTCCCCATGGTCATAGGCATAGGGCCCCCGGGTCAGTGTGGGGCAGGAGGCCGGCTCCACTGGAATAATCTCGATATCCTTTCCATTGATCTTGTCCAGCACAAACGGAAATGCCAGTCCGGCAAAATTGCTGCCCCCACCCACACATCCGATTACCGTGTCCACCTTTTTGATACCGGCTATCTCCAGTTGCTTCTTGGCTTCCAGACCGATAATGGTCTGGTGCAGCATCACATGATTGAGGACGCTTCCCAGGGCATAGCGGGTCTGCCCGGTGGTATCGGCGACGGCTGCTTCCACAGCCTCACTGATGGCAATGCCAAGGCTTCCCGGTGTATCTGGACTGACAGCCAGGATATCCCGGCCGGCCGCGGTCTCAGATGATGGACTGGCCACACATTCCCCGCCCCAGGTTTCCATCATGATTTTCCGAAAGGGTTTCTGATCAAAACTGATCCGGACCATAAAGACCTTGCACTCCATCCCCAGGAGGTTGCAGGCATAGGACAGAGCGCTGCCCCACTGGCCGGCACCGGTTTCCGTGGTCAGTTTTTTTATACCAAATTCTTTGTTGTACCAGGCCTGAGCCACGGCCGTGTTGGGTTTATGACTGCCGGCAGGGGAAACGCTTTCATCCTTGAAAAAAATTTTTGCCGGTGTGTTCAGGTATTTTTCAAGGTATACTGCCCTCCGGAGGGGAGAAGGCCGCCAGCGGTAAAGCAGATCCAGAATCCCGTCTGGAATGTCAATCCATCTTTCCTGACTCATCTCCTGCTCAATCAGATTCATGGGAAAAACCGGTGCCAGCATATCCGGAGAAATCGGATGGCCATCGGGCCCCAGAGGGGGGTTCATGGTTCCGGGAAGATCGGCTGCGATATTGTACCATTGCCGGGGAATATCCTGCTCGTTGAGAAAAATTTTTACCGCCACGTTACACTCCTTTTAATTCAAACCCGTCTATATATTGGGTTCAGAAAAATAAAAATTAAATTAAGCTATACTTTTTTTGTTTCTTTTGATAGAAACAAACTCTCAATTTTTTATTTTTTTGTCAATGGTTTTATTTTGTTCCCGGCTTTTTTTTAAAGAGGCATGCTTTGGATCAAAATACCGATCCCGCAGCAATGATGTCAGGAACACGGCATAAACCATTAATATCCGTTAATCTCATAATCGAGGATCAGTTTTTTATATCTGATTTCTCAAAAATGGGGTCAGGCCTGACCCCTCAGAGGTAAATGTCACCATAAAAAAACGTGATTATTGAGTCATAACAAAAAGGAAAATTAAAAATGAAAAAAGGTTTGATGATGTGTATGCTGGCAGCATTGTTTTTTCTGTTTTCAGGCAAAGGCAGCGTAACAGCTTATGATCTGCCCTCGGTCAACCTGGGGTTTACCAGTTTTCTCGACGGGGGCCCGCCGGCCGGTCCGGGATTTTATTTTACCCAGTATGTTCAATACTGGACATCAAACAGCTTTACCAATGATGATGGTGATGCTGCACTGCCCCATTTTGCTGATGAGGATCTGTCCGCCTGGATCAGCCTGAGCCAGTTTCTGTATCAATCCAATACCCCCCTGATTTTTGGTGGCAAATGGGGGCTGGACGTGATCGTTCCTGCTGTCAGCCTGGATCTGGATTACGATACAGACACCCCGGACGTCTTTGGCTTTCCCCGGGACAACGGGTCCGGCATTGGTGACATCCTGGTGGGCCCTTATCTTCAGTGGGACCCGGTTATGGGAAAAAACGGCCCAATATTCATGCACCGCATTGAACTGCAGATGATTTTTCCCACTGGAAAATACGATGAAGACAGAGCTCTGAACCCGGGCAGCAATTTTTTTTCATTCAATCCCTACTGGGCGGCAACGCTGTTTATGACACCGAAATTGACGGCAAGTACCCGGATCCACTATCTGTGGAACATGAAAAATGAAGATCCCGGCCCGGCCTGGCAGCCCGCCGATGACACCCGGGCCGGCCAGGCGTTTCATGCCAACTTTACCCTGGCCTATGAAGTGCTGCCAAAACAGCTCCGGCTGGGAATCAACGGATACTATCTAAAGCAGATAACAGACACGGAAATGGACGGCCATGACGTTTCCGATACCAAAGAACAGGTGTTTGGTATCGGTCCCGGCCTGGTGTATCATTTTTCACAGGACAATCATCTGTTTTTCAACCTCTATTTTGAAAGCAGGGCGGAAAACCGTCCGGAAGGAGAACGGGTAAACGTCCGATGGGTTCACCATTTCTGAAATTAAAAATGAATTCAAGGAGGAAATCGAATGAAATTGATTGTATGGCTGATTCTGATTTCAGGCCTTCTCTTTTTCTGCTGTCAGTTCCTGTCCAGAAAACTGTTGTATTATTCCGCCCCCATGGAGGCCGGCAGGGAGGAACGGCTGTCTGAAGTGAACCCTGGAGTGGCCGGTATTTCCCTGAACGTGGAAGAAAAGGTTACACTCCGGGGATGGATCATCAAAAAAGATATGGAGATGCTGCCGATCCTGTTTTATTTCGGCGGCAATGCCGAGGAAGTTTCCTGGAACATCGAACCCTATCTGGAATGGGTGGATGCCAACGTCGTGCTGGTGAATTACCGGGGGTACGGCCGGAGCGATGGTGTACCCAGGGAGGCGGATTTAAAGGCCGACGCCCTGAAACTCTTTGATCATGTCGCCGCAGAATACAACCTCAAACCGGAAAACTGCGGAGCCTGGGGGCGGAGTCTCGGCTCATCCATCGCCTCCCACCTTGCCCTGAACAGGCACTTAAGCCGTCTTATCCTTACCTGCCCCTTTGACAGCATCGAAGCCGTGGCCGAATCCTATTACCCCGCTCCCCTGGTCCGGCTGGCCCTGGCCGATACGCACAGGACAACGGATTTTTCCCCCCGGATCAAATCTTCAGCCCTGATCCTGGCCGCCTCGGATGATGAGGTTATTCCTGCGGAAAGAACCCGGGCGCTTTACGAGAGCCTGATCTGCTCCAAAATTTATACCGTGATTCCGGATTCGGGCCATAACACTATTTCCGAGGCACAGGGGTACTACGAGGCCGTGAATCAATTTTTGAAGGAATAGTTTCGTTGCAGAAACTTCAATCAAGGCTGTAATTTTCATGAGCCGATCTTTCCTTTTGATTCTTGTGAGATTGCTTTCTTCTTTTGTGTATTCTGATAGGCTTTAGAAAAATTTATTGGAGGCAATAATAATGGGGCAAAGCCTGCTTTTGTTGTCATATCAGCAACTACTTGCCTTAAAAATGGAAATAATATTGCAGCCAGATTGATATGTGCTAATTTGTCAAGTTCTTCATCTGAAGGCTGATATTTCAATTCAAACAGGCCTGATAAAATTACATGCAAAAAAAATGGTGCCTTGGGATTTTCAAAGCTTATAGACAAATCAACAAAAAGCGTACTGTCATTTTTTTTATAAGTAACGTTGAAATCGGGGGAAAGCTCAATACCTTTTGATACTGAGTTATCCTTAAATGCTTGATTTTGAGTGTAATTCAGTTGAGTTACTCTAAAATTAACGAATTTAAAATTGTTTTTTACTGGCATTATCCACCTACAATTTTTAAAAAGCATCTGCTGTCTTGATTATAATGATAGACAAAAGATTCAGAAAATTTAAATGTTTGGTTATAGTGGTTATTGCTTTTTTGCAAAATACATATCACCTCAGGTTTCTTGCTTACGATCCGCAACAAGTTATCCATCGATTTGCTTTGTGTAACTGCACACGACTCATATCGAGCAAAACCTTTTTCTCCACCGCCTAAAACCAAACCGAAATCTTTTTGTGTAAAGCCTAAAGTTTTTCGAATGGATTTGATCTCTTTGGAAGTGAGTAAACCATCAACTTCTCGATGGAAGTCCCTTAGAATTTTCTCTGATCTCTTTAAGGTTTTTTTATCTATTACACTCTCATTACATTCAGGGCATTCAAAAACAATATAATTTTCAATCTCTTTAGTTTGCCCCTTATATTCAAATCTTTCTGTAATACTCTTTTCCTGGAGGCCCTCATAACCACATATTGGGCATATATCACCGTGTTTATACATTTTTCCCTACCTTCCTATAAAATTGCATTGCTTATTTTTGTTTAAACTGGATAACAACTCCTCTTCCATCGATGGACATTTGCAATTTAATATATAAGGTGATTGATCCTTCCTTCGAATGGTAAACATCTTGCCATAAGCCTGGTTTCAAGTATGAATCCATGGTCTTGTATATATCTGATGGTTGAAGTTGTAGAACTCGATTCACTATGTCCTCCTCACTACTGTATCCTAATGAAACAGCGTTTCGATAACATTCTTGAGTAATGATTCTAGTTCCAGGCTTCCTTAATAATCCCTGTATCTTATATAAATCATACGTTGCTTTCCCGAATTTAGACAAATAACAACCCTTTAAATGAATTTGTAATACAGTTTTGGTACAAAGTCAATAAAAAGTATCATAATGATACCTTGTGATAAAAAAGGCTTATTGCTCTCCCGCAAAAAATCTGATTTGTGACTGTAGCAAAGCAGCACTGTGAACACTTAGAATCCGAAAATCGGGTTGGGTTCTCCCTGCCAGGCGTTAAAAAATCAAGCTGTTTGAGGACCAGTGGCCCCAGGTCGCTGATTTTTAGCCTGGCAGGGAACGAGCCCTCCGTCGTTTACGTTCCTGACAGGCAACCGCTGGGGGCGGTGCTGTTCAAAAAACTTGATGATCGAGTTTAATCATGGTAAGAGAAAAGCAAAGCATAAAATCAAGGAGGAGCACATGTCCGGAAATATTAAAAGGATTTTATATGCCGAGGCAAATTATGAAGCTATTATAGACAAAAATGGCTATTTTGTTGATAAAACAAAATATATTGCAAGGCTTGAAAATGTTGCAAATCCCATATTTCTACGTCCCAGACGTTTTGGGAAATCCTTGTTCTGCAGTATGCTGGAGTATTATTACAGTATCAGGCATAAGGATCGGTTCCATAAGCTCTTTGGCAACACCTTTATTGGCAAAAACCCGACACCATTGAAAAACTCATGCCTTGTGCTGCACCTTGATTTTTCCATTGTGGAAACCGGAGACCTGGTTGAAATACAAAAAAGTTTTAATCATGTCTGCAATCTTGAAATAGAAAGGCTTGTCAAAACCAGTAACGAATTATTCAAAGATACAATATCGGTTGATCCGGACCTGAGTGCCTCTGCCAATCTTCAAACTGTTATAAAATCTATCCAGACCTGTCAACTTCCCCCACTTTTTATTATTATAGATGAATATGACAACTTTGCCAACCAGCTTATCATGGGGAATAAGGACATTGTTTACCATAACCTCATCGAAGATGGCGGGTTTTTAAAAACCTTTTTCAAGACATTAAAAGAGGGTCGTCAGAAGCGTTCGATACAAAATATATTTATAACCGGCGTTTTACCCATGACCATTGATGAGCTCGCTTCTGCTTACAATATCGGGACTTTTATAACGCTGGTTTCAAAGTTTGAAAACATGCTTGGCTTTACTCAGGCTGAAGTTGATACACTGCTTGATGAAGTATATCGAGATTATCAAATTGATTCATCCACAAGACAAAATGTAAATCAGCTTATAAAAAATCAGTATGACGGATATCGCTTTACCAATGAAAGCAGAGAATCTCTTTATAATTCTACAATACTGATCTATTTTCTTGATTGGTTCTGTGAATATAAAACCATACCGCAACATCTAACTGATTTAAATCTCAAAACAGACATTTCATGGGTAAAACGGCTTTGTGGAGCAAATCCTGAAAATGCAAAAAATTTTGTTACCCAGCTTACCTTGTTTAACAGCGTTGATTATGACGATGTTTTACTCACATCAAGATTTAATGTGAGCCAGTTTTTTAAAAAGGACTTTTTCCCCATATCCTTTTATTACCTTGGAATGCTCACAAGGAATGATTATTTTTCTCTCAAGCTGCCAAACCTCAACATGCGGCAGATATTTGTGGAATACTTTAACGAACTCCATCAGATAGACGTATCAACAAAATATCAAAAAGTAATGAGGCAGTTTTTAAAGGATCATAACCTTGATAATCTGTTTTCCGGATATTGGGATCTTTATATTTCACAACTGCCAGAAGCCATATTCCAGCAGGTCAATGAAAATTTCTACCGTACAACCTTTTACGAAATTTGCAGCAGATATCTTTCAAACTGGTTTACCTTTAATGTGGAAAGATCATACCCAAAAGGCAGATCTGATCTTGAATTTGTGGGAAAATACCATGAATCCTGTGCTGGTATCAGGATAGTTATTGAATTTAAATATTATTCCAACAGCCAGTTTGCAAAGTTTAAAACATCCCTAGGCAAATTTCAGTTGCAAAAAGAAGATACAGAGCAGATAAAAGGTTATATTGAAGGGTTGAAAGACGAGTACCCTGAAGCAATAATTTCAAGTTATGTCATCTATTGCGTGGGTAATATTGGATTTAAGGTGTTTTCATCTTAAGAAGCCCCCTTCCTTTAAGCTTCACAGAATCCTTGCCCTTTCTGCGGCCCTTGAAAAAAGGGACCAGATGACCTGCTCCCTTGATCTTTTTAATTAGTGCCTGAACGAAAACGGGGTTTTCATTCAGACACTAACTAAATCACTGAAGAATGCCGGCCTTTACAGGGGTTCCCTGCTTTTTGATTTCAAATACCAGTGAAGCGGTCTGCTTCATCTGGTTGCAGAGTTTCTGATCTTCATCTGGGGCATCGGTTTTGATAAAATACCGGACAAACCATCTTCCCGGTTCAGGTATGGGAATCCTGACAGAGGACCCCTTTACTCTGGTTTTTTCATAGAAATTGTTTTCCGCCTCTGTGGAAAACCCGCTGACTGTTGCATCCCATGTCCCTTGTCCTGTATAGGGTTTCCCTTTGAAATAGACGGTCAGCGCCAGAATCTCTCCAGCCTTGAGGCTGGAAATATCTTTGTCCGGCACCAGTTCCAGAGGAAGCCCCACCTGTGCCGGGAATGTTTCAGAAGGGCTGGAGCATACCACATAGGTTTTGGTGTACTGGCTGCTGTGAAGGCTTTTCAGTATTTTATCCGCATTTTCCATGATCTGGCTTTTGGGTTTGATGGTATGACGTTCCCGCCCCTTTTTATCAATGTATACCGTATAATACCCGGGATTGGTAACCGCCGTCAGTACATAAGTACCCTTTTCGGTGTAATCCACCATATACGAATGCAGGCAGGTTTCATCTCTCAGGGCAATGGGACTGATTTTGCCGGACGGGGAATGAACACTGACGGTTTTCAGTTTATCCGGCCGTATCCCGTCATCCACTGGAATATGATGACCATAGCAAAAGAAAAGGGGCGAACTTTTCCCCTCATGGACATGATACCGGCTGGACTGGATAAAGAGACTGTGGCCTGCGGCTGCAGCAGCCCAGCCCAGACAGAGCAGAAATACAAACGCGCAAAACAAATGATTTTCGCCAACAAGATGTGCTTTTTTCATAATTAATCCTTTTTTTAACTATTAAATTAAAATTCAATCTAAAACGC
Source organism: Desulfobacteraceae bacterium (assembly GCA_046482845.1). GTDB lineage: Bacteria > Desulfobacterota > Desulfobacteria > Desulfobacterales > Desulfobacteraceae > DATFJZ01. The sequence continues at coordinate 266 of JAWOEJ010000117.1, read as the reverse complement.
GACCTTCAGGTTTTTTGAACAGCACCGCCCAACGGTTACCTGTCACTCGGTTATCAAGTTTTTATGGAAGGGCCAATTAAGAGCCCCCAGCGGTTGCCTGTCAGGAACATTGAGAACCAAAGGAGATCAGACTTTTTCCCTGCCAGGCGTTAAGAAAATCAAGCTGTTTGAGGACCAGTGGCCGCAGTTCTTGATTTTTAGCCTGGCAGGGAAAAAGTCCTCCGTCGTTCTCGTTCCTGACAGGCAACCGCTGGGGGCGGCGGTAT
>JAWOEJ010000108.1:0-4019 GCA_046482845.1 Desulfobacteraceae bacterium | reverse complement strand
CTCCGGAGAACAACTCTGGATGTTATGGAGTTTATCAGCCGTTTTCTCCAGCATATCCTTCCGGAGGGCTTCATGAAGGTTCGGCATTACGGTTTCATGAATGCCAACTGCATGGTTTCCATTGGTGATCTCCGCCGGATGATCATGACTTGTCTCCGGGACCTCTCAATGCTCTTCAGTGATGAAGACCGGCAACCATCTGAACGGCCGGGACCTTTTTGTTCCAGTTGCGGGGGCAGGCTTGTCTATCTCTTCAGCATTATTCCCGGCAGACTATGCCGGGGAGGGCCGCCCTAAAAAGGTATTCTTTCCCGTCTCTCAGAATTTTTAGGCATAGACAGAAAAACAGGAGTAGTGCGTCCTTTTTCTGGAATATATTGATTTTTTCAAAGAACTTTTAGAGAGGATTCAGAATCATCCCACTTGTGAGTAAGAAAATCATCCCGTAACGATGGCGATTTTACCTTTTGCCCTTCAAATTGCCTCTTCCTGAACAATCTGCTTTTTACCAATACCCATATAATGGCTCCGTGGCCTGAAAAAACGCCGGGCTACTTGAACAATGGATTAATGGCGACTCTACGAGATCGCATTAATCCTTATTGGTTAGGCCATTCATTCAGCATATAGATTCTTCAGAATTTTTCTTGCCAATGGCTCTTTTATTTCTTTATGCCGCGGGACTGCCTCAACCACACCAATCTTCGGGTTAATCCAAAGAGAATGTGAGCTACCTTCCCTTTTCAAGTAACACCCAGCCATCCTGAGCTTTCGTTCCAGATCTCGACGTTTCATACAACCTGCACCTTGTCACGAATTACGTCGTCTGGTAACCCACGAAGAATATCTTCTCTTCGATCTTCTAAGATTAATTCAATAGCCCCTTTGAGACTTTTCTTTGCTTCTTCTATTGTCTCTCCTTGGCCATTGGCTCCAGGTATTTCTGGGCATATCGCCCAATATCCGCCTTCTGGGGCTTCTTCAATAATTGCAGTAAATTCGGCTTTCATTTTTGCCTCCTGTTTTTACATGGCCCAACAGCTTCGGTAAGCGCCAATTAAACCACACCTACCAGATAGCCCCATAATATGTCATGCTGGCCTCAAATTCAACATCAAGGAGTCAGCAATGTCGACAGAATTATCAGAAAACAGCTCAACCAATAAAGAAAAAATCTGGAAGGCTCACATTAAGGCCTGCAGCCAGAGCGGTCTGACCCGTAAAGAATATTGCCGCCGGCATAGTCTTTCCTACCATGCCTTCTATTACTGGAAGAAAAAACTGTTTCCCCAGTGCAGACCGATGGCTACAGTGGTTATGATTTCCTGAACCATCAGGAGGATATCCGTTTAAAAGATCCAGCCAGACACCTCCCAAGGGGCTCCTTGGCAAGGCGATTAAATATACTTTAAAGCAGTGGGACCGCCTGGTTGGTTACCTGGAGGACAGCCGTCTTTCTCCGGACAATGATGCTGCGGAAAACTGCATCCGGCCTTTCGTCGTACATCTCTAATTCCCCTTTAAACATAACGGGCTGGACAAGGGCGGCGCTGGTTTTCCCTGACAGAAATTCTTTCTTATGGCACCGGTGGGTGATATGCCATATATATCCCGGCAAGTAATGCCTTTGGGCTCTGGGCATTGATATTTTCCTATATCCTCTTTTTTGGGCCTAAAAAGTGCGATATAGGCATCAAAAAGGCCCCGTTTTCATAAAAATATCTCAAGATATCAATATATTACCTTGGTCCGACCCCCTGGCATGGGCCCTGGCCCTGGCAGCTCCCTGGCAGGTCTCATACTCAGGTAAATAAGGATTTGCATCTGCTTTGATTTTCACATATCTTCTGATTCCAATGGCGCCAGTTCTGATAACCGTGTAGACTTTAACGCCTTGTGCGGTTTTATGCTTTACGGCAAACCGGTGTTTCTTTCCAGAGGCGGTCCAGTATTTCTTGATCAACCATCCTTTGGATTTGTTCTGGTGTCGCCGTCTTACTTACTAAGCCGTCCAATCGCGGTGCTGACGAAGTCAGCACCGCGATTCACGGCGACGGAGTCGCCGTGAACGTCCGGGTAACTTGCCGGGCGCGTCGTTTTGCCCGATCAAGTTCACCCGATGGTTCGCTTCAATAATTTGATATTTAAGATTGATTCAAAATGACCTTGATTTTTTCAAAATTTGTCGTATATTTAATGTATGGCACTTGTCAATACATTAAGGATGATTAGGAGTACGTTATGGGAAAAACAGCAACAATTCAAACCCGTGTTGACCCTACGGTAAAACACAACGCACAGATTATACTTAAAAAATTAAACATTTCAATGTCAGAGGCTATTTCAATGTACCTTTCGCAGATAACCCTTCATAATGGGATTCCTTTTGAAATAAAAATCCCTAATGAAGTCACTGCTAAGACGCTCACAGACTCTGAAAACGGAAAAAGCCTTCATAAAGTTGATTCTGTTGACGAATTGTTCGAGGAACTTGATGGTTGAACATACATTTCACAACTCAATTCAAAAAAGACTACAAAAGGGTCAAGAGGCAGAACAAAGATCTTTCAAAATTGAAGGCTCTGATCGAAAAACTTTCTACAGGTCAGCCTCTTGATCCAATATATCGTGACCACCCATTATCTGGAAACTGGAAAAATCACCGAGATTGCCACATTGAACCTGACTGGCTTCTAATCTACCGAATCACGTCAGAAGATTTATTTCTCGAAAGAACAGGAACCCATTCCGATCTTTTCAAAAAATAGTAGCCATTCAAAGCGAACGCAGAGCTCACTTGCCGGAAGGCCGCCAGGCCTGACGGTCAAGTGCAGCGACTGGTTCACCCTGGCTTCAGTGATTGTCTGATCTTCTTGGGATCACGGCGCAAGTCCAGAACTCTCCACACTACAACAACCAATTTTTCTTCAAGCTTGTAATAGATGGCGTAAGGAAATCTCTTGGACAACATCCGATGATAGCCGAAAAACTTTGGATGGATGCCACCATACAGCATCAAAGAATCAATATCAGAAAATAGAGAATCAAAGAAGTACTCTCCCAACCCTTCACCCTGTTTCTCGTAGAACAACCAACCTTCAGACAAATCATCCAGTGCTGAAGAGAGTAGCCTGATTTTCATTCGAATCGTTTCCGGAGTTCCTTTTTAGCATCTTGCCAGTCCATGATCTTTTCTTGTCCAGTGCTAAGTCGACGTTCTGTTTCCTGCAAAGCTTTCTTGTGCCAGTCAGGAGATTCCACCTGTTCCTCTTCATTAGACAGATCTTCCCAAATGGCTTCCATTACCCTCAGTTTTTCTTCTCTGGAAAGTTGTTTTATTTCGATGGCGTTCTGCATATTGTTAAATCCTATTGTTTTTATTGAAAATTATCATTCATTGCGATGTTTGTCAAATCGTGGTCATTGGCGAACTGGTTAAAAATTTCAGGTGAGCTAAAATAAACATTGCTGCCGGAAAAAGCAAGTTAAAATATCAATTTGTATCTGATTGTTATTGCGTTGGCGACCCATTCTGTTTTTCAATGCTTAAAAATAACAATCTTTTGTTAAAATGCCATGTGAACCGGGCAGAAAGGTTAAGTATTTTTTCGGGGCTATGAGCTTTGACTACTTTTATTCCACGCAGAATTCGCAAAATTATGGAAACGCCAAATTCGCAAAGAAATGAATTGATGAATTTGAAACTATCCGGTATAAAATTAGGATTGCTAATAAATTTTAATGCCAAAACCTTAAAGGATAATATTCACAGGGTAGTCAACAATTTATAAACTTAGCGTCATTGCGTGTATTTATTTTGCGGACTTCGCGTGGAGTATTATATCAGCACCTCAAATAAATATTTAGCCACTTTTTTGAAAGGCTATGAGCTTTGACTGCTTTTTTCCGCGCAGAATTCGCAAAATTATGGAAACGCCAGGAATAAGAATTTCCCAGTTGCTGGCAAGTCCTTCGATATACAGGGGCGCAAAGTACAGCAAGGCCGCAATAACCGATGC
>JAWOEJ010000075.1:0-9733 GCA_046482845.1 Desulfobacteraceae bacterium | reverse complement strand
TATCAGGGTCATCAGGGATTTCACTGTCACCAGAACCCGCAGGGGTATCCGGGGGTATGTCAGCTGACTGCTGAAACGCTGAATTTTCCCCTGCCCCATTATACCCATCAGAAGATGTAATTTTATTTCTCCTGAAAATTTCTTTAATACGATTCATCTGTTATGGTCTTTTTATGGTCTTTTCCTATAATCCCCATGTCCTGGTGGACACAAAGCTGTTAGCTTTTAGCTGTTAGCTTTTAGCTGTTAGCTGTTAGCTGTTAGCTGTTAGCTGTTAGCCTTTAGCTGTTAGCTGTTAGCTGTTAGCCTTTAGCTTTTAGCTTTTAGCTGTTAGCCTTTAGCTTTTAGCCTTTAGCTGTTAGCTGTTAGCTTTTAGCCTTTAGCTTTTAGCTGAGTACTGACGGCTGACGGCTGACGGCTGATGGCTTTCATATAAAATCCTTTCCTACTCCCAGCTGACTATATCCTTATCCATCTTGTCCTCGCCGCCCTCCTGACCGTCCATGCCGTAACTGAGCAGATCATAGTCCCCGTGATCACCCGGGCATTTGTAAACATAATCCCGATCCCAGGCATCCTGGGGCACGGGCCTGGGAAGGTAGGGCCCGTCCCAGTTGCTGAGCATTTCCGGTTTTTCCCGTAATGCAGACAGCCCCTCTTCTGTGGTTGGATATCTTCCGTTATCCAGCCTGAAGCTGTCAAGGGCCGACCCCAGCATTTGAATCTGGGCTTTGGTGGTTTTGATTTTTGCCTGATCGATTTTCCCGAAAAATTTGGGGGCCACAAGGGCTGATAAAAGCCCTATAATAATGATAACCACCATGATCTCAATCAATGTAAACCCTTTGTCTGATTTAAATTCCATCTCCCGGCTTTTACGATTCTGCATGGACTTCTCCTTGAAATGCGCTGTCTTTTTATCTGGATCATCGCGTTTATTTAACCTTATTTTTTATCAAAAACGAATTCATAATTCAAGACAAATAGCTGGAGGGCACCAATTCCAAAAAATAGAACTGCCGTAAAAAAAAATTAAACTCCAAAATTTGGAGTGCTGAAACTTATGTTCATTAAAACGTTTTTTTTATTGATCACCAGAGGAATATGGTGTAAAAAATATAGTAAAAAATATTTTTTCATAATAACCCGATCACTACACTAAACTTTAATTAGAGATTATTATCACGAGATTATCAGTTTTTTATGCAAGGACCTACCTAATTAAGAGCCCCCAGCGGTGCGATTCAAAAAACTTGATGATCGAGTTTCAGGAGTTTTAATGAAGAATTTTGCAAAAATTTCTTTTGTATGCACCATTGGTCTTATTTTTTTTATCAGTTCTTCCTGCTGCGCCGGCCAAACTGAATCTACCGGGGAAAACGTATCTGCAAGGGAAATTCATTCTGCTGCAAAAAAGGAATCTGCCCCTTGTGTTTTTTTCCCGGCACACACATACAAATTTAAAAATGCAGTTGAAGGGACTGAAATTGTTCACTCCTTTATGGTTCAGAACAAAGGAAATGCCCCGCTTTTAATTCAAAACGTAAGAACCGGCTGAGGGTGCGCTACTGTCTCTTATACAAGGGAAATCCCTCCAGGGAAAGAGGGAAAAATTACGATCAAGGTTAATACCCGGGGATACGGCGGAAGAACACTTAACAAGGCCGTTTATGTTGTTTCAAATGATCCCGGCCAGCAGAATTCAAAATTACATATCACCGGGGCAGTAGAAAAATTCGCGTCTATTACACCGAGATTTGTCAGGATGCAGGGAAATCCGGAAAATGAGATTCAATCTATTGTTAAAATTATACCTGAAAAAAAATATCCTTTTTCAATTATCAATGTGTCCGCCAGAAATGGGGGATTGCTCGCCCACTCCCTGGAAAACATTGAAAACAACAAGGAAAACGGATATTTACTGACTGTTAAAAATCTTAAAAAGACGTCTGGCACCTATTTTGATTTGATTACTTTGACCACAGACAGTGACATCCAGCCTGAAATCAAAATAAATGTAATGGTCAATTTAAGGCTTCCAGATAAAGCAAAAACAAATAAAACAGAAAAAACCAATGCTCCTGAACGAGCTGAAGAACTAAAAAAAAATCAATAAATGCCCCAGGAGCCCTGGGCGTAGTAATTTTGAAGGACAGGGTCAGATTGTCTGTTGACCTTTATCCGGGCAGAAACTTCACTGTCAAACAGCCCTTTTCCAAAATGAATCATGGAAATCATGGCGCTGTTATTGATAAAACGGGTGCTGATATCCTTGAATTCAAGCTTTGAGGCTGTTTTTTTTAACAATTCAGGAGAAGCATCTTTTTGATTTACACCAAGGATCCACCCCCACTGCCCAAGGGTCGGCACCTGGTTATGACAGGGAAGGGTTGAAAACCCTGCAGCCTGCATGGTTTTGTTAATACAGAGAAACGCCTTTTTTGCAAAAAAAGGACTGGTGGCCTGGGTCACTATCACCCCTCCCCTGGTCAGCCTATTTTTGAGATCCATATAGAATCCAAGAGAATACAGCTGCATGAGATCCACTGAATCCGGATCAGGCAGGTCTATAATAATCACATTGTACAAATTGTCATCCATTTCCAAAAAGGCTGATGCGTCCATGTTGTGAACTGCCACTCTTTTATCAGCCATTGACCCGTGGTTGACCATGGACAGGACAGGATGATTTAAAGCCAGATCTGTGATCACCGGATCAATATCCACCAGGGTGATCTGCTTGACCTGGCTGTGTTTTAAAACCTCCCTGGCTGCAAGACCATCCCCCCCGCCCAGGATCAATACTTTGCTGCAGGACCCTGCGATTTTCATGGCAGGATGAACCAGGGGCTCATGGTATCTTTCCTCATCATAGGTTGAAAACTGCTCATCCCCGTTGATGTACAGCCAGTACCACTGTTTCCACTGGGTGATGACAATCCTTTGAAACTCTGTCTGCCTGGCAAAAATAATCTTGTCTTTGTACTTTTTCTGTTCTCCATACCGCACAATGGGCTCAACGCCCAGGGACAACACAATCAGCGCTGCAAAAACAGATAAAAACACAGAATAAATGGTTTTTTTTAAAACAATTAAATGCTTAAATTTAAAAAAAAGCCAGACCGCCACTGAAAAATTGATGCTTCCAAGGACAATGGGGGTATAGGTCAGACCCAGAAAGGGAAGAAGGACAAAGGCAAACACAAGGCCGCCCAAAAGAGAGCCGAAATAGTCCATTTCAAGTATTGATGAAATATTGGTTCTCAGCCCCTGATACCGGCTGTTTATACGTGTGGCCAAAGGAATTTCCATACCGATTAAAAACCCGATAAAAAGGGACAGACCGTAGATAATCAGACTTCTGACTTCTGTGTAGGCGGCAAACCCAAAGGCAACAGCACTTGAAGCAGCGCACAGGATGGAAAGGGTAAACTCTGTAAGGATAAAAAAATCAAGAAGATGGACAGAAAAATTTCTGCTGACCCGGCTGCCAAGTCCCATGGAAAAAAGCATAAAAGACATGACAATGGTCCACTGAAATACGGCATTTCCAAGAAGGTAGGCGGCAAGGGTGGATAGAACAAACTCAGCAACAATACCGGAACACCCCGTGGCAAACAGGGAGATTTGAAGGGATCTGCTGCAGGAATCCATTTGGGATTGATCAGGATTCAAAAACAGTCAACTCCGTTTTCAAAAAAAGCAGGAGACATAGCAGTCCAGGGAAACATTCGATATGTTGGTAGAAGAATCAGATACACCAGTAAATAATAAAAGCACCGGCAATATAGGCAAATGCCTCAATATAGGCAGCACCTGTATTGGGACCCCGCTGTTCAATGGATTTGTCAGGCTTTAACCCGAGAATTTCATGGGAAAGGGAAACACCGGGAACAAGAAGCTTGTCTGTTACAAGTCTGATAAGAGGAAGGGAGACCAGGCCGATAATAGAATAGGCGAAAAATTCAGGTATATTTTCCCGCCAGGAAACAAAATCGCCTTCAGCAGCCAGACCGACAACAATACCGACGGCCAGAAGCGCGCCGCCAACAGAAATACCGGCTGCCACATTGTCTTTTTCTATTTCTTCATGGATATCAAAGGGGGTGATGAAATTGTAGAATTTCGCCGCTGCCAGCAGCAGCAGCTGACCCAGGGCCCAGTAACCGGCAGCTGTAAACACACTGCCGCCTGTCCCGGATACAGAACCGAAAATCACAAAGCCCGAGGCCATGCATGTCCCAAACACCACAGCACCGGTGCCCTGATTCCTGTCCCTTATGAGTTCGTCCTTAATATTAAACTGCCCAAGAATCACCCAGTCGCATAAAAAAACAGATATATTTAAAAGCACAATGCTCAAAACCCCGTAAATGACAAGATCCATAAGATCAGCCATAATACCGTGGGAAGGACCGACTACAGATCCGCCAATGGAAAGCACCAGAGCGGCATAGTACCCTGTCAAGGCAAGACAGACCGCTGGATTGTCCTTTTCAACAAGCTCGACGTTCAAATTGAAATCCTTGTGAAGCAGGGTGTATATCAATTTTCCCACATAAAAAAGAACAAAAAAAACAAAAATATAAATCAGACCTTGTATGAGTCTATCCAGCATCATTTTCCAAATCCTCCGGACCGGCTTCTGACAGTTGTTTTTGACCGGCCGATCCTGCTCTGCAGTTTATCGGAAAATGAGCTTTTCCGGGACATGCGCCTGGAGAAAAAGTCAGGGCGTTTGCTTTTAACGATCTTTCCTGAAGAACCAAACTCTTTTTGTCGTCCAAAAAAGGGACGGTTGCTTGATCGGCTTTGCTGGTAACCCCTGTAATCATTCTGGTATACCGGCCGGTACCATCCACCGAAAAGAGATGAAATCAAAGCATATTTTCCATAAAATTCCCAGAAGGAGCTGCCGCTGGAATCTTCCCGCCACTGTCCGTACTTTGGATCACCCACAAGATCATATCCAGGGGGGGACGGGGTGGTCTCAATTTTGCCGTCTTTATTTGTCAGAAGTGCCATACCCAGAAAATCCTGGTTCTGTTTATAGAAATTTTCATTGACCTTGAACCATTCGGTCCTTCTGGATTTTTCAGGAAGCACAATCAAATATTTATGGTAATAATCCTTAAAAAAAACACCTTCCTGTTTCATATCATCAAGCACAACAGAATAAACAGAATTTCCCTTCAGGGAATCTTTGATGCGGTTCAAGGGATCGTCAACAATACTGCCCCCGCTGCATCCTGAAAACACACACATCGTAACACTTAAAAACAAAAGTACGGCGTAAAACCGCAGCCTTAACATTTTTAAATAAAAATTTCCCATATCTGAATATTTCTGTGTATCAGCCATGTTATCTTCCATATCACAGGCACTGCCAAAAAACAAGACATTTATCCTGAAAAAACAATTGTCAGATCAGCGCGCCGTTCAAGGGTTTTTCGCTTTGACATGCCTTTTGCCTGATGCCGGTACCGGCCTGAGGTTCCAATGGTAAACACCGAGGGTTTTATGCCGCAGCTGACCAGTTCATGGACCACATTAGCCGCTCTTGCAGCGCCCAGCTCAAAGTTGGAGGGATATTTTTCAGTACGAATACTGTCTTTGTCAGCATAGCCGTCCACCAGCACTTTTATATCATATTCCTTGATCAGGGACGCAAGCTTTTTAAAAAACCCTTTATACTCTTTTACGATAACCGCACTGCCCGAGGCAAAAAGAACAGGCAGCCTGGTTTCAAGTTTTAAACACCCCGGATTGGTTATGACCTCAACCCAGGCCCCCAGGTCGGACTTTTCAATTTTTGCACGGATTTCAGCTTCCAGTTCATCTGTTTTCATTTTTTTTGAAGACAGGTATTTTTCATTGTTGTTTGCCGGGCCAGGCTTTATTGTATCAGGTTGCTGAAACTCCTGGTCAGACTCCAAAATATTTCTTTCAGAAAATCCCCTTTGTTTCTTTTCAAGCAAAGCAGTCAGATCTGGATGGCTCTGCAGTATTGTTTCCAGACGATTTTTCTGCTTTTTCAGAGCGGCAAGCTTGTTTTTCTTAAATGCCAGGCTCTTTCTCATGGATTGCGGGACAAAACGGTTGAGATCCTCCATTTGTTTGATTCTCAGGGTAAGCCAGTCCAGATTGTTTTTTGTTGAAACAATCTCCTGTTCAACTTCCTCAAACTTATTATGAAACTCTTTAAAAAATCCTAAACTTTCCTGATTATTCAATGTACCTGAACAGGGTGACAGATGATCTGTTTTTTTTTCCAGGACCTGATCCTTTTTTTCAGATTCTGCATTGTCCACGGCAAAACAAGCCCAGGTAAACCAGGGTAAAATAAAAATCAATAAAATAAAACCTGTGTATTTATGCACAATGGTCATAATCGCCTCCACCTCAGGGATCTTCCAAAAAATAATCCACGCATCCTAAAATACCGCTGCAGGCTGAAATATCACGGCAGACTGTTGGTATGTCCCGATAATTCAGATGTGCTGGCAGACAAATGGGCGTTTCTCCCCTTATCTGAGTTAAAAGAATTGCCATCACTTATCCCGTCCGGCCACCAGATCATATTTCTTTTTTCAAACCTCACTCTGAGATTCATGTATGCCTCTGTAATCCCAAAATCTGAACGGACAATATCAATCACTTTGGCACCCCTCAGCCAGGTATGGGTCTGGGTTTCCACCACTTCATAGTCAACAACACCGTTATTGGTTTTCATATATGCGTCAATATAAACCCCCCGGAGTTTTTCAGCCAGCATCCGGTAGCCGTCTGCCACTGCCGCTTTTTCTGCCAGTATCAGAGCCTGGCCTTTTGAAGTGGCCGTTTCAGGCGCAAGCCCTTTCCCAGTGACACGAAAAACAACAATTTTGTTTTCAGAATTGTTTTCTTCCAGAACATTTCGATAGTCTGATGACGCGTTTCTTTTAAAGTGGCTGCAGAATAAACATCTGCAGCCTGTAATCGTGAACATCATAACTGTGGCTGCAAGCACAGCCGACACAATCATTTTCTTTTTTATCCCACCTTCCCCTGTGTTTTGAATTATTTGCCCTTTCATTTCACCATCCCTTGTGTTTTGGTTATTTATTGTATACACCCTGTTGAATTAATGGTAGTACAATATAACTTCGACTGAACTTTTTAACAACTTTAAAAACACGTTTTGAATTATGCTGGATCAGAACAGATTTTTTTTAAAATACCTGTTTGTTTTTCCTTACACTTTATCTGGGAAAAGAAATACTGCAATATACATACCATTGCTTTTTAGACTTGTTGTGTTTTCCGCTGCTGTTTTTACTGGTTTCCTGGTTTTTCCTCTGAAGACAGTGAGCAGCCCTGAAACAAAAATTTTTTACGCACGCTTTGACATACGGTTTATCGACAATACAATGGAAACATCAAATCTGATTTTGATTCCGGCAGAAAACGATTTCAGGCCGGAAAAATTTTCCCCATGGGTGGTTTCAGGAACCGCAGGGGGGAATACAGGGGGGAACAGCAGCACCGGGGCAGACAGATTAAACGTACAGGCCAGGCATAATGCCATAAAGGGCCTGCTCGAAGAAAAAGGGCTTAAATCTGTTAAAAACAAAACAGGTTTCTTCAACAACGCATCAAACAGTGAAACAATTATGAGTTATGAGGGGGTGATAAAACTTCCCTGTCAAACCATTGACAGAAAATACTACCAGAATCCTGACAGATGCATGGTTAAAATAAAAATTGATTTTGCGCCCATTGCCTTTCCAGACAAATGGAGAATGCTGATGGTAAAGTATAAAATAAAACAGGCGGCAAAACAATTTTTCTATCTTTTCAAATAAGGGATCTGGAACTTGATCATCAGGTTTTTTGAACAGCACCGCCCCCAGCGGTTGCCTGTCAGGAACAAAAACAACGGAGGACTTTTTCCTTCATAAGTACTTTACTCTTTTTATTTTTTTAACCACGAAACACACGAAAGGCACGAAAAATATAAAAATCAAAAACAAAAAGTGTAAACTACTTTTGAAGCATTATGAAGGATGCCAAAAACCAGACATAAAAATTTGACCATCAGGTATACGCGTTTAAGGGTGAAAAAATGAATAAAAAGGAAATTGAAAAGCTGCAGAAACATCTTCTCAAAAAAGACAGGCTCTGCATTGATGAATTCAGTCAAAAGGAATTAAACCAGGCCCTTTCCTTTTCTGAGGAATACAAGGTATTTCTGGACAAGGCCAAAACCGAAAGAGCCGCAGCATCAGAAATTGTTAAAATGGCTGAAGCCGCCGGCTTTACAGATATACAAAACGCTTTAAAAGCCCCTGAAGAAAACCAGAAGCATAGAAAATACTTTTCTCTGTTCAGGGGGAAAACCCTTGCCCTTGCTATAACCGGAGACCGGGATATGACTGAGGGATGCCGCATTATCGGCTCCCACATTGACTCTCCAAGGCTTGATCTCAAGCAGAATCCCCTTTACGAGGACACAGACCTTGCCCTTTTAAAAACCCATTACTACGGGGGAATACGCAAATATCAGTGGCTGTCTGTTCCCCTTGCCCTCCACGGCACTGTGGTTAAAGCCAGTGGAGAAAAAATAGACATAACAATTGGTGAAGCGCCGGATGACCCGGTGTTTGTCATATCTGACCTGCTGCCCCACCTTGCCGGCAAATCCCAGGAAACCAAAAAACTCTCAGAGGCCTTTGAAGGTGAAAAGTTAAATTTGATTGCAGGCAGTTTTGTCCTTGGCGATGACAAGATAAAAGAACGCTTTAAACTCCAGGTCCTTAAAATACTGTATGACACATACAATATACAGGAAGAAGATTTTGTCAGCTCTGAGATTGAAGTGGTTCCTGCCGGACGGGCAAGGGATATCGGGCTTGACCGGTCCCTGATCGGTGCTTACGGCCAGGATGACCGTATCTGCGCCTTTACCCAGCTCAAAGCCCTGATTGAAACAGACAGCCCCGCTAAAACAGCCATTGGCCTGTTTTTTGACAAGGAAGAAATTGGAAGCGAGGGAAATACCGGCGCCAAATCCTTTTTTCTCCAGGATTTTATATCAGACCTGCTCCAGCTGACCTGCAAGGAGCCCTGTCACAAAAATCTGAGAACAGCCATAATTAATTCCCAGGCCCTGTCTGCCGATGTAAATGCTGCCATGGATCCCAACTTCAAGGACGTCCATGAAAAAACCAATGCTGCAAAACTCGGCCACGGTGTCTGCATCACAAAATTTACCGGTGCCCGGGGAAAGAGCGGTTCCAGCGATGCCAGTGCAGAATTTACAGGCCTTGTCAGGAAATTGTTCAATGACAATAAAGTAGTCTGGCAGACCGGCGAGCTTGGAAAGATTGACGAAGGCGGGGGCGGAACCATTGCAAAATATCTGGCCAACCTGGGTATGGATATCATTGACTGCGGGCCTGCAGTATTATCCATGCATTCCCCCTTTGAAGTGTCCAGCAAAACAGATGTTTATATGACATTTAAAGCGTTTAAAAGTTTTTATTGCTGAATTATACCTGTGAGGGGTCAGGCCTGCGTTATTGTCATTATCTACAGCGTTTTTGGGACCGAGCCTATACTTCGGTGGCCACTCCTTTTCTAAACAAGTGCAGTTATGACATGACCTTGGCCGCGCGCTGGGGTAGATTAGAATTGTGCGTGGCCCGGGACAAAGAGATCAAAAAGATCTTTAACGCCCTAACCAGCAGTAATA
>JAWOEJ010000016.1:0-4401 GCA_046482845.1 Desulfobacteraceae bacterium | reverse complement strand
ACGCTGCCTTGGTCATCCCCGCCATAAAACCCGCCGCTGCCTTTTCTTCCTTTATATTTGGCATCGAAAATCACTTTTTTGCCCGCTTTTTCCACAACAATATCCGGGATGAACGGCTGGGAGTAACTGGGGCCGGTCTGGTATGAGGGGATGGTTGGTGCATCCGGATCATCCACACCCGGGGAACCGGCATATGCCTTGTTGAAGAACAGCGTTATGCCGTCCTGGTATGTGATGCACAAGCCCGTGGTCAGTTTATGTTCGACCGGGTTTTCAAAAATGAGACGGTCAATGGATGTCGGTGCGGAAAAGGTATCGATGATTGATTTGATCTGGAAAAAGCACCAGTATTCATACAGGGTCGGCACATCTTTGATCTCGACCAGGTTCTTGAAATCGGTTTGGAGAAAGTCACACCGGGTTGCCAGCTGCAACAGGGAATACAAAGAAAACAGCTGGCGGTATCCCTCTTTTTTTTGAAGAACCTGGGAATTGACCGGAACAAACTGCATGGTCCCGACATCCTGCCACATATTATGGGACAGAAAATGATGGATGCTGTTTTCCAGGGACTTGAGGCAATCGCTGATGTCCGGATTGAAATAACTGGAAGTGTCCGGGTCCAGGGCTGTTGCAATGGCCTCGATTTTCCACAAAAGTTCCTGGAGAAAAAATTTGATGAACCGGTTTTCATGGGTGTCAAAGGTCTGAAATCTGGATTCCTTTGCCGCGGTCTGGGGATACAGGGCTTTCTTTGTTTTCTGCATGAGGATCCGGGCCAGGGCGGTTGCCTGCAGCGGGTGCGGCTGATGCAGTTTTGCCATAGGCCCGTTCAGGATCATGCCTGCAATGGAGGCATTTACAGCCGTGCATTCGTGGATGCCGCATGGCTGGAACTGTTTTTCAATTTTCCGGTGGGGGTCGTGGCAGAAAATATCAGAAATGGCATCGATGTCCGGAGAACCGTCAACCAGGTATTTTTTCAAAAAAAGGTATTGGATGAACGCCGGGTCCCGGCCTGTGCCTGATTTTGAATAGTGTTGGGCAGCCGGGGAGCTGAAACTGAATACCAGGGCCGCATATTGGTCTGCCAGTTCATCGAGCATGGCTGTGTACAGGCTGTTTGAAATTTTTCGGTTTTGAATATCGATGTGCAGGGACCCGATCCGGGAAAGGCCGACAAAATTATTGAAACCCAGTTCCCAGACACCCCCGTGGAACTGCCGCTTATAAAAGGGTGCTGTGTCAAAAAAGCCGGGAATACCGCCGGAATAAAATTTGATGAAATAATTTTTGCCTTCATCAACGGCAATGGGACCGGTATCTGCATCACATACAGGCAGTGCATCTTTTTCCGGAAAAAAAGGGGAATCTCCCAATGCCAGGTCAAAAACGGAATCATAGGCAAACATGGGATTCTTACTCTATGAAACTTGCGTATCCCTGGATGGACAGCTGATCCAGGATCCGGGAAATCTTTTGTGAAGACCGGGAAAACCGTGTGCCGCCCTGGTTACAAAATGACAACAGGTCGGTCAAAGGCTGCTCCAGCCTGGCCCGGGTGCCGTGCATTTTGGGCAGGATTTTCTGGAGAATCTGGACATCCAGGGCTGCATGCAGGTCAAACTGCTGCACCTCACTGCGGCACAGGTTGACAAACCGGCTGATCTCGTTGATGACCCGGTAGCCAAAATGCATGTTATATTTTTGAAGTATGTCCAGCAGCTCTCCCAGGATTTCACTGCCATGGTCGTTTTGATTGAATGTGTCAAAATCGGTTTTAGAACAAAAGGAGGACCGGGTATCCAGGGCATCCCGGACATTTTCATCCGCCAGGATCATATGGGAGGACCGGGAAGTTGCAGCACCGCCGGCGTACTGTTTCAAATCCACATCATTGAATTCAATCACATTGGCCCGGTCCAGCACTTTGGGGCTGAACATATAGGTGGATTCATCCACGTTGACCGTGCCGGTGAAAAACACATTGGAAGGGATATGGAGGCTGCCCGGGACCTCTTTTCCATCCGCTGTTTCCACTTTTTCAAAGGCATGGAGAACCATGGACATGCCCCGGGGATTGTCGGGTGTCCGGCTTTCCAGGATGCTCAGAAAATCGGAAAAATAATGCTCCACCTTGGCCAGGTTCATTTCATCCAGGATAATGAAATACGGCTTTTCCGGGTGTTGCGCTGCCGCCAGGATCAGGTCCAGAACCTGAGTGGTGTGATAGGTTTCATCCAGGATATTGTAGTAGCCCAGGATCCCCTTGTTGTCCATCCAGTCAGGACGGACCGGAACAAAAGCAATCCTGTCCGCCTTGTCTTCATCACTGTCATCTTGGCAGACATATTCGGCAAACACCTGGGCGATTTTGGTTTTTCCCGTCCCTGAAATACCGGTCAAAATAACGAACGGCTTGGTTTTCAAAGACAGGTAATACCGGGTCAGGACTTCCTTTGAAAAAAAGAACTGTTTGTCCCTGAAAAAATCATACATATTGTTTGGATCCATCACTGGTTTCCATACGCCTCCATTCTGTGTAAATGACAAATTGCCTCCTGAAAAAAAGAATTCAGCTGCTCCAGTTTTTCATGTTTTCTTCCGTGATCATGCGCCAGTTCGGTTTCAGCGCCATCCCTTTTGATGTCACATTTTTTTCTATCCTGTCAAGGACCTGCCCGGTCCGGGCCTGCTCATTCTCGTCACTCAGCTGGCGGATAGCCGCTTCACAATCCTCTTTGGTGGGAAGGTACTCATTTTTTCCGACTTTTTCTTTGGAGCGGTCACCTGTTTCAGCATCACGGCAGACTGAAAAAATATGGATGCCATCAGCATTTTTTTCAATTGAAAGGCCATGATCTTTCTCAAGATGGTAAAGGTGCATGTCAAGTGAACTTTTTTTTCTGCCACTATCCTCTAATTCTGAATAACTCGCACCTTTTAGCAGCATATAATCGATTTTGCCAGCTGCCTTGGAATTTGAATGGCCAAGCCAATTTTTTTTGGAAAAATTATCTGGTTCTTCATTCACCATTTGCCTGGTATTATAGCGGTCTTCATCTTTATTGCGGTTAAAACTCATATCACATCTCCATATTGAGGTTATAAAAAATCTGGGTCTTATTCTGCCGTATGCCCAGAAAATTCAGCTGCTCCAGATTTTCAAGTTTTCTTCCGTGATCATGCGCCAATTCGGTTTCAACGTCATTCCCTTGGATGTTACATTTTCCTCAATCCGGTCAAGGACCTGCCCGGTTCGGGCCTGCTTATTCTCGTCACTCAGTTGGCGGATGGCCGCTTCACAATCTTCTTTGGTGGGAAGGTAATTGCTGCTATTCGAATTCATGGCGGTTGATTCAGGATTTCCTTCGTTCAGTTTGAGAGCTTGCTCGATAAGATGGTTATTTCTGGATATCCATTCTGCAAAAATTTCTTTATTTTTAGCTTTGTTCCATGGTTTTTTTATAAAAGGACACGAACCATCTTTAGCAGCCCTTATTTCCGCCCTGATACGATTTGCTCTTTCAGTTCCAGGGTCTTTGCCTCTCAAGTGATAGGTTCGAAATAAACAATGAGGATTCCACCACCCTTTCAACCCGTCTTTTTCAATATTTCTGATCAACCATCCCGTAAAACCTTTTTGCTCGCCTCCGGCTTTAGCCATAAACATGGCTATTCCAAAATCTTTTTCAATCATTTCTGTCCGATTGGTTATGCTCTCTTGGATGGCTTTCTCAAGTTCATTGATCAGCATTTCAGTCTCCTTTTCAGTTGAAGCGGTTTGTATTCAATCTCGGTAACTGGCATGATATTAAAAAAAGAAAAATTTCCGGTTACCAATCAAGCCAGTCATCATAATAATCGCAATGATCCCCGGACACGGTCTGTTGTTCCTGTGGCGTTTCATCCGGCTGGTGTTTGGTTTCTTTTCCAATAGATTCAAAGGAAGTGCCATAAAAAAAAGCGGCGGCGGTATTCATGTCATCTTTGGGTTGACCGGTCTTGTTTTTATCCGGATACAGAAGATTGAAAATCATCAGCAAAAAAAACTCAATCATGATGCCTCCATTAAATTGTTGTCTTATCCTGATTTTTTTAATAACACAAGGGTGTGACAGATCCGGTCACACCGTTTCATTTTTTTTTATGTCCGGATGTTATTGCAATGATATGGCCAATACACTTTTTCATCAGGGAGCCCGGATATGGCCAGGGGAGACCAGTTAGGACGGCAGTGGAAAATTCTCCAGATGCTGATCGATGCAAAAACCGGCAGATCTGTTGCCGACATTGCAGACAGGCTGGAGTGCCATACCCGGACGGTTTACCGGGATCTTATTGCCCTCCCAACGCCGGGTGGCCCCGTATAATATCTGGTTTGCCGGCGACACCTTCTAC
>JAWOEJ010000178.1:0-5786 GCA_046482845.1 Desulfobacteraceae bacterium | reverse complement strand
AAATAAAATTTAACTTTGCAAAAACTCTTTTAATTTATTTTTTGCTCCTTTTTCATCAAAATCACACGGCGATTTTGGCTGTGTCCTCTTCTTTATTGCCCTTTTCCATTTTATTGACCACCTGGTCAACAAACCGGATCAGTACAAGAAGCACGTCAGACTGATCAAATTTTTCCATGTGGTGATTGCCGGCAATATGGCACAGCTCCTTTGGAAGATTCCAATGGGATAAAAGCTCGTATCCCTGACGGGAGTGGAGTTTGTCAAGGATTTCCCGGATCAGCGCCGGGGAAGGATAATTTTTTATGATCCTGTTCGTTTTTAATTTTTCAAAGGCCGTCAGCAGATAGAGTTTGCCCATGTCATGGAGCAGTCCTGCAATAAAGCTTTTGGGGATCATGTCCTCGAGTTCAAGGTGTCTTGCCGTCCACAAAGCCCCTACTGCACAGGAAATGGAATGGTTGAGCAGTCTTATCTGGTGTTTTCTGATAAAAGGATCCTGGGACTGAAAATTTTTTTTGTGAACCGCCTGTAAAATGATATTGCCCAGCTCTGTGTTGCCCAGGCGTATCATGGCCTGCCTGATCGTGGAGATTTGTTCAAGGCCTCTGTAAAACGGTGAGTTGGCCATTTTCAGTACATGGCCGGTTACCGAGGGGTCGGTTTTGATGAGGGTTTCAATTTTTTTAAAATCAGGATCTGCTTTGATCACTTCATCCTGAAGCTGCAGTGAATTTTTGCTGAGTACGGGAAGGGAATCACCATTTTTCAACTGGGCCTTGAGGATATCTATAATGGAGTTCTGATGGTTCATGCGTTAAACCCCTTGTAATCTTTTAATTTCTTTGATGGGTCTTGGGGGAATGAGTTTGGGCACACATCTGAAAATCTCATCAATGGTTGTGATGCCTGCGGCAGCCTTGTACACCGCGTCCTCAAACAGGGTTACAAGGCCTGATGTCTCCATGCTGATTTTTCTGATTTCATAGCTGGGCTTGCTGTTGAGAACAGCATCCTTTATGAATTCATTTAATACAAGGAGTTCAAAAACCGCTATTCTTCCCTTGTATCCGGTATGATGGCAGTTTGTACACCCTTTTCCCTTGAGAAATTGATATCTGGAAATTTCAGCAGGGGTGTATCCTATTTTTTGAAGTTCTTCAGGTGTTGGTTTATAGGGGCTGCTGCATACCGGGCAGACTTTTCTCAACAGCCGCTGGCCCAGGATGGCGACCACACTTGAGGCGATCATGGACGACTCGATATCCATATTCATCAGTCTGACCAGACCGCTGACACTGTCTTCGGTATGAAATGACGTAAATACCTTGTGCCCGGTCATGGAGGCCTGTATGGCCACCTCGGCTGAATACCGGTCCCTGATTTCACCGATAACAATTACATCCGGGTCCTGCCTGACAACATGCTTGAGGGTTTCTTCAAAGGTGAGGTCAATGTCCGGGTTTATGGAGCACTGGGAAATGTCATCCAGGGTATATTCCACTGGATCTTCCGCTGTTATGATGCTGATCTCGGGGGTTTTAATATGGGCGATACAGCTGTACAGGGTTGTTGTTTTCCCTGAGCCTGTGGGGCCGGTTGCAATCATTACACCACTTGGGACAGTTACCGCATCCCGGAGAAATCTCTTTAAAATTTTAGGCTGCATGCCCAGATGATCCAGATCCAGAACCTCATTCATACGGTTCAACAGGCGCATCACAATTTTTTCCCCGTGAATGGTGATGTAAAAGGAGATGCGCAGGGAATATTCATTTCCGTTGTAGTCAAAGGTGATCCTGCCGCCCTGGTGGCGCCGTTTTTCCGTAATGTCAAGGTTGCTCATGATTTTCAGCCGGCTTGTCACCATGGGAATAACACTTGCGGAAAAGTCTTTGTAGTGGATCAGCACCCCGTCCTTGCGGAACCGCACCTGGAGTCTGTCCTTCATAGGTTCCAGGTGAATGTCACTGACATCTTCCATGATTGCCTGCTGAATAATGGAATCAGCAATTCCCTGGGCAGAATCCTGATCAATGGCTTTGTCCTTTCTGCTGAGATTTGCATCCAGTTTGTTCAGTGCCGCCAGAATAGAACCGTGGGAAGCCACCCCGATGATCATATCCGCTCCAAAAATCCTTTCTGCCGCCTTTACACTGGCGGGGTTCAACGGATCTTCAAACACAACAAATGGTTTCCCTTTTTCTCTTTTAACAGGAATGAACAGATTTTTGCGGTATAGGGAAATTTGGTTTTTCTGTGCAAGATTTTTATCAATATCCAGAATATCCGGTTCAACATGGGGAAATCCCATTTGAACGGACAAAAGCTCAAGAAAGGATTTTTCCGTAATGAATTTCTGCTCTATGAGTATTTCACCGATCTTTTTGTTTTTTTCTTTTTTCTGGATGGACAGGGCAGCGTTGAGTTTTTCCGTTGTGATATACCCAAGCTCCAGGAGAAGGTCCCCCACTTTCATGGAAAGGCTTTCATGGCGAAGGGTTTCCTTGATTTGATTGTCAGTTAAATATCCCAGATCCACCAGAATATCAAGCAGGGTCACTTTGGAGGCCAGCTTGGATTTGATCCGCAGGGCATGTTTGACCTGTTTGTCGGAAACAGCCCCTTTTTTGACCAGGCAGCCGACAATTTCCCCTGACAGGGTTTCCGTATCCCTGTCTTTTGGTATATTTTCCTTCATGTCTTCTATCATGCTGATTTCAGAAGCCAATACCTACCCCTCCTTTTACCGGGCGTATCTATGTATCAGTTTTAAGTTTTAAGTAATCAGTAATCAGTAATCAGTAATCAGTAATCAGTAATCAGTAATCAGTAATCAGTAACCAGTAATCAGTAACCAGTAATCAGTAATCAGTAATCAGTAATCAGTTATCAGTTATCAGTTTCAGACCCTGGAATTTAAAATGCAATATTTTTACTATTATTCGACTATCAATTTTTTTGAATAGCGCCGCCCCCAGCGGTTGCTCTGTCAGGACAGGGACCGTCTGAGGGCTTTTTGCTCTGTCAGGCTAAAAATCGGCGGCACTGCGGCCTGCGGTCCCCAAACAGCTTGATTGTTGCAACGCCTGCCAGGAAAAAAGTCTGATATCCCTTGGTTTTCAATGTCCCTGACAGAGCAATCGCTGGGGGAGGCGCTCGACTCTTCCATAAAAACCTGATAATCAAGTAACAGGGATTAGATACTGATTACTGATTACTGATTACTGATTACTGATTACTGATTACTGACGGCTGATTACTATATACACGGGTATATCTTTTTTTTATTTGAATGGCAATGGAAAAGGGGAGGGTTTAAATTGACATTTTTCTGTTCTGCGCTAATTTTGTATGATTATGAAACGTATAAGAAGAATAGAAAAAAAAATAAATCAGGTCATGTGTCAGCACCGGTACAGGTTTATACGTGAGATTACCGGTCTTAAAAAAAAGGCTAAGGCATTGTCCGGCCCAGAAGAGGCCCACGCTGACAAAACAAAAGAACTGGGCAGGCGCATCACAAGGCTTGAGCAGCAAGTGACCCTTTCCCTTGAAAAAAGAGAAAAGCGGGTGAATGCCCTTCCGGAATTGAAATACAATCCAGATTTGCCCATAACAGCGAAAATGGATGATATTGTAGATGCAATAAAAAAAAACAGGGTGGTGATTATTTCAGGCGAAACAGGGTCCGGAAAAACCACCCAGATTCCCAAATTCTGCCTGGAAGCCGGCAGGGGAACAGCCGGAAAGATCGCCTGTACCCAGCCCAGAAGAATTGCCGCAATAAATGTGGCCAAACGCATTGCCGAAGAACTCAATGATACCTCCGGCTGTTCTGTAGGATACAAGATCCGCTTTGATGACCGCTCAGACCCCAATGCCTATATTAAGCTCATGACCGACGGCATTCTACTGGCTGAAGCCCAGAATGATCCCTTTTTAAATCAATATGATACCATTATTGTGGATGAGGCCCATGAACGGAGTTTGAATATTGATTTTGCACTGGGGATTTTAAGGGGGCTGGTGAAAAAACGAAAAGATTTAAAGCTGATTGTTACCTCAGCCACCATTGATACGGAGAAATTTTCAAAGGCCTTTGACAATGCCCCTGTTATTGAGGTGACCGGCAGGACCTTTCCCGTGGATGTCCGGTATGAAGCCCCCCAGTCACAGGAGGATGAAAAAGATGCAGACAGGGAAAACAGCCCTGGCGATGATCAGGGATATGTGGAGGCGGCTGCAGAGGCCCTGGATGAGATCTGCCGGATGTCCAGGCGCGGGGATGTGCTGATATTCATGCCAACGGAGCAGGATATCAGGGAGACCATGGCATTGATCAGGGGCAGGGAGTACAGGGGACTGTCAATAATGCCGCTTTATGCCCGGCTGCCGGCAAAGGAGCAGTCTGCGGTGTTTTCACAGGGACCCGGCAGAAAGGTGATTGTGTCGACCAACGTGGCAGAGACTTCCCTTACCATACCCGGCATCAGATATGTAATAGACACGGGCCTTGCCCGTATTCCGGCCTATTCTCCAAGGACAAGAACCACAGCCCTTCCAGTCAGGCCTGTATCCCAAAGCAGCGCTGATCAGAGAAAAGGCCGCTGCGGCCGCGTTGAAAACGGTATCTGTATTCGACTCTACAGTGAAGCGGATTACGGAGCCAGGCCCTGTTTTACACCGCCTGAAATTTTAAGAAGCAATCTGGCTGAAGTTATTTTACGGATGATTGCCTTGAAACTCGGGGACATATCAGCGTTTCCATTTATTGATGCCCCCTCTCCCAAAAGCATAAAGGACGGGTTTGACACCCTGGTGGAACTGAACGCCATAACCGGGAAAAAAAGGGGCAGGAAAAAGACCTTTGTTCTTACTGAAACCGGACGGATTATGGCGGGGATTCCGGTGGATCCAAAGCTTTCCAGAATTCTCATTGAAGCCGGACAGCGGGGTTGTCTGAATGAAGCCCTGATCATTGTTTCTGCCCTGTCCGTTGGAGACCCCAGGCAGCGCCCCCATGACAAATCATTGCAGGCGGATCAGAAACATGGACAGTTTGTTGATGATACTTCGGATTTCATCACCCTTCTCAATATCTGGAAGGCCTTTAAACGGTCTGAAAAAACCCTGAAGACCCGGGCAAAGATAAAAAAATACTGCAAAGACAATTTTCTTTCATTTAAAAAAATGAGGGAGTGGAAAGATATTCATTATCAGATTGCATCCGTGTTAAAAGACCATGGCATTACCCCTGGCAGGCAGAAAGATTCCAGGCTGGTAAACCCGGGTACTGCGGGATTGAAATCAAAGGAATATGCCCTGGGCGGAGAATTTTATATTGCCCTTCATAAATCAATTTTAAGCGGATATCTGGCCAATATTGCCCATAAAAAGGAAAAAAATGTATTTGCTGCGGCAAAGGGCAGAAACGCATATATATTCCCCGGCTCAGGTTTGTTTAAGCAGCCTGGAAACTGGATTGTGGCAGCCGAGTATGTGGAAACATCCCAGCTGTTTGCCCGCACTGCCGCCACTATAGATCCTGGATGGCTGGAAGAGCTGGGTGGAAATCTGTGTACGTATTCCTGGTCGGACCCCCACTGGGAGAAAAAAAGGGGCGAAGTGGTGGCCAGTGAACAGGTCTCTGTGTTCGGACTGATTATTGTAGGTTCAAGAAAGGTGAGTTACGGCAGGATCAACCCAAAAGAGGCCGGTGAAATTTTTATCCAGAGCGCCCTGGGGGGAAATCCTCGACGACGTAATCGGGCAGGATGCCGACA